>JAXHNR010000001.1:1200000-1573511 GCA_034520215.1 Candidatus Krumholzibacteriota bacterium | reverse complement strand
CGGTTCTATCGAATCCCTTGATATTGCATTTCTTCAGCTGGCAGGTCAGCAGGGAGAGAACAGAGTTGTTCGCCTCTGAACCGCTGCCTACGAATATGATTTCATCGCCGGAAGCACCTATGAAAGAAGCTATCGTCTCTCTTGCCTCTTCGATAACTCTTCGGGCTTCTCTTCCGTAGGAATGCAGACTGGAAGGGTTGCCGAAGAGATCCAGATTTTCTGTTATTGCTTTCTTAACTTCCGGATGCAGAGGAGTTGTAGCGTTATGATCAAGGTATATCTTTTTGTTTCCCATTTTCACCTCGAATGAATATTAGACAGTATTAAACGCGTTCAATTGTAAATCTATTAATATAAAGGGATATTATCAATTCTTTTCTCCTTTTTAAACTTTTTCAGAATGTATACTTTTAGTTAGAGTGGGAGCTGATTTTGCCGAAGTGAGAAGTGAGAAAGGATGTAATTATTTCTGGTATTTAAACCTTTTATTGTTAAAATACAGTTGTGAGACAGATATAATTGCTTACGGCTTAAGAGAGAGAAGGGACAATAAGATGGTTATCGACTGTGAAAAGTTTGACGAAAATCTTGAAAATTGCAACTGTTCATATCAGGGGTGTCCTCGAAAAGGCAACTGCTGCCAGTGCCTTCAGCATCATCTTAAGAAAAGGGAACTCCCCGGTTGTGTTTTTCCCGATGAGATAGAAAGAACATGGGACAGGTCATTTGAACGTTTTATTGAGATCTACAGTTAGAAGAAGAATTGCAAGAGGAGGGAAGAATCAGAATTCATATTAAAGTAAAAGGGGTTGTTCAGGGTGTCGGGTTCAGGTTTTTTACAAAACGTCTCGCCAGTGACCTCGGCCTCGAGGGTTTTGTTCGAAATCTCGCTGACGGAAGTGTTGAAGCCGAGGTGGAGGGCGACAGAGACAGGACTGAGAAATTTATAAAGGAATTGGGTAAAGGGCCTCCCGCATCGAATGTGGCGCATGTAGAGACCGAATCTCTGCCTGACGGCGGGGACTACAGAGGATTTGAAATCAGGTTTTAATTCTTCAGGGCGAAGTGATGAAAGTTAACGCGCATTTTATTGATGTAACCGATTTTAAGCTGACTGACGGTACTGTCAGCAGTGATTGGTTCCGCAGTTCGCTTGACGCTCTGGGTATTTCTGAAAATGTCAAACTCTCGATCTATGACGCCACAGCCGGCAATCTGCCTGAACCCGAAAAGGTATCCACAGGTGGGAATTGTGTTATAATCTCCGGAAGTTCCGGCGCGGTTTTTGAAGATAAACCTTGGATTTCCCCTCTACTTGATTTTATTCGTTCAGCCTACGGGGCCGGCAGCTGGATTCTGGGTATTTGTTTTGGACATCACGCTCTAGCAACGGCGCTTGGCGGAGAGGTAGTAATAAATCCCAAGGGGAGGGAGATGGGGAGTTTCCCAGTTTATCTCACACCTGAGGGAGAAAAAAGTGAACTTTTTCGGGGATTAAATCCGGCCAGTTGATGAATCTTATACATAGAACACATGTCGCGAGGATTCCACCCGGCGCGTTGAAGTTGGCCTTTAACAGGATGACTCCCGTACAGGCTTTTTCGCTGGGAAAAGCCTTCGGCATTCAGCCTCATCCGGAAATCAATGCTGATCAGCTGAGGCAGTTAGCCGTTATGTACAAGAACAACCTGATAAAACGAAACAGATTTTCTGAGGAGAAGGATCAGTACGAAGATTTCATCTCATCTATCAGAGAAACACCTAAGGCGCGCCTTATACTGCGCAATTTTATGGATATGGTTGGCAGGTAGTTATAAAATAATACCTCAGGACGTTTTATTTACAGCTACTCTCATAAAAGAAAATGGAACTTTAAACGGCTGTCTGATTATAAGAGGTTAGAACTGATTTTAAAAAAGGAGGAAATAAATGAAGGAAAACAGAAGCTCTAAGAAATGGTTTCTAATTATCTCGGCGGCACTGGTAATCAGTTTGGGCATAGTTCTTCAAAGCGGAATTATCAGCGGCTTCCGGGTTTCGGACTGTGATACGGAGGGGTTGTCCGCAAACGCATACGCGGCTGCGGCAGAGGATGAGAGTTTGCCTGATATTATAGAGCGCGTTGCCCCCGCTGTAGTTAATATATCTTCAAAAAGGGTTGTTAAAACTAAACCTTCACCCTATATGTCAGATCCTTTCTTCAGGCAGTTTTTTGAGAGATTCTTCAGAGGAGGAAATATCCCGAGCGAGAGAGTTCAGAGAAGTCTTGGTTCGGGTGTTATCGTTGACAACGGCGGGTATATACTTACAAGCAATCATCTGGTGAATGAGGCTGATGAAATAGAAGTGATCCTGACTGATAAAAGGGAATTCGACGCTGAAATTATCGGAACGGATCCTAAGAGTGATATAGCTGTAATAAAGATCGAAGGGGATGATCTGCCGGCAGTAAAAATAGGAAAGTCGGATGATCTGAGGCTCGGACAGACAGTTATCGCGATCGGCTACCCCTTCGGAGTGGGGCAGACCGTTACGAAAGGAATCATAAGCGCGCTGGGCAGATCTCTCAAGCTGGTAGACTACGAGGATTTTATTCAGACGGACGCGGCGATAAATCCCGGTAACTCAGGGGGCGCCCTGATCAACACCAGAGGGGAACTCGTCGGCATTAATACGGCAATAGTAACAAGAAGCGGGGGAAGTCAGGGGATCGGGTTCGCGATTCCGCTCGATCTGGCAACTTCCATTATGAAGAGCATAATAGAAAACGGATATGTTGTCAGAGGGTATATCGGTGTTTATCCACAGGATGTTACACCAGAGATGGCCAGAGTATTTGGACTTGAAGATGCAGGGGGGGCGTTAATCGCTCAGGTTGAAAAGGATACTCCCGCTGACAGAGCCGGCCTCGAAAGGGGAGATATAATAATTTCATTCGGGGGCAAAAAGGTAAAAGACAGTAAAGATCTTCATAGTATGGCAGCGGCTGCTGTTCCCGGAACAGAACTGAAAATCGGAATCTTAAGGGATAAGAAGAGGAAAAAGATAGATATCGAAATAGGGGAGCGCCCGGACGGTGATACCAGAGGAAAGCGTGATGAAAAAGGAAAATCCCATTTATTTATAGGAGCGAGGGTTAAGACTTTAGATGATTATTACAGGAGAAGTCTTGATATCCCTGATGATATAAAAGGAGTTGTTATAATCGACATCGAACCTGAAAGTCCGGCAGTTGAGGCGGGCCTTAAGAAGGGTGATGTTATAGTAGAGATAAACAGGAAAGAGATTGAGAATAGATCCGATTTCAGGGATCTTCTCGAAGAGATGGAAAAGAATACCGTAATCTTGGCAATTTACAGAAATGGACATTATTTCTATGTTGAGATAGAGTCCTGACCTTTGATCATTTTTAAGGGGGAACGGTCCAGCGGATACCGTTCCCCCAATGCTGAGAATCAAACAAATAGTTCAAACTTGACTAATCGTAATATTCCTGACCCAGATGTGTGATCATATCTTCACCCTTAATGTATCTGAGGGTGTTCTTAAGTTTCATAAGCTGTATGAATAAGTCGTGCTCCGGGTAGAGCCCCGGCGCGAACATCGGGCTTTTAAAGTAGAAAGACAGCCATTCCTGTATTCCTCTGAAACCTATCCTTTTTGAAAGGTCGAGGAAAAGCGCCAGGTCGAGAACAATCGGCGCGGCAAGGATACTGTCTCTGCACAGGAAGTCTATCTTGATCTGCATTGGCAGAGCCGAGCCGACATGGAGAGATCTATATTATCCCATCCCTCTTTGTTGTCTCCCCGCGGGGGATAGTAATTGATCCTTACCTTGTGGTAAAAATCTTTGTAGAGTTCAGGGTAGACATCCGGCTGAAGTATGTGCTCCAGAACCGAGAGTTTGCTTTTCTCTTTTGTCTTGAACGATTCCGGGTCGTCTAGGACTTCGCCGTCGCGGTTGCCGAGGATATTGGTTGAGAACCAGCCGCTGAGGCCTATCAAACGGGCTTTAAGCCCTGGCGACAGTATTGTTTTCATTAGTGTTTGTCCGGTCTTAAAATCTTTCCCGGCAACGGGGACTTCGTTCTTCATTGCAAGTTCGCTGAGGGCCGGTATATCTATTGTCAGATTGGGAGCTCCGTTCGCGAAGGGGATTCCCAGAGATAGTGCCGCGTAGGCGTAAACCATACTTGGTGCAATATCAGGGTCGTTTTCCTTAAGCCCCTTCTCAAAAGATTTCAGGTCTTTATGTACTTTGGACGGCTCCATGAAGATTTCAGTGCTTGCGCACCAGATCATAACCAGCCGGTCGCAGTTGTTTTCTTCCTTGAATTTAAGTATGTCCTCTTTGAGCTGTTCAGCGAGCTCGTACCAGTTTTTTCCCTTCTTGACCCAGCTGCCGCTAAGTTTCTTTACGTAATTCTGATCGAACACAGCTTTCATCGGCTGTATCTTTTCCAGGAAGGGTTTAACTCTGTCCAGCATTTCTTTGTCCAGTACGCCTGCATTAAGAGCTGCCTTGTAACAATTCTCTTCAAAAATATCCCAGCCGCCGAACACTATATCGTCCAACTCGGCCAGAGGAATAAAATCTTTAATAGCCGGTACTCTGTTCTCGGTTCTTTTTCCAAGGCGTATGGTTCCCATCTGGGTTAATGAACCGACAGGTTCGGCGATATCTTGTCTTATCGCCTGTACGCCCGCGATGAATGTTGTGGCAACAGCTCCCATCCCCGGCGTCAACACACCAAGTTTTCCCTTTGGTTTTGTTGGTTTGCGCTTAATTTCCATTTTTCCTCCTTTATCTCCCAACTGGAAAGACAGGTTGAATTGATAAAGCCTGAATAAGTTATTTATATTTTACCATCAAATTCAAAATATAGATTAGCACCATTGACATAATAAATACAATTTATTATTATAATAACGACTATTAACTTAATTTATACTAAAAATGGAACTAAGGCCCCTCAAATATCTGTTGTCACTATCTGAAAATGGCAGTTTTACCGCTGCCGCAAAGGCGAATTTTGTTACTCAGCCGGCGATAAGTATTCAACTGAGAAAGCTGGAAGAAGAGCTCGGGATAAAATTGTATGAGATCAGGAAAAAGAGGATCGTATTTACTGAAGCCGGCAAGGTGGTTTTAGATTATTCGGAAAAGATTTATGAGATGGAAGGTCAGATGCTTGAGCACATAAATGATCTCCGGGGGCTTAAGAAGGGGCGGCTCTCGCTGGGTACGATAGACGCCGCCAGCATTTATATTCTTCCAAAGGTCTTTTCAAGATTCAGAAAGCTCTACCCGGGGATAGTAGGGGGAACTGGATATCGTTTGCGGAACACTTCCCTTGAGTTTATCTGATGAATACGACATATATCCTGTCTTTACTGAACCTATAGTTTTTATAGCTCCCGTGGGTCATCCTCTTGCAGGCCGCTCTGATTTGTCCTGCGGTAAATTGGTCCGCTATCCATTTATCCTGTTCCATAAAGAATCTGTAACACGGGGGATTATTGAGAATGCCCTGCTTGAAAAAGGTGTCTCGGCGAAAGTCTCGATGGCTATAGACAGCCAGGAAGCGATTAAACACCTCGTTGCCTCCGGGCTGGGGATATCCGCACTGCCGCTCAAGACTGTTGAACAAGATATCAAGAGAGGAAATCTTAAAACTTTCAGTGTTAAAGGGATCAGTCTGTATAGAGAGATTGGCCTCCTGCTGCCCGTCGGCAGATATCTTCCGGTAACTCTCAGGGCCTTTCTCGAGGTTGTAAGAGAGCAGCTGGATGTAAATCTTCCGGACAAGTATTGTTTGAGTGAAAAATAAACGTTTTCTATCTGCTCTAAAAAAAGGGGAGCGGTGGTAAGCTCCCGCGCCCCCTTTATAATTTAGAATTTCTATACTTTGCGGGTTATAGCTTGTCAGGACAGTTCTTTATCCATCTTCCGTGGAAGAACCCGTTTCCTTCCGTTCCTGTAACCCAGTCTCCTTTGAGGCTTCCCTTAGGAGTGAGGTTTCTGTTAAACCATCTTCCTTTAAATATTCCGCGCGGAGGAGAATATGCGAATGTATCTACCGGGAAGGCTTCGTAATATCCTTTAAGTAAACCTTTGAAGCGTCCGTTGAAATCTATATATTTGCCGAAGAAAACGGACTCTCCAGCGCTGTTTTGTCCGTATACTCCTTTCAAGTGGCCACCTATTCTGCCGTTGTGTCCTAACCAGACGCCTCTGAAATAACCAAGAAGAATCTTGTCTGTTTCGCCTGAGCTTGTTGAATCCGATGGTATTGTATCATGCTCTATACTTTTCCATTTTCCAAGGAGGTATCCACTCGGGCATCCAGGATATACAATATGACTGTTCAGCGCGATGCCGTTGCCGCATCTGTCCACGGGCTTGATGAGTTCAAGGGCTTCAAGCTCTTTCAACGTGAAAGATTTTGTATATGGCCCCGTGCTTATAGTAAGCGCCGGCTCGGCGATTTCTGTGCTGTCTGTCTTTACTGAATCAGGGTTTATAAAAGCCGGGGGAGCTATCAGCTTGACCTGAATCCCGTCAACATGCGGGCAGGTGTTTGAAACCCATTCGATCCTTGATCTGTCTTTTCTTGTTATATAGTCTCCGGGCTCGAAGGCTATAAGTTTTTCGATTACCACAATACCTCTGTTGAAGGTCAAACTTCCGGACCAGTCGAGGCCGCAGCAGTCAGCAGAAGAACTGTCCTGATAACTTCTAGGAAGCTTTCCCCAGATAGCTCGAAGGCGGAATCTTTTTACTCCCAGTCGGTTTCTGTATCTTTCCATCACTGGGTCGTTATTGATTTCATCGTCATATACTTTTTCATCTTCAGAATAGGTATACAGATCGGCTTCTCCGAAAGCTGGCTTTTCATCCGATAAAGAAAAGCCCCCGGTGGGTGAATCAAGATCAATAACTGTTTCTTCCTGCTCCGTACCAGCGGGACCGGCCGTATAATCACTGCCGCTGTCGCAGCCGGCTCCGAAGATAAAGACCGCCAGCAGTAATGAAAAAAGCGCTCTTTTCATTTTTACCCCTTCCATTTACTTGAGAATGCTCAAAGCAAATTTAATAAATTTAGCAAATTTAGTCAAGTTCCGGCTACATACAATTTAGCTTACTAAATCTGTGTTGCGAGATAGATGCCGAATTCGATATTTATATATATTTACTCATATCCCGTTGTCTTTACTTTGGTTACGATATTTCTATCGCCATTTGTGTATATATTTTGGTTAGAGCGTTGTACCAGGGGGTACATTTTCTGAAGTTCAGTGTTCTTATAGGTTCAGTATAATCGGTTTTCTTATTTCTTCATAATAGTCAGATATCACCCGGAGAGATAAGCTTAAAAGATAGTTTGCCCCGGCGGGGAAATTGCCCCAAAACCAATTTCTTTAAACCTTTGCTTTAAGCAGTTTCTATCCGTTATTTATAAGCTGTTTCCTTATGCTTTCTACGAGCGGAGTGGAGCCCACGTAGAGAGCGGTACGCTGGTGTGGATATTTGGGAGTTATATCCAGAATATCGTTCCCTTCTTCATCTATGGCTATTCCTCCGGCTTCTCTTGCGATAAAAGCGGTAACGGCTGCTTCGTAAAGAAGACGCAGTTTGCCGTTGGGGCGATTCATCTCTGGTTTAGGATGGTTTACTATAGCGGGATACATGAACATACCGCCGTTGGAAAGAAGGCGGTGGAAGTCTCCCGCCAGCGCTCCGAGGTAGCGAAATGAGTGTTTAGATTCATGTTTTTCGATCCAGCTCTGAACATTCTTTGAGAAGGCTTTAGTGTTGGAGGCGTTGAAGGAGAGTTCCCATCTCTTAGGGTCGTCCGGTATTATCAGACGCTCCGAGTTTTCAGGTATTACGTATGTCATTGTTTCATCCTGGTGAAAACGGAAAACGCCGGTATTGGCAAGGGCGATTGTAAACACACCGGTAGGTATAAGGAAAATACCTGCCGCTCGAAATTCAGATCCCTTACGCAGGTGTAAATCTTCGGGGCCGCTTAAGTTCCTTTTGGCGACGGCGAACATGAAGCCAACCGGAAGGTTGTGCCTGATGTTGCTCGATCCGTCCAGCGGATCGAAGTATATGAAGTAACGGCCTCCGTCTTCATTCAGTTTGACTGGTTCAGCTTCTTCTTCGGTGACCGCGCAGATTACCTGGTTTGAGCGGCGCAAATAGTGAAGTACGATGGCGTTGGCTATATCGTCCATCTCCATAACGTTTTCTCCCTGAACGTTGGTGATCCCCGCTTCGCCCATAATGTTCTTAAGAGAGCCTGTCTTATATAAGTACTGTATGTACTTGGCGGCAGTTTGGATTGCCTCTAGGAGAACGAGGAAATTGTAGCTCCGCTTGTGACGTTCCTGGTGGTGTAGCATAAAGTCTATGAATGTCTGTTTTAATTTCATCACTGGCTCCTATCGGCGTTTCCTGATCGAAAGTGTGAGCATTTTCCCTGATTGTATATGTTACATTCTAACCCGGCAGGACTTCCGGTTTCAATCTGATTCTTATTTTAATTCTGAGTTTTTCCGGTCTGCTCTGCTGAGCTGAATTAATAGATCTTTCCCTTTTATTCTTGCCCTACGTTTCCTTTATTCAGCAGGGTAGTATCCGTTTTTCCCTTTGATGTAATCGATTAGTCTTCTGTAACTTTCATGAGTGGATAAGGTGGGGGAATGTCCGATTACAATGAGCTTCTTCTTTGCCCTTGTCAGGGAAACATTCAGTCTCCTTAAGTCTTTAAGAAATCCTATATTACCGTCTTTGTTGGTCCTTACAAGTGAAAGGATTATGACTTCCTTTTCTCTTCCCTGAAATCCGTCGACTGTGTTTATCTCGGTTCTCTCATCGCTTATCAGGCTTCGTATGAATTCTGTCTGAGCCTTGTAGGGAGCGATTAACCCTATATCATAATGGTCGATACCTGTATCCGCGGCCGTCTTTATTATATCCACGGCCAGCTTGGCTTCGAACCTGTTGAAAAAAGATTTTGAGTCTTTGCTAGTTTCTTCTCTGCTTTCTTTACCCGTAGTATCAATAAATACGACAGGTCTGCCGGGGTCAAAAACAAACCTTTGAAATTCGCTCCGGGGAGCAGTTGCTCCGAGGTCCCTTAGTGTCCATTTCTTTACCGACTGGTGGGCGGTCAGTTTTCCCGAATAGAATTCGTTAGAAGAAAAGCCCATTATATCCTGATTCATCCTGTATTGAACCTTAAGCATCTCTCTGATCCTGTCTCCGTGTATCTCGAGCAGTCTCTCGAAAAGTGATTTCCCGAGGCCTTGTCTCCTGGCATCTTCGCTTAAGATAGTAGGCGGCAGCTGCTTATGATCACCGGCAAGTACAGCCCGGTCGGCTTTTACAAGTGGAATGAGCGCCTCCGGTTCAGTCGACTGTGTGGCTTCATCCAGTACGAGCAGGTCGAAGTGTCTCCCGCTTAAAACATCCGACCCCGCGGTTGAATTGGTAGCGCAGACAACATCAGCTCCGTTTAATATCCCGCTTACGGCTTTCTGCTCGAGTTTGTCGATCTCTGTAAACAGATTGTCAATATCATCCTGGATATCGAGCCATTTCGCCATATCCTTTATCTTGCCGGCGGGGACACCGCGGTTACGAGCCCCTCGGTCCGCGAGCTGTCTTATTTTTGTATTACTCATCCCGCGCCGCCATCTTCCGCCCGGGTGTGTGTATTTATTCTGTTTATCTTTAAGCGACATTGCCTTTTCCCTGAGGATGACGGATTTCCTGTAGAGCGGATCTTCTTCCAGGATAAGATCGAGAGAGTGTTTTCTGAGAACCGGATTTACCCGGGCGGGATGACCAATCCGCACCGCGTTTACTTCGTGTTCTATAAGTCTCTCTAATATATTATCAACTGCAACATTAGAACCCGCCGCGGCTAATACAGTCTCTCCGCCCGCGATAACAGCCTGCCTGATAACCTCGATGCAGGTTACGGTCTTGCCCGTGCCCGGAGGGCCGTGAATAAGAAAGAAATCGGCGCAGGATAACGCCTTTTCAGAAGCCTCTATCTGAGCTCTGTTTAATTCCCGGTTGAATGGTTTTATCTTCTTTTTCTTCAAAGGGGACAGTTCTGTTTCACCGATCAGTTTAGAGCGAATTTCTGACAACTTGCCCCTGCCGCCGGCAAGCGTATCAAGGGCTTCTATCATTCTCTGGAAAGTTATATCATTAACGTAGAGGTCCATCCTGAGCCCCTTTTTATACAGATAGTTCGGCGGCGGGTTGTCAAAGACCGCTGTTATGGAATATTTGCTCTTTTCAATAACTGTTGCTGAGAGATTGTTCTTTGAAAGTGGATTTCCTCTGCTTAACAGAGCGAGGTCGCCTATATTTATCTCGTGCGGCGGCAGCATTTCTCCCTGCCTCTGCCGGACGAATTTTATCAGATATTTTCCCCCTAGACCCGTTCGGTGATTCTTCCCCCGGAGGTTCAGTAAGGCTCTCCCCTTTTCTTCACGTTCTCTGCCCGAGAGATTTCTGATTTCACTTTCATGCCGCCTCATCTCCTCTTCTCTTTCCTTCTCGACGATGAATTTGAATTTTTCAAAATATCTTTCGCTTTTTATACCCTTCAAATTACTCCTTTCAATATAGAAAAAAACGCAGACACCATAATTAAGGGGTTTTTGCCTGCTCTTTTATTTTTGTAACCACCCCAGCACCTCCCTGACCACCTTCTCGTTAAACTCCTCAGATTTTACATCCATGTGTCCGCAGTCGATCCAGGCAACTGTCTTCGGCTCCCCGGCGGCATCGTGCAGCTTCATGGCGAGCTCGGCGGGTATCCGCGGGTCTGCTTTTCCGTTTAGTATCAAAAGGGGCCGGGGGGATATGCCGGCAACATACTTCAGCGGCTCAACCGGAGAGACGAGAACAGAGGCTATAGAGGAACCCAGGCAGGGCAGGGGAAAGGGCAGGTCTATTTCGTTCTTTATCAGTTCTTTAAGATCTCCCGCGCCGAATAGAATCGCCGCGGCGTCTATCCTAGGGTCTGAAGCCATAACGGCAGGAACGAAGAAAGCCCCGAGACTTCCGCCTATCAGAGTGATCATCTCAGGGTCCACGTCATCTCTTGAGAGAAGATAATCTACTCCCAGCATTACAGCGGGAGGCGTCTCCAGTACGGCTTTGCGAATATCTGAAAGGGCCAGCATAAACTCGATTGCGGAAAGATCTTCCTTTTTCCCTTCATACGGGTAATCGATCGCCATTATAATCATCCCGGGGGTTCCTTGCATATAATCCACAATATCTTTGCCTGTTCTTAGTCCCCCCAGTATTATCAAAGCGGCAAGAGGATTATTTCTTCTTTCCGGCACTTTGATCCTTGCCGAGAAAGGTATGCCGGTGCTGCTTAGAGCTCCGACTGACTTCGAGGTATACCCGTTTTTTCTCACTTTCCCCAGTTCTTCGATTTCCCCCAGCTCTCCCCGCATAGCGGAAAAATTATCACGGAAATCGCGGGTTTCAAGCCATATCCCGGTAAGAATTATCCCGGATACAAGTACGAAGGTTATAATGCAGAGTATTATTATTGTCCGCCTGCGGCGCGTCATAGCTCCCCCTTACAGAAGAAGATACTACTCTGTTTTTTTGTGCCGGGAAAGTCTTTTCTGCGTGAGATTGCGGGTAGGTTAACGCGCGCGCCGAGTAGAGAGAGTTTGTTTATAAAAATCCCGGGGTAGTTGAAATTGTTATTCAGACAAACCTCACTTCCCCTTAGAAAAATGGGGAAACTCCAAAATTCACATTTATGTTGACATGAACCATAGAAAAAAAATAAAATAATCAGGAGTTCTTGGAAGATTGAACCTTAGATAAGGGAAGGGGTTGTTATGCTTAAAAATCGGTTAGTTTTTTTGGTTTTAGTAGTAATGGCGGCGCTGTTTATCGTCGGCTGCGGCGATGATGATGAAGTCGCGGGGCCGACATCTGGGCCGGCTACATTTACAAATGGTGAGATTTACACTTATTCCGGGAATGGTTTGTATTTTGGCGTTTACATGCATGTTCAAGGCGGAGGGTATCCGGATATTGACTCCATTAAGGTTGACACGGCTCTGGTCGATGTGGATGAAAGCTATTGGTGGTCTTATGCTGACCCGTACTGGTACGCATATTACTACGAAGGTAAAGATCCTTCGGATTACGAGTCAGGCGACAGTGTGCGCGTTTCGATGTATGGAAGCGGGCTCAGCAGTTCATGTAATATCAAGATACTGGATTATGATGATGACGAACCTGAAATAATAACGCCGGCAAGCGGAACAACAGTGGATACATCGGCGACGGTTAAAGTTGTCTGGAATAAGGTTGAGAATGCTGAATATTACGCTATTAGAACAGAACTATACACAGGGTCGTGGGAATATAATAACACATACACCAGAGATACCACCTATACGGTACCGGCGGAATTCACCGGCGAGAACGTAGACTACTTTTATGTTTACGTTTTATCGACGTGCGGCCCCGACCCGGCTAATTACAATGGCAACTGGACGGGGGAATTAACTAATGGTTATCTCTACAGCCATTCGGGTTATGACTATACAAGAGTATACGTAGATCCAACCGTAACCGCAAAGGTCAAATCGGTCGGTAAAGAGGATGATGCTGCCCCTAATGTGACTCCCCGGGAAATCATTCAGGGATTGTATGGGCTGAATCGATAGTTAGCTGTGAATTGCAGCCGGTCGATTGTAACTGACTGCAGATATATGAGATCGATACTAAACGGCTGTCACATGCATTGTGACAGCCGTTTTCTACGCTGGGGCATGTTTTTTAAGGGGATACGGAAAAAATTATTCATAATATGAGAGGTTTAATTTGGCCGTGCTCCGGGTTCTTAAAGCAGAATTTGCTGTAGTTTGGGGGGGATAAGGCCGAATCAGAATATATTTAGCCTGATTCCTCTCAGGAAATAACACGTTTTACACTGAACTGCACGGTTTCAGCAGAGCGGCGAACTGCAGAGCTGGGATGGAGGATGATAACGGGGAGGAGGTTGATCGCAATAATTCCAGCCAAAGCGTCCGCAGGATCTTATCAATTACCGCCGGATCGGTGATAAATGAAATAATCCTCATTTTCCCCTCAGCATTTTTTGCAGAGAAGGGGGTCCTTTTTCCAGACTTTAGCTATCAGCTTAGCCCAGCGCAACTGTCTTGACTTGCTGTATTCACTCTCACCTGATCTCGAGAAGCCTTTTGCCGGCGGTGTCAGCTCTTCTTTACTTCCCAACACCCTGCGCCTGCCGAAGGCGTTCGAGTATGGGCCGTAGTATAAGACAATCCTCTCATGGGGATCCGGGATTTGCGGCCGAAAGCCTGGCGATAAAATAAAGTACATCCAGGACGATCTCATCACTGCCAGCGGTATTACGCTTTTTAATCCTCACCTTCTGTGCTTCTCTGTGATAGATTAGTCGTGAGATTACTACGGGGCTCCTCATCATATATCTGGCAACCCGGGTGAGTGCCTCTTTGTCACCTGCCTGGATCGCTTCTGAGATATGAACATTAAACCCCGAATGGCTTTGGCGAGAGGATCATTTCCATACGTTCCCTGCTCAGGAGTTCCCGCTCTCTCAGGAAGCGGAAGACCTCTATCTGGAAAAGTTCACGAAGCACGCTATGGTTGCAGGAGGGCAGGGGGCGCCAGGCTCTCTCTTCATCCCAGCCGCCTGCTGCGGGCAGGGTGTGGAGATGAGGATGAAATCTTACCCCTTCTCCATGGGTGTGTTTTACCACAACCATAGCAGGGGTTATTGCTTTTCTAGATATTCAAAGACATCTGGAGCAAGTGCGCCGTATCCACCAGCGTGATATTGCTGAGGGATACGGGCGAGTAGCCATGCCTTATGCTCTTGGAAAAAAGTACGCTAATGCGGCAACTGAGTGGAAATGGCAGTTTGTATTTCCCCAGGAGCATAGATGGACAGATCCACGCACCGGTGAACAGGGGCGCCATCATAAGCACGAATCCCTCATCCAGAAGGAAGTACGTGAAGCATCGCTAAAATCAGGGATAAATAAGCATGCTACCTGCCACACCCTGCGTCATTCATTTGCCACACACCTGCTAGAGTCCGGGTATGACATCCGGACGGTTCAGGAATTATTAGGACACAAAGATGTTAGAACGACGATGATCTACACCCATGTATTGAATCGAGGGGGCAAGGGTGTCCGTAGTCCTGTGGATACACTGTAGCAGAGGCATAAAAGGAGACAAGGTATTATCGATAAACTTCATATCACCTTTAATTGAAAAGGAATAATATTGTAAGTTTTGGCTGAATAGACTGTTACGGTGGGAATAAGGAAATAACTCCGAGGTATATATAGACAGTTTGGAAGATAAAAGTTTATTATGAAGAAACAATATATATAGTAGTTATGTGTGGAAAATCGAGGTAATAAGTGAAACTATCTGAATTCTATAAAATGAGGAGACCTGAGTATTTTTCAGACTCTAAAATTATTGATGAAGCCGTATTACCCAGAGAAGTTTTAGCATACGAATTAAGTAAAATATCAACAAATCAGAAACAAGATGAGTTTGAGACATTATGTAGAAGGCTCGCAGAAAAATTCATAACTCCTAATTTGGTTCCGCAGGTTGGTCCGACGGGTGGTGGTGATGGCAAAACAGATTCTGAAACTTATCCCGTTTCACCACTAATTTCTGACAGATGGTTTGTACCAGAAAATGGATGGAATAAAGATGAAAAATGGGGTTTTGCAATCAGTGCTAAAAAAGCATGGAAAGGAAAAGCTAAAGGAGACATAAAAAAAATAGTTGAAACTAAACGAGACTATACTCGTGTATATTTTATGACTAATCAATTGGTTTCAAGTAAAAAGAAAAAAGATGCCCAAGATGAGTTTGGAAAAAAATTTGATATTGAAGTCGTTATAATTGATGGGGAGTGGATTTTAGAACATATTTACAATAACGACATTACTGATGTTGCTGTCGATTCTTTAAATCTTTCAAATACCTACAAAAGCAAAGAAAAACAACTCGGAGCAAACGATTCCTTTAGATTGGAAGAACTTGAAAAACTTGAACAGAATATAACAAACCCAGATAGATATTTTGAGTATGACTTTCAATTAGTAGAAGATGCACTTGAAACGGCAATATTATCAAGAATGCTGGAAAAGCCGCGAGATGAGGTTGAAGGAAAGTTTGACAGAGCTTTTCGTTTTTGTAAGAAGGTTAACAATCCCAAGCAATGGATAAGGATATACTATCAAAGAGCTTGGACATATTTGAATTGGTATGATGACTACCCTCTTTTTGTCGAAGACTTCAAAAGTCTAAAAAAATATGTATCGAAAAATCCCGATATCTCTAATGTTGAACTATATTTCAATCTTTTTAACCTATTAAATGCTCTATCTTTGAATGCAATTTGTACTCTGACCGATTATGAAATTAATATTGAATACGAGAGGGTCGAAATAATAAATATCTTATCAGAATTTGAAAATTATGATCAAAAACCAAATTCCGCATTAACGGCTAAAACTTATAAAACATTACTGGAATTAACACATTGCATTCATAAAAGAGAAAATCCTACCGATTATTTCAGAACACTCTCAGATATTCTACTGCAAAGTAGATCATTTATAGATTATCCTTTCGAAAGTACTAAGCAAATCATTGAAGAATTTGGTGGCATTTTCCCAGACGATACAGAATATGATAAGTTGATCGACAATCTGGCAGAGCTATCAGAAAAGAGATATTCTGAATTAGCATCCGGTGAGATATTTGTTAGGAGAGGCGTTCAAAAATTAAATGCAAAGTACTACAAGGAAAGTATTGTCTATTTTGGCAAAGCAGTAATGAAGCTTGCAAAAGAAGAATCAAAAGATGGAATGTGTCTTGTTTTGCTCGGATTAGGTATGGCTTACAGAGAATTAGGGTTAATCTGGGCCTCGAATAATTGCTACATCTCTGTCTGCGCTCTTTCATTTAGATCTATATCTGAAAGTGGAAATCTAAACAAGAGAATCTATCAAAGCCTCGAAGAAATTATTAAGAATGAACTTTTCATAGGGAGATTACCTTCATTATTCACTTGGTATGAAACACTTTCTATATTGAATCGTGCAAGAAATATCGAGAGTGAAAATAAAGAGGATATTCCTTTTGATGCATTGATTGATGGTTGTCTTTCAACAAGAATTCTACACACAGACACGGCACATATAGAAGAGCTTCAGTATCTGCCAGATTTATTGGAAAAATTAGAGTTGTATTCATCGTATAATACAGTTTTGTATAAATTAGGTCATATAGATAAAATAATAGATGATTATGATGATATAAATAATGAGCAAGACTTGGATCGATTTTTTAAAATAATTGCAAATCAACCATTTGTTGAGCAAATGTTACACCAAACTATTTTTATGTCAGAAGATGAACTTCATTTGTCTTCAAACATTCTTGGGTGCAATTTTCTGATCAAATTTTCAAAAGATATAGAAATATTATTAGCGGCTGAAACATTACTTGCTTTCTTAGAAGGTTTCTTTGCTACTTCAATGAACGAACTTATGTCATATACCGAGAATGTCACTATCAATCTTAGAAGCGTTAAAGAAATTAATGGCCTAGAATATGAGTATAATGAATTGGATGATGAATATAATATATCTGTAAACAGTTTTAATATTAAAATGGAGAATAGAAGTCTTATTTGGGATTCAATTTTGAAAATAATCACTGATATTCTTGTAAAACATTTTATAGCAAAAGACATTGAACATTTTGTATCAAATTTATTTAAAAAGGAAGAAATCCACGAACGTTTATCTTTAATTATTGAGCATAGAAATTTTATCATAAATTTATTGGGAGAGGCGCCCAAATTATTATTTTATGAGTGGAAAAAATATGTAAAACCAAAGGAATATATCTTTAAACGGAAAGTTCCTATTTCCTACAATTACGATATTAAAAAGGTGGAAAAAGACTTTCATAAAAAGGATATTGATAAGGCCAGGCATGACGAAATAAAGATACATTCCGTTATTGATGTGCCTTTGTGGGATAAAGCCAAATGGAATGGATTTGGATTTTTGTTGCGTCCACAGGAAGGGTTAGGAATAATTCTAACTTACGAAAATGCTGATGCAGGTCGAAAAATATTTGACAAATGGATTAATAAGTTCGGCAGAGAAGATAAATTAGATTTGATTAGAATTACAATAATTAAAGGAGTTGATGAGAGTAACCCCTATTGGTATCGAGTTCATATAAGTGCAAACATAGAAACCAATAATTTACTTCAATCAAACCAGAATTTTTTTGCTGTAGCATCAAGAATTCATGAAATGAATCCAAATAGCCCTGAAAACTTGAATAATTTGATAGGGCTTTTTAATACTATGAAGAAATATAAGCTGTATCCTGCAAAACTTTCTCATAGTGGCAATGAAATCAAACCGTTCTTCGACAGTAGTATACTAAAGACAACTTTGATAATAAAAGAGGCTTGGGAAATTGGCGAAAATGATTTAGATAGAGTTGTTATTAAAGGAAATGATAGACTTATAATACCTAAAGGTAATTCAGAGGCCCCAATATTAAAAATTTTGAATAAATCTGAATAGTAATAAAACACATAACAAATCACTGCACTGGATTTTTACTCCGCTGCGCTACATAAAAACCAGTGAGTTCAATCGTTGGGGCGGACGCTTCGCGAGTTAGGAATTTATGAATGATGAATATCTAAATGAGATTTTGATAGCTGGAGGCGCTCAGCGCCGCGCCATCGGGCTGCGGATTTCCATCCGCATTCTGTCCGTCGCTGCGCGCCGGCCATCATGCGCATGCAGCGGTCGGTAGGCCTTGCGAGCAAGCTCGCCGCCTCTCCCGCCGCTGATCCGCAGCCCGTTCGGTGCATGAGGAGACAACACAGTGATGGTCGTTCCCAATGAGCCAACCGATGAACTCGTGCGTGAAATGTACGCACGCTTTGGCCTCGCCTACTACCACAGCGAAGTCCTCCATCGCGGCTTGAGCATCATTCTCGCAATGTCCGATCTCCCGCGTAGAGATCTGATCACGCGACCTCGCGTCGAAGAATGCCTCGCCCATGCATTTTCCCTGACACTTGGCGAAGTAATCACCGCATTGGCGGGCAAACTTCCAGAGGAGTTTTTCCCCAGATTGGAGGAGGTGCGAGAGCAGAGGAACTTCCTATCTCACCACTTCTGGTTCGACCGAGCACACCTCATGTTCCGTGCGGATCAGATTGAGGGCCTCATTACCGAACTCGACGGCTACACACAGATGTTCAACCATCTGGACGAGGACACGTCCGCATGGTTCCAAGCACGCCACGCTGAACTTGGGCTTACCGACGAGATCCTTCAAGAGAGCCTCGCCCGTGTCCTATCGGATCAAGACGAAGCCCCCCTTCCGGGGAAGGATACTGCCAAGGAGATCGAGAAGAAGCTGAAGGGAAAACAATGCCTCGTTCGAGTCTGGGAGTTTGAACTGCCACAGGGAAGGAAACCACTCGTGTTCGAGATGCAGGATGGAACCCTCTGGCAGCTTTGCGATATCGGTCTCGGTTGGACACGCTTTCAGCGAACCGAATCTCATTGGGTGGAACATCCTGCCATCCAGCCCTATCTCCCGGCAGACATCTTGCCAAGGCCAAAGGATGTCAAGCCGTGGGAGTATGAGTTCAAACTGAAGCGCGGTGCTGTCCTGTGGGTCAAACCGGGACGACGCCCGCAGACATTTCAATGGGGCATCAGAACGAAGAACGGAGGAACCGAACAATCTCCTGCAGACGACGAGCTAAAGCCCGCGCCTGAGGAGTAACGTTAAACCAATTTTGGAGAAATATATAGGTATTGACAAAATAGCCCCCTTGTTATACTATAACGGCAATAAGTATAATAGATCGCTTGTTAACCGAAGTAGAGTATAATAATGAACCGAGATGATTTTACTAAAGAGCAACGTAAGCATTTAGTTAAAACGCAGAAAGATTATTTTGCATATTCCCCACCACCTTTGGAGCCCCAAATCTCAACACGAATGGATCTTGTTAATAAATTATCCGAAGCAGATCGCTCTCTGAGCGAATTGGCTGGAATCGGCAGGACACTTCCGAATCCGCATCTTTTAATTGGACCATTTTTGAGGCGAGAGGCGGTACTTTCAAGCAGAATCGAAGGCACACAAGCATCATTATCTGATTTGCTATTTTTCGAAGCTGCCAGTTTAAAGGAAAAAGAACAGCCTGATGTTAGAGAGGTAGCAAATTATGTGGGTGCGCTAGAATATGGATTAAAGCGTCTTGAAGAGATTCCTGTATCAATAAGGTTGATTAAAGAGTTGCATGAAAGACTGATGCGTGGTGTGAGAGGGAGGAATAAGACCCCAGGGCAATTTCGACGGTCGCAGAACTGGATAGGACCACCAGGATGTACTTTAGTGGAAGCCAGTTATGTTCCGCCTCCTGTAGCGGAGATGAAAAGAGCTCTTGATCTATTTGAAAAATATCTTCATGAACAGTCGATTCTTCCCCCTCTGGTTAGATTGTCGGTTATCCATTATCAATTTGAAGCCATCCATCCTTTCCTGGACGGCAATGGCAGGATAGGGCGCCTACTGATAACATTGTTATTATATTCAGAAGGTTTGTTGTCCCAGCCTTTGTTGTATTTGAGCGCTTTCTTTGAGAAACACCGTCGTGAATATTACCAATATCTTCTTGATGTGAGCCGTAAAGGAGATTGGAACCAGTGGATCGGCTTCTTTCTTGAAGCAACAGCTGACCAATCAAAGGATGCAATCATGAGGTCTGACCAACTTCTTGCTCTCTGGAGAAGTTACAGGGCTCGAGTCCAGGAAGCTAGAGCATCTGCATTGTTGCTTGATTTAGTTGATCAGTTATTTATGTACCCTGTTTTAACTAATAAAGTCACTTCTGAAAGGTTGTCCATTACACCTCGTTCTACACAAAATAATATTGAGAAACTTGTTTCTGCAGGGATACTCAAAGAGGTTACTGGTAGAAAAAGAAACCGGGTATACGTAGCTCAAGAAATAATGTCGATCATCGAAAGGGAAGATATTTAAGAATAGTTTGGGACCTTGAAGAATGGTCTAACTATCGTATCTGGACTCCTCTGGCAAGGGGTGCGGCAGGCAGGTTGCGTTGGAAAAATTTAAAAAAACAAACAATAGGATTATTGCTCTGTATTAAATACTTGGGGAAGGCCAGGTGATAAAAAACAGGAAATTCCAGACAAACCTCATTTCCCCTTAGAAAAATGGGGAAACTCCAACTATAATCATCTTGACAAAAAATATTTTATCGTGACAGAATACAAAGGTAAGAGTAAAGAAACTTTATTGTTTTCATGCTTATGACCCAAGGGAATTTTGTCCGTAAATCTTTGTGGCTTAGTGAAACCACAGAATAGTAACTGGACCTTGAATATCCAGGGAGGTTGAAATGTATAATATCTTAATACTTATACTAATCGCGGGAGCCGCCTACAGCATCTACCGTGGTATAAGGCGGAGGCGCTCCGGCTCCATCTACTTTGGTCTGGGGCTGGCTCTGTTTACTTTTCTTTTCTTCAATGTTCTAAGCCTGTGGGGTGAGGCGCTGTGGTTTCAGTCGGCGGGATTTCTCTCCCGTTTCTGGAAGATGCTCGGGACAAAGGTGATTCTATCGGTCCTGTCCGGTCTTGCGGGCGCCGTGATAATGTACCTTCTTACACTTTCTATCCCCGCGGAGAAACGCTCGAGCCGACGGACTGCGGTCGTCCTGGGTCTCGTTATAGGATTAATCTGGGGCGCCTCTAACTGGCTCGAATGGCTCCGCTTTGTTCACCGGATGCCGGGAGACATTAAAGATCCTGTTCTCGGTATGAGTGAAGGGTTTTATTTATTCACTCTGCCCTTTATAGATTCTTTATATCACCTCGTCTTGTGGGTGCTGATAACCGGCCTGATTATTATGACAGCAACTCTGTTCGTAAAGCTTCAGGGTAATGATATACAGTTTAAATCATCTGATCCGGGAGGGCTTTCTTACCGTTCCCTTTACATAGGTTCAGCTTTTCTGATTATAGTGATGGCTTTTGGAAAGTACTTGAGCCGCTTTCATCTGCTTTACTCCGGGTGGGGGGTTGTCCTCGGCCCGGGATGGACAGATACGCATATCCGCCTTCCGATGTACTGGATTATAATTGTTGCCACACTTCTTTTAGGAATTTCCCTTCTCATTCCGGCGGCGCGCAGGAAGTTGACCCCGTCCTTTCTTTCAAGAAGATTGCTGAATATACCTGAGCCGCTGCAGCACATAGGAATTCACTTTGTATGGGTCTTTCTGATCTGGCTCCTCGGGCTCAGTATTATTCCGTCTCTTGTGCAGTGGGTTCGCGTTGAGCCCAACGAAATTACTCTCGAAACTCCCTATATTGAGCACAATATCTGTTTTACACGCAGAGGATTTAATCTCAATAAAGTAGAGGAGAAAGAATTTCCGGTATCAGAAGAATTCAACCGCTCCATGGTTGAACAGAACCGGGAAGTCTTCAAGAACGTGCGTCTCTGGGACTACAGGGCGCTGGACGCGGTATATAAGCAGTTTCAGGAAATTCGTCTGTATTATGAGTTTACCGACGTGGATATCGACCGTTATCAACTCTCCTCCGGCTACCGCCAGGTTATGGTTTCAGCAAGAGAGATGGAAATTGACAATCTTCCGGCGAAGAGCCAGACTTTCGTAAACAGACGGTTTAAATACACTCACGGATATGGTGTGACACTGACTAATGTCAGTGAATTTACTCCGCAGGGGCTGCCGCATCTCCTGGTAAAGGACATTCCGCCTAAGGTTGAGGATCCTGTCCTGGAGATGAACCGCCCTGAGATCTACTACGGCGAGTTGACCACGACACCCGTGGTTGTGAATTCTAAAACCGAGGAGTTCGATTACCCGAGCGGGGACCAGAACCGTTATGTCCGCTATAAAGGTTCCGGCGGTGTTCCCGTCTCAAGTATATGGCGCAAATTTATATACGGTTACAAATTCGATGGAACACGGTTCTTCTTTTCCAGCTATACCGATACCGGCAGCCGTCTGATGTTTCACCGGCAGATAAGAGACAGGCTGAAAACAATCGCGCCTTTTATACATTTTGACGCTGACCCCTATATCGTTATCGCGAAAGGGGAGCTCTACTGGATTGTGGACGGATATACGGTCAGCAGCAAATACCCCTATAGTGAGCCATTACGGGCATCACAGAGCCGAAGTTTCAACGGTGTAAATTATATCCGTAATTCTGTAAAGGCGGTGGTAAACGCTTATTCCGGAAAGGTGAGCTTCTACGTATTCGAGGAGGATGATCCTATTATCCGGGTATACAGAAGTATATTCCCGGATATGTTCGATGATAAAGCTGATATGCCGGCGCCGCTGCTTAAGCACGTTCGCTATCCGGCTGATATGCTTCTTGTTCAGGGGCTGGTCTATTCTCAGTATCATATGGACGATCCCACTGTATTCTATAATCAGGAGGATCTGTGGGTTCGCGCCACAGAGAACTATTACGGAAAGGTTCAGCCGGTTGAACCCTATTATATAATGTGGGAAGCTCCCGGAAGCGATGAGCAGGAATTTGTTCTGATGATGCCCTTTACTCCAAAAAACAGGCAGGTTCTGATCGGCTGGATAGCGGGTATGTGCGACGGCGAGGATTACGGGCGGTTTCTCGCCTATCAGTTCCCCAAGGATAAACGGGTTCTGGGGACTCAGCAGGTGGAAACCAAGATTGATCAGGACCGCTTCCTTTCAGGACAGCTCAGCCTCTGGGATCAGCGCGGTTCGAATGTGATAAGGGGTAATGTGCTGGTCATTCCGCTCGCAGAGACTATTTTATATGTGGAACCTATTTATCTACAAGCTGAAACGGCCGCGTATCCGGAACTGCGCCTGGTAGCGGTTATGCACAACGACAATTTAAGTTACGCGGAGACTTTTGAAAAAGCTCTCGAGAAACTCCTTTCCGGTAAGGAGGCCGGTCTGTCCGTTGAGGATGAAGTTGAAGGCGTGGTCAGCAGGTCTTCTCTGATAAGGGACGCTCAGGACGCCTTTGAAAATTATACAAAATTTCTGGGTGAAAAACGCTTCCGGGAAACCGGCGAATCCTTAGAGCGGCTCCAGAACGCTCTGGATCAGCTGATAAAGCGTATTGAATCTCCTGACAGCTTAAAGAACAACCGCTGACGAAGAATAAATTTTTTTGAAAGGAGTTTTAAGATGGCGGACCTAAAGAAACGTATTCTTGATATAATCGGTAAACCTAATCTTGCCGGTTTAGCGACAGTTACAGAATCGGGGGCGCCCTGGGTCAGGTATGTTATGGCAGTATCGTCTGATGATATGATTATCCGTTTTTCAACATTCCTTAGCGCCAGGAAGGTATCGCACATTAAGAATAATCCCGAAGTGCATTTAGTCTGCGGGGTGACCGACCCCGAGGACTGGAGCAACTATCTTCAGATAGAGGGAACAGCGGAGGTTACTACCGATGATGACGAGAAAAAGGCCTTCTGGAATCCTATCTTAAGTGAAATCTTCCAAGGTCCGGAAGATCCGGACTATGCAATCGTGAAGGTTAAACCTTCAAGGATCGAGTTTTACGGCAAAGAGCATTTTAAGCCTGAAGTATGGACTGCCGAATAGTAAATAGTAAGGGGTTGAATCATTATGGCAATTCTTGAGTATATGTTATCTTTCGCGGCAGCTTCGTGGGAAACACTCAGGGAGATGGCTCCATATCTTCTTTTCGGTTTTTTCATAGCGGGAGTGCTTTCCGTTCTTGTCAAGCCCGAGGTTGTTGAGAATCACCTTGGAGGGAGGGGTGTGCTTCAGATAGTTAAAGCAGCCATATTCGGAGTACCTTTGCCGCTCTGCTCGTGCGGGGTTATACCGGTGTCGGTTTCTTTGAGAAAGCACGGAGCCAGCGCAGGAGCTACGACTTCATTTCTGATTTCCACTCCTCAGACGGGTGCTGACAGCATATTTGTAACCCTCAGCCTGCTGGGTCCTGTTTTCGCTGTCGTAAGGCCGGTTGTTTCTTTTATAAGCGGTCTTTTGGGAGGAGTGTTAGTTCTTCTTTTCGGAGAGAAGGAGATGGATGCCGAGATCAACCGTCCCGTATGCCACGAGGAATGCTGCACCGGGGCCGGAGAAAAGAGATCGGGATTTATGCAGGCTCTAAGGTACGGATTCAGGGTTCTGCCTGAGGACCTTTATAAAGCGTTGGTAATAGGTATTCTGATAGCGGGCGCGATTTCCGCAGTTATACCTGATGACTTTTTCGTACCCGTTCTGGGCGGAGGAATTCTTTCCATGCTGATTATGATGGCCGCGGGGATACCGGTTTACGTGTGCGCGACAGCTTCTGTGCCTATCGCGGCAGTACTGATATCTAAAGGAGTTTCTCCCGGAGCGGCGCTGGTCTTTCTTATGACCGGGCCTGCTACTAATGCGGCGACTATCTCTACTGTCTGGAAGATAATGGGCAGAAGAACCGCTCTTATATACCTCGCGACAGTTGCCGTAAGCGCTATAGCTGCGGGATTTATCTTAGATCAAGTGTTTATTTCAGACTCGTCGGGCATTTCTGCCGCTATGCCCTGGATGATACCGGGTTCCGTGAAAACTGTAAGCGCCGCGGTTCTGCTTGCCGTTCTTCTTGCCGCTGTGCTGAGGAAGTCTGAACATAAAGATCACAGGCATGAAGACGCCCGGGAGGGTAAGGATAAGTTAAAGATAAAGGTTACGGGGATGACTTGCCGCCACTGTTCCGAATCTGTAAGGAGATCTCTTCTTGAAGCAGAGAATATCGATACTGCCGTAGTCGATCATAAAAATGGAGTTGCCTACATCACCGGGAGGGATTTTAACTTACAGGAACTTGAGAGGATAATAGAAGGAACAGGGTACAATTTTAAGGAAGCAGAAGAGGTGGAGTGACCTTTTAAGTCCCGAGACTCCGAATAATTACCGGTTCCGCATAGTATAAATTGACTCCAATAATATAATTTCATTTTTAATATAAAGAAATACAGAGAGAAAGAATAAATTTAGTAATTTATACAAGAATTTTTTTTCTCGGGCGATAAATGTTGACTTTATAAATGCTTTTTTATAATGTTAAAATCCATGATTTAAAACCGTGGAGATTTGAGATGAGAATCAAACTGAAATTCGATGAAAACGAAAAGAAGTTTGTTGATCGAGTCAGCGAATTATCCGGGGAAAATATATACAGTTGTTATCAGTGCGGCCGTTGTTCAGCGGGATGTCCCTTTGCGTTTGAAATGGATATTCTGCCGAATCAGTTGATACGGCTTGTTCAAATGGGACTAAAAGAGGAACTACTCGGTTCGAAGGCTTTGTTTCTCTGCGCATCATGTTTTACCTGTCAGGCGCGTTGCCCTAAGGGGATAAATATAGCGAGTATAGCTGAAGCGGCGCGTGATCTCATTGAACCCAAAGGAAAGGATTATTTCGGACCCGAGGAGGTTCCTCCTGAACTTGCGGATGAACTTCCGCAACAGGCGCTTGTCTCGGTATTCCGCAAATTCAGTAAATAAAGATAAAATAATATGCCAGACAAAAAAAGAAAACTTCATTACTATCCGGGATGCACATTAAAAGAGAAGACGACACATCTGGACGTGTCTACATACGCGGCAATGGAAATACTGGGTTATGAGCTGATAGAACCTAAAAACTGGACCTGCTGCGGTGCTGAATTTCCCTTAAACGAAGAAAAGATAATAGGTCTTACCGCTCCCATCCGGATTCTCCGGCAGGTGAAGATAGAGGGCGGGGACAAGGTTTTTACGGTATGTTCTTTCTGCTTCAATGTCTTAAAGCGGGCAAATGAAGCTATTATGTCAGATTCCCTCAAGCACAAGAGGATAAACGCCTTTCTGAAAGATGATATTTCTATCGACCGGGACAGCGGAGAAAAAACGACAGATTTCAAGCAGTACAACGGAGATGTAAATGTCCTTCATCTGCTGGAATTTATTCGCGACTGGGTCGGCTACGAGAAAATCCGGTCTCTTATCAAGCGGGACCTAAGCGGTATAAAAGTTGTTCCTTATTACGGCTGCCGCCTGCTCAGGCCAAAGGGGAAAATGGCAATCGACGAGCCTGAAGATCCCTCTATATTCGAAGAATTTCTTGAGAATATCGGCTGTGAAGTTATAGATTTTCCTTTTAAGCAGGAATGCTGCGGGTCGTATCTGTCGCTGTCGATGCCCGACGCGGCGTCGGAAGCCTCTTATAATATTCTCCGCTCTGCTAAGCTCAGCGGCGCTGACATGTTAGCCTTAAGTTGTCCTCTCTGCTACTATAATTTAGATACCAGACAGGATAGGATCAAAGAGAATTTCCCGGATTCGCCTGAAATTCCGGTTCTCTTCTTCACTCAGCTGCTGGCGTGGGCTTTGGGTGTTGACGAGGAGGTTCTTGGACTTGATCAGCATTATTGCAATCCCCGCACCGCTCTTGGAATAGATGAATCCGAGGTTAAAAAATGACCAGGAATGGAAAGAAAAAAAGAATAGGCGTTTTTGTTTGCCACTGTGGAGTCAATATCGCTAAGATGGTCGACGTCGAGCGTGTCGCGAAAGAATTGGAAGACTACCCGGGTGTTGTTTTCTCAACTGATTATATATATATGTGTTCCGATCCGGGGCAGCAGCTTATAGTCGACAAAGCTGTAGAGGAGAAGCTGGATTCAGTTATTATTGCCTGTTGTTCTCCCACACTTCACGAGGTTACATTTCAGAAAGCGGCAGAACGCGCGGGAGTAGGCCCTTTTCAGGTTGAAATAGCGAATATCCGCGAGCAGGTAAGCTGGGTCCACACTGACAGAGAAGAGGCAACAGAGAAAGCTGTCAGAATTGTTAAATCTGCAGTTGAAAAGGTTCGAGACAATGAAGACCTTGCACCTATAGAAGTTGATGTTACAAGGCGTACAATGGTTATAGGAGCTGGAATAAGCGGTATTCAGACAGCTCTTGATATTGCCGACCAGGGCTACGAAGTCTTACTGGTGGAGAAGGAACCCTCCATAGGCGGCCATATGATCCAACTCTCGGAGACTTTTCCGACATTGGACTGCTCACAGTGTATAATGACACCTAAGATGGTCGAAGTATCAAGGCATCCGAATATTAAACTGATGACCTATCACGAGGTTGAATCTATATCGGGTTATGTGGGGAACTTTACGGTAAAGATAAAGAAGAAACCCCGCTATGTGGATGAAGTTGCCTGCACTATGTGCGGGGACTGCGAGGAGGTCTGCCCTGAGGTTGTACCTGACGAATTCAATATGGGCCTTTCTCACAGGAAAGCAATTTATCTTCCTTTTCCTCAGGCTATTCCCGGAACATACACACTCGATATCGACAGCTGCCTGGGCCTGTGGCCGATCAGGTGCAGCGCCTGTAAAGATGTCTGCGAAGTTAACGCCATAGACTTCGATCAGAAAGAAGAGATTATAGAGGAGAAGGTCGGCGCAATAGCTGTCTGTACGGGGTATGACCTTTACACAATGAAGGCCCTGGGCGAGTTCGGAGGGGAGAAGTATGAGGACGTAATAAACGGTCTTGAGTTCGAAAGGATACTTTCAGCGTCAGGCCCTACAGGAGGCAAAGTGCTGAGGCCGTCTGACGGAAAAGTGCCTAAGAATATTGTTTTTATACAGTGCTGCGGATCAAGAGACCCTGAAAATCATAAACCGTACTGCTCAAAGATATGCTGCATGTATACAGCAAAACACGCCATGCTGTACAAACATCATGTGCCCGACGGCCAGGCTACTGTTTTTTATATCGATGTTCGCACCGGCGGTAAGAGATTCGAGGAATTCTACCATAGAACGGTTGAAGAGGAGGAAGCGCTTTATTTACGCGGTAAAGTTTCCAAGGTGTATAAAGAGGGGGATAAGATCATTATACACGGAGTCGACACGCTGACGGGAAAGAAAGTCGAAATGGAAGCGGATATGGTTGTTGTGGCAATGGCAATGGAAAAGAAAGAGGGTTCGGGGGAGCTTCTCAGAAAACTGAATATATCAGCGGATGCCGACGGCTGGCTCGCTGAGGCTCATCCCAAGCTGAAACCTGTCGAGAGTATCAACGCCGGATTTTACCTCGCGGGGTGCGCTCACGGTCCCAAGGATATTCCAGACACTGTAGCTCAGTCTTCAGCCGCGGCGGCCAAGGTCGGCAGTTTATTTGCCAAAGAGAAGCTTCAGCACGACCCGGCGATTGTTTCCGTTAAAGAAGAACTTTGCAGCGGATGCGGGATTTGTGTCAACGTATGTCCCTATGACGCGAGAGAGCTCGATGAAGAAAGAGGTGTTGTAACTGTTAGAGAAGTGCTTTGTGAGGGTTGCGGAGCCTGCGCTGCCGCCTGCCCTTCGGGAGCGGCGCCAAAGCGCAACCGGACAGACAGACAGATTTTCTCTATGATGTCCGCGATATTAAGAAAATAATGTGTTTAGTTTAGTATGATTGAATAAAATACGGTTAATTGGAAAGGAACAAGAAGTTTAAAGAACGGGAAGTATGTTATGAGTAAAGATTCTGCTCCAAAGAATAAGAGTAAAAAGCAATCTGAACCTATACATGATATGGTTCCCATATTTCTAATGGGAAAGAAGTATGACGTCCCCGCTACTCTTACCATTCAAAAGGCCTTTGAATACGCCGGATACCAGCTCGTAAGAGGCTGCGGATGCCGGGGGGGTATCTGCGGAGCGTGCGGCACGGTATATCGCTTTCCGGATTCTTACCGGATAGAGGTAGGCCTCGCGTGTCAGACTGTCGTTGAACCTAATATGTATATAGCGCAAATCCCCTTCTTTCCCGCGAATAGAGCTCAATACGATCTGGAGAAACTTGAGCCCACCGGATCTACTGTAACCGCTCTTTACCCTGAAATTTATAAATGTGTAGGCTGTGGAACCTGCACGCGCAGCTGCCCGATGGATATCGATGTCATGGAATATATATCCAGAGCTATACGCGGAGATATTGCGGGAGCGGCAGAGCTCTCTTTTGATTGTGTGATGTGCGGGCTTTGCGCGGCGCGCTGTCCGGCTGAAGAAGCTCAGTACAATATAGCAATACTGACAAGAAGGCTTTACGGCAGATATATAGTCCCCGGCGCCAGACATTTAAAAGATGCTGTTGAGAATATTAAGAAAAAGAAGTTCGAAAAAGGACTTGGTAAGCTCAAGAAAATGAATGTAGATAAACTAAAGGAAGTATACAACGAGAGGGAAACAGAACCTCAGTTTGGACCTGAAGACTGGGAACCTGAGAATAAAGACTATTTAGTCACTAAATGATTTTTTGAGGATTCTGATGGAGATTTTATTATGCCTTATACACCCGAATTGAAGAAACTGATTAAGAGGGTTGAAAAAACAAGACCGGAAAGAGTAGAAAGAAAGAAAAAAGGGGAAGAATTTCCGGCCCTATCCCTTAAAGAAAGGGAGGATATTCTGAAGTATCATCCTGATTTCAAGGATGAGGGAAGATCGGAAATTAAAGTAGGTTCGAGCAAAGGGTATAAAATATCCAATGAAATAGTTGATCTTCTGCACGCGGAGAGCCGTGTTTCCACCGAGCTTCTGGATTTGTCCAATCCTGATTACGAAGCGGATGTATTGGTTATCGGCGGCGGGGGTGCCGGAACTTCAGCCGCGCTCACTGCAAGAGAAAATGGGGCAAAGGTAATTCTGGCGACCAAACTCAGGCACGGCGACGCCAACACAATGATGGCCGAGGGCGGTATTCAGGCAGCGACAAAGAACACGAAAGATTCTCCGTATTACCACTACCTTGACGCTATGGGGGGCGGTCACTTTACGAATGATCCCGACCTTGTCGAAGAGCTGGTAAATGGAGCTCCTCTTGTAATTCAGTGGCTCGAGAAACTTGGCGCCATGTTCAGCAAATTCGATGACGGAAGATTAAAGACGATGCACGGAGGGGGTACTTCGAGAAAACGGATGCATTACGCGGGTGATATTACGGGCGCTGAGATAATGCGCACGATTCGTGATGAAGCCAGAAGTCATACGGACGATATAAAAGTCCTCGAATTTTCTCCGGCCGTGGAGCTGATAATTAATAAAAAGGGAATTTGCTCCGGCGCAGTGCTTTATAATCTTGAAACAGAAGAATATATAATCGTAAAAGCTAAAGCTACTATTATGGCTACCGGGGGTTCCGGCCGTCTTCATATGCAGAATTTTATGACTACCAATCACTATGGCGCTACAGCCGATGGTCTGATAATGGCATACAGAGCGGGAGTTTCACTGAAATTTCTCCACACTGTGCAGTATCATCCGACAGGCGCCGTCTTTCCCGAACAGTCAGAGGGGCTGCTGATAACAGAGAAATTCAGAGGGGCGGGAGCCAATATTGTAAACGTCGAAGGGAAACAGTTCGTTTATGAGCGGGAACCGAGGGACGTGGAAGCATCCGCGATAATCAGAGAATGTATAGAGGCTGGCAAGGGTATACCCCTTCCCAACGGCAAGTACGGCGTATGGCTTGATTCCCCTATGATAGATATTATCAAAGGAGAAGGAACCGTAAGAAAGGAATTTCCGGGCAAGTGGATCTTGTTCAAAAGGTATGATATTGATATAACAAAAGATCCCATGCTGGTCTATCCGACCCTGCACTATCAGAACGGCGGATTGGAAATTAACAGCAAGTGCGAGACATCTCTACCCGGTTTATATGCGGGGGGTGAAGTGAGCGGAGGGGTGCATGGAGAAAACAGGCTCATGGGAAATTCTCTGCTTGATGTAACCGTCTTCGGAAGGATTGCCGGCGAAGCCGCGGCCGGCTTCGCTCATAACAAATACAAGGACGCGAAATTAACACTTGAGCATGTGGATAAATACCATAAAGAGCTTAAACGGGAAGGCGTTGACACAAAGGGCAGGGTGTCGCCAATGCTTCTGCCTGACTACAGCAATCCCGATGTTAGAAAGAGACAGCTGACAACGCAGTATCTCGGCACAATGCGTTAGATGTGAGGTGTGATTGTGAGCGTAAGACACAGAGATAAACCATTTGGAATTGATAAACCGGGCAGGCCCGAAGGTGAGATCATTATCAGGGAGGATCGGTGTAAAGGGTGCGGTTTCTGTGTTGAGTATTGTCCCAATGATGTGCTGGAACTTTCTGATAATTACAATGAAAAGGGATATCATCCGCCCGAGATAGTAAATCCGGATGCCTGCGGCTACTGCGGATTCTGTCAGATGCTGTGTCCTGAATTTGCTGTTTATGTGGTAAAAAAAACTGAGGAAAGTAAGGATTAATATATGAAGACGGCAGACAAATCTGTTTTAAGGGGAAAGCACACTCTGAGCGGCTTTGAAGCCTGCGCCGAGGGCGCGTTATCCGCCGGGTGTAGATTTCTGGGATATTATCCCATAAGGCCTGCTTTTGATATTATAAAAAGATTTACTGTTAGATCTCTGGAAGGGGATGCTGTTTTTGTTCAAATGGAGGATGAAATCTCAGCGCTCGCGGTTGTACTCGGAGCGTCGTGGACGGGGAAGAAATCGATGACGGTAACTTCGGGTCCCGGACTGTCTCAGATGATGGAACACATCGGCCTCGGTGTTATGCTTGAGACTCCCTGCGTAATTGTTGATATCCAGCGGGACGGCACTTCTCTGGGGCTCCCGTGCTCACCGGGAGGGGGGGATGTAATGCAGGCGAGATGGGGATCTCACGGAGATTATGAAATGATCGCGCTTTCTCCGAATTCTCCCGAGGAGATGTTTGAACTTACCGTAAAGGCTTTTAATCTTTCGGAGAAATTCCGCACTCCCGTTATGATTCTCTCTGACGCCGCTGTCGGAAAAGAGAAGGGAGAGATAAACATTCCCGACCCTGAAGATATAGAGATTCAAGATAGAAAGTACTATAAGGGTAAGAAGGATAAATATCTGCCCTTTAAGTATGATGAAAAAGACCTGATACCTCCGATGGTTGATGTAGGTCAGGGAACAAGATTTCATGTTACTGGATTAACCCACGATGAGAGGGGTTATCCGGTAATGACTGATACTTGCCAGGAGTGGAATGTCCACCGGCTTGTACAGAAAATAAGGCTGTTTACCGATCAGATAATAGAAGTTGAGGAAAGCGGGACCGAAGACGCAGATATAGTGGTGGTATCGTACGGCGCGGCTTCGATTGACGCTCTGAGAGCCGTAAAACAGGCAAGGGACGAGGGTATAAAGGCCGGACACCTGCGTCTTGTCACGGTATGGCCGTTTCCTGAAAAGAGGGTATACGAACTTGCTCAGAATATAGACGCCTTTGTGGTTGCCGAGATTAATTACGGCCAGATTGCCCTTGAAGTTGAAAGATGCGGCAGAGGTGAAGCGGAGAACTTTTTTGTTCATCACAGTTCGTTTGATCTAGGTAAATCATCTGATATTCTAAAGTCGATCAAGAAAGCGCGGGGGAAGAAAAAATAATATGAAATCGAGTCTGAAGAAAGAAAAACACCCAATGGAAAAATTACTCCGTATGGACCGGATTCCCCATATCTGGTGCCCGGGATGCGGAATCGGCAACGCCGTAAGCGCGTTCGCTGAAGCGGTTCAGAAACTCAATTACGATCTGGACGAACTTTGTGTCGTCTCCGGTATCGGATGTACCGGAAGAGCCGCCGGCTATATCAAAACTGACTCGTTTCATACAACCCACGGGAGAGGGATAGCATACGCGACGGGCGTAAAACTCGGTAATCCCGAACTGAAGGTAGTGGTTATATCCGGCGACGGCGATCTTTCCGCTATCGGAGGGAACCATCTGATACATGCCGCGAGAAGAAATATAGATATAACTGTTATATGCGTTAATAATTTCATTTACGCCATGACCGGAGGCCAGGTCGCCCCCACGACTCCCAACCCAGCTTATACTACAACATCACCTTTCGGAAATTTCGAAGCTCCTGTAAATATTCCGCGTGTAGTTGAAGCAGCCGGAGCTGTGTATGTCGCGAGGTGGACGGCTCTGCACATGCGCAGAATGAAGGAATCAATAATTGAAGCCTTGAATAAACCCGGATTTTCCTTTGTCGAAGTAATAGCACCCTGCGCGATGTATTATTCGAGAATCAACAGACTTGGCGACGGACTGAATATGATGAAATTCTATTACGATAATTCTGTTATCAAGCACGGGGAGCCGACAGAGAACCTCGATATTGGATATCAGGAGGAAATTATTATCGGGAAATTTATAGACAGAGAGAGACCGACTTTCAGCGAGTCTCTGAAAAGCTGGAAAGAAGAACACGGAAAAGGCGGGGAGGGGGACGAAGAGTGAAAGCAGATCCGCGTGACGTACTTACTGGAACGTATTATATAGATGGAGATGTCGCGATTGCCTACGGAGCCCTGGCCGCGGGATGTAAATTTCTGGGAGGATATCCGATTACTCCCTCTACCGCCGCGGCGGAGGCCTTCGCGAGAAAAGCTCCTCAGGTAGGGGCCCGCTTTATTCAGATAGAAGATGAACTTGGCTCGATTGCCTCTGTGCTCGGGGCTTCCTGGGGAGGACAGAAGTCGATGACTATTACCTCCGGCCCCGGGTTTTCTCTTATGATGGAAAATATCGGGCATGGAGCCGCTACCGAGACACCTTTCGTGATCATCAATGTCCAGCGCGGCGGGCCGTCAACTGGAGTTCCTACCAGCACGGGGCAGGCCGATATGATGCAGGCCAGGTGGGGCTCGAACGGAGATTATGAAGTGATCGCCCTCGCGCCCGATTCTCCTCAGGAGGGGTTCGATTTTACTATAAAGGCTTTCAATCTTGCAGAGCGTTACCGCGTGCCTGTGATGGTTATGGCCGACGAATGTATAGGGCACATGACAGAGAAAGTCGTCATACCCGAGGCATCGGAGATAGATATAGAACCCAGGCGCTTTTTCAAGGGTAAAAAAGAAAACTACAAACCCTTTAAGAGAGATAAATCACTTGTGCCCCCAATGGCAAAAGCCGGAGACGGATATAAGATGTATATAACCGGTTTGACTCATGGTGAGAATGGACATCCTTTATTGAATAAAAAGAAACTTCCCGATCTTGACAGCGCGGAAGTTATAGATAAAAAGTCAACAAATAGATACCTCGTTGAAAAGATAATAAAAAACAAAGAGGAAATAATCGAACTCGGTGAAGAGAATCTTGAGGACGCCGATATCATAGTCGTCTCATACGGAATAATTTCAAGGGTTGCCTATAGAGCTGTCGAACTAGCGAGGAAAGACGGATTGAAGGTCGGCATACTGCGCCTGATAACAGTCTGGCCTTTTCCGGATGAAAAGATCACCGAACTGGCCGAACGTGTAAAAGGTTTTGTTGTCGCCGAGGTGAATTACGGCCAGATCGCCTTTGAAGTGGATAGATGCAGCAGGGGGAAAACAAATGTTACTCTGGTTCCTCACGGAGGAGCCTCAGTGCACGATCCTGATGATATATACCGGGCTATAAAAGAAGCGGCCGCGGAGAAGAAACGTTATAAAGGTCTTCGTGAATATACCACAAGTATGGAACTTTCGGTTTTTGGAGAAAGCCTGGAAGAAAAATATAGTAAATGACGGGAAGAAATATGGATAAGATAATAGAAGCAATTGATAAAGCTATAGATAAGGCCGGAGTGGAAAGACAGAAAATATCTCTGGTTACTGATATCGCCTACAGCCCCGAGGTTGTGGATTTCTTAGGTGCGGATCTCTTTCACACATCGAGGGGGAGGGCGATTCCCTACGCGACGGGAATGAAGCTCGCAAACCCAAAATTAAAACCGGTTGTTTTAATTGGAGATATAGCTACTTTAGGCGGGAATCACCTTGTACATTCCTGCAGAAGAAATATGGATATGGTTGTAATCTGCGTTAATGATTATATCTACCGGCAGGTGGCGGGGGAAAAAGCCCCGGTTGACGCGGCGACGGTTTCCTCCTATTCTCCATATTCAACGTTCGAGAAACCGTTGAATATTCCGCATATGGCGAGGTCATGCGGCTGTGTTAACGTGTCCAGATGGACGGCGCTTCACGGCGGTGAATTGACAGATTCTATTTCCGCGGGTCTACAGAGAATGGGGCTGTCGCTGATTGATGTTATTACATCGACTCCGGATCTTCTTGAATTTTACCACAGTCATTCAGAAGTTAAAAATGATGAAGATACTCTTAACGTGCAAATTGAAGAAAGCAAAAAAATAATCGTTGGAAATTTCTACAGCGCCCAAAGAGATTCATTTATTGAAGCATATAACAAACAGCACAGTAAAGTGCTGGGCGATGATTTTGTTAAGATAGAAGTAGAATAGTTTTATTTTTAATGTTTAGCAGAGAGTCAGTTTAAATGGTTGAAATCAGATTCGCGGGATTCGGCGGACAGGGAATAATAAGATCGGGGATCATTGTCGGAAAGGCGGCTTCTATCTATGACGGCGGGTTTTCCACTATGAGCCAGTCTTTCGGACCTGAAGCCAGGGGAGGGGCCTGCAGTTCACAACTGGTTGTATCGGACGAGAAGATACTCTACCCGTACGTTGTCGGCACGGACTATCTTATGGTAATGTCTCAGGAGGCTTGTGATAAGTTCGAGCCTGAGGTTAAAGATGACGGCCTGCTCATAATCGATGAGGATCTCGTTAAACCAAAGACGAAAAAGAGGGTTATTGCTATTCCCGCGACACGAATTGCCGAGAAGTTCGGCAACCGGATATTCGCGAATGTGGTTATGCTCGGTTTTGTAACGGCAACAACTGGAGTTGTCTCGCTTGAAGCTATGGAAAAGACCATTCCCAGTCTTGTTCCCGAGAGATTTATTGATAAAAATATCAAGGCCTTTCACAAGGGTTATGAGTACGGGCTGAAGATGAAAGAGGACAGTTAGTTGAGATTCCGCCGCCGGAAGCAGTGAGTTAATGGGCGGAATTTTATAGATCTAAAAAAAAAGGAGTAGGAAAAAATGGCGAAAGTTGCTATTACGGTAAATGGTTCTGAACCTAAGAACGTGTATCCCCCCTTCATTTTGGGATCATCGGCCGCCGCGAGCGGTGATGATGTTATTATTTTCTTCACTCCCGGAGGATCCCCCGCAATGAAGAAGGGAGCCATAAAAGAATTAAATGAGAAGGCAGAGGCATTGCCCGATCTTGAGGATATGTTCGACAGTCTGCTCGCTCTTGGTGGCCGTCTCATGGTATGTGAACTGGCATTTGACGTCCATGACTTTACGGAAGATGATCTGGCGGAAGGAACAGAAGTTGTCGGCGCGACAACATTTATAAATGAATCAAAAGACGCGACTTTAACGTTTTCTTTTTAAATCGTTAGTGAGTGACGGTTCGGCCGCGGATTGAATCCCGCGGGCTCCGGCCGTCTCAGTTAAAAAGGCATTATTAACAACAAGGAGGATAGAATGGCTGTAAAGAAACTCGACGCTCTCGGAATGAAATGTCCCCAACCGATTTTGAAGGTTGCCACAATGCTGCCTCAGCTTTCAGAGGGAGATACACTGGAAGTTGTCGCGGATTGCTCATCTTTTCCCGATGACATAAAGGCCTGGTGTGAAAAGACCGGCAAAACTCTGCTTATGTGTACAACCGACGGAGAGGGTAAACATTCCGCGCAGATACAGATTTAGCTGATAATCTGTCTGAAATGATGTTAAGCGAGTAGTATTAACATGTAATTAACTGAGTTGCAAATGGATTGCCATTAGAATGGAATATCGAATGAAATCCGATGTAAAAGAGAAGTTTACACCCAAGATAGTTGGATATCTGTGTAACTGGTGCACTTACGCCGCCGCGGACATGGCTGGTTCCTCGAAACTCGAGATTTCTCCTGATTTTACGGTTATCAGAGTGATGTGTTCGAGCAGGATCGATTCTAATATGATTCTGACGACATTTTTCAACGGGGCCGACGGAATATTGATCGGAGGATGCCATCCGGGGGACTGCCATTACGACAAGGGAAATTACTATACCAGGAGAAGGTACGCCCTGCTGAAAGATATAATGAAAACCCTTAAGCTCGATCCGGAAAGGGTTCAGTTATCCTGGATATCGGCATCTGAAGGGAACAGGTATGCCGAAGTTGTCAATGATTTTACTGAGAAAATCAGAAATATCGGTCCTAATCCCTTAAGCGGCAATCCGTATATTTAGCGCGTGTCATGGGAGAAGATAAGACGGACTGAAAAACGAGAGTTAATAAAATGAACGATAAAGATAAAATTCTTATCATAGGAGCCGGAATAGCCGGTATGGAGGCGAGCCTGCTCCTCGCGAAGGCGGGTAAAAGTGTATTGCTTGTCGAAAAATCTCCCATTACGGGCGGGAATACTATCAAGAATGAAGACAGTTTTCCAAATCTTGAGTGTTCAACCTGTATGATCGCTCCTATTCAGCAGGATATTCTTCAGAATCCCGATATCGATGTAATGACCTTAAGTGAGGTTAAAGATGTTGAGGGTGAAGCGGGGGATTTTAATGTTACGATTGATAAAAAGGCAAGATACGTAAGCCTCACAGACTGTATCGGCTGCGGAATGTGTTATGAGCCCTGCCCCGTTACGCTGAAGAATGAATGGGAGGAAAACCTCACGGAGAAGAAAGCCATTTATGTGCCCTGCGAGGGATCACTTCCGAATGTTCCCGCTATCGATCCCGATCACTGCCTGAATATCAGTGGTAAAAAGGAATGTAATGCCTGCGCGGAGGCTTGCGTTTTTGGAGCGATTGATTTTTCGGAAAAAAACAGCGAAGTTCAGGTCAATGTGAAGGCTATTATTGTGGCTACCGGATTCGACTTGTTCGACGCCGGCAAACTTTCAAATCTGGGCTACGGAAAGTTTCCGGGTGTTTACACATCGATGGAGTTTGAAAGACTCTTCGCTTCGAACGGTCCCACTTCCGGCCAATTGCTGCTTCGTGACGGAGAGAAATCACCCGAATCGGTTGCGATTATAAACTGTGTGGGCAGAGAAGAGCTCGGTTATTGCTCGGGAATATGCTGCATGGATTCGTTTAAGTATTCTCATTTTATAAAGAGCAAGCTCCCGGAGGCGAAGGTATATAACATATATTCTGATCTCTGCATGCCGAAAAAGACATATCAGAACTTCTATAAGAGGATAAAGGATGAGGGTGGAAACTTTATTTTTCAATCTTCACCTCAACAGGTAAATATCAAGGAAAGTGGTGGTAAAATTAAGGTGAATCTAGCCGAAGGAAACGGAGCGCCGGAATCACTGAGTGTGGATATGGTTATTTTAGAAAACGCGATGGTTCCGACTAAAGAGTCGGAAGAGCTTGGCGGGATTCTTGGCATAGAACTCGACAGCAAAGGTTTTTTTCTTACAAGAAATGAAAATGTAGGCACCGTGGAGACATCAAGGCCCGGCATTTTTGTCGTTGGCTGCGCGGAAGGGCCTAAGGATATGCAGAATTCTGTTATACAGGCGGAAGCCGCCGTTGGAAGAGCGCTTTCGCTTAATAAAATAAAAGGGAAAGTGAAAGAATGAGCGCGAAGATAGGTGTTTATATCTGTGAGTGCGGTCCCAATATCGCTGATAATATTGAGATCGATGCAATAATAGATACTTTGCCCTCTCTGGAGGCGTTTCAGAATGAGGAGCTTGTGGTAAAGCGCTTCAAGCTTCTGTGCTCCAACGAAGGCAAAGAATATCTGGAACGGGAGATCAGGGAGAATGAATATTCACATCTGGTTGTCGCCGCCTGCTCACCGAGAGATCATGACTCCACATTCATCAACATATGTAAAAAGACAAATTTAAATCCCTATTTGTATAAGATGGTAAATATCCGGGAGCAGTGCGCGTGGATGATTCCCGATAAGGAAAAAGCCACAAGAAAGGCGATTCAGTATATACGGGGAGCTATCGGCAGAGTGCTCAAGCAGTCCGAACTTTTTGAGAAAGAACTCGACAGTAATCCCGATGTCTTGGTGATAGGAGGCGGAATTTCGGGGATTGAAACCGCGCTTTCCTTAGCCGGAGAAAAAAGAAAAGTATATCTGGTGGAGAAGAGCGCCGAATTGGGCGGGAAAGCCGCGAAATTCAAGAAGCTTCTTCCGCGTCAGGGAGGAAGTTCTGATATTATTGGAAAGAAGATAGAAGAAGTCATAAAAGATGAAAACATAGATATTTTTACCGAGACCGAGCTTGAAAGCGCCGTGGGATTCTTCGGTAATTTTGAGATCAGTTTAAACTGCTCAAGAGATGACAGGTCAGAAACTGAATTTACAGTGGGAGCTATAGTTGCCGCCACGGGGTTTGAACTTACCGATGCGGCTAAATTATCTCAATATAAATACAAGAAAGATAATGAAGTATACACCTCGCTTGAGATTGAGGATATGATCAAAAGTGAAGGGAAGGTCACCTTAAGATCCGGCAAGGAGCCGGAGTCTGTGGGGCTGATCCACTGTGTGGGCAGGGAGGAAAAGGGCTACTGCTCTCAGATATGCTGTAATTACATGCTGAAACTAGCCTCTTTCCTGCGTAAGCAGTCCGATTCAATTGAAATCAAGGATTTTTACAGAGACCTGTGTCTTCCTCATCAGCAGGATCAGGACTTTTTTGAAGAGGTCAGGGGAGGCGGAACGGAGTTTATAAGGACCGCTGATGTAAAGATAAAAGGCACACACATAGAGTACACAGAAATCGATAAGAAAAAGAATGAAGCTGATGTTGATATGGTAATTCTGTCTCCCGCCATGGAAGCCGGGAAGGGAACTGAAAACCTGGCGGAGCTTTTAAATATTCCTCTCAGCGAAACAGGTTTTTTCAAAGAGGAACACCAGCAGCTCAACCCGGTCGAGACCTCGATAGAGGGAATCTTCATAACGGGCGCCTGCCGCGGTCCTGCCGGGATATCAGAATCGATGCTTCAGGCTCAGGCGGCAAGCGGTAAAATTGCCGCGCGTCTGATACCGGGGAAAAAGATAGTTCCCGAAGTTAAAGTTTCTGAAATTCTGGAGGATTTCTGCGTGGGATGTCAGACATGCATGGAAATATGTCCTTACGGCGCTATCATATTCGACGGCGAGAGGGGGGTATGTGTTGTGAATGAAGCTGTCTGCAGGGGATGCGGTAATTGCGCGGGCAGTTGTCCTTCAGGAGCGATTCGGGCAAAGCACTTTACCAGCCCCCAGATATACCGGGAAATTATCGAAGCAATCAGATAGAAGGAGATATGGGTGATAAAGACCAGTATTAAAGGAGCGGATATTTCAAATAAAAAGGGGATAAGGGAGGCTATCCTTGTTTTTCTCAAGGAATTACTGTCGCGGGAAGATTTTGACGCGGTTCTGATCCCTATGAGAGTTCCTTCGGAAGATTCATACGCCTGGGTTTTAGTAAATGATGAGAATTTGCTGGACGACGCAGGTCCCGTCGCTCCCGTTATGCCCGTTCAGGGCGCGAATGCCCTGAGCAGCTGCAGCAGAAAAGGTGAGGAGAGTATCAGAATAGCAGCTCTGATGAGGCCTTGCGAGATCCGAGCCGCGATAGAGCTGTCTAAGTTAAATCAGGTGAGACTGGAGTCGGTCACGCTTATAAGTTATGACTGCCCGGGCGCTCTGCCGCTCTCAGACTACATAAAAGATCCAGTAAAGGGAGAGAAGACGTTTGATTCGGTGCTGGCAAAAACCGGCCGTGATGTAGAATCGGTAAAACAGGTTTGCCGGATTTGTGATGATTTTTCCATGCTGCCCGCCTCGGACCTGCATTTTGCCTTTTCCGGCCGGAGCGGCGAGAATATTCTTCTGATCCCCGCGAGCAAAAAGGGCTCGGCTCTTTTAAAGAAAATGGATATAGAACCTTCAGTGGATATTTCAAGCTGGAAAGAAAATATCGAAGAGCTCAAGAAAGAGCAGATAAAAAGGAGAAAAGAAAGATTTAAAAAAGTAAAAGGGATGGTTGAGGGATTTGACCGTCTGGCAGAGACCTTCGCTGATTGTACAGGGTGTCATAACTGCCAGAGCGTTTGCCCCGTCTGTTATTGCAGGCAGTGTTATTTTGAATCTGAAACCTCCAAGCCTGACGCCGGATCTGTTTTACTTAGAACGGAAAGCCGCGGGGCTGTTTCCCTGCCGGCTGACAGGGTTATGTTTCATATCGGAAGAATGTCGCATATGAGTCTCTCCTGTGTTTCCTGCGGTTTATGCACAGACGCGTGCCCGGTGTCGATTCCTGTAGCCGACATTTTCAGTTATGTGGCTGATCGCACGCAGGATACATTCAACTACAGGAGCGGAGAAGATAAGGGAGAACCAATCCCCTTGAAAACTTACAGGGAAGAGGAAGAAAAAGGAATAAATGACCTGGTTAAGGGAGCGGAAGGTTAGGAGATATAGGAATGGATCAGATTTTAAGTATAGATAAGGGCGCCGAAGAGGGCTTGGTCCAGCTGCTGAAATTCCTGCTTGAAAATGATAAGGTGAGCGGGGTTTTTACATTGAGAAAAACAACGGGTAAAGGGTTTTTTGATTACGCGCTTATTACCGAACCCGGTCTGCTCGAGGACGCGATTCCACTGCATCCCTTCATGAATGTAAATGGAGGGAAGATTATTTCCTCTTTGCCTCCTATGAAAAAACCTGTGGCCGCGGTTATAAGACCTTGTGAATTAAGATCTTTTGTTGAACTTGTCAAGCGTTCACAGGGATCGATTGATGACTTTTTGCTTATCTCCTACACCTGCGGAGGTTCTTTCCCTTTTGATAAAACTCTAAAGGATAATGGCCAAAAGCTGCTTCCCGGTTACTGGAAAGCTGTTGAAAAGGGAGTTGATTCCGAAAATATAAGGCAATCATGCGCCTCGTGTGAGCATTTTGTCCCGCAGAATGCCGATATTACAGTTTCTTTATTAGGAGAAAAAGACTTAAGAAGTAAGTGTTTAATGTATCTTCATTCTGAAAGATCTATGGCTATGACCGAAGAGTTCGACGCTGAAATATCAGATGGACAATTAGAGATAAAGAGATTTGAGGCGCTTCTTGAAAAGAGAAGTGAACAGAAGAAAAAAGATTTCAAGGAGATAAATATAGAAGATTCAGGGCTCGACGGTATGATAGATCTTTTCGGCAGATGCATTGGTTGTCACGGCTGCATGCGTGTATGTCCGATCTGTCAATGCGTGCTTTGCGATTTTGAATCCTGCGGCTATGACCCGGATACCTCGGTCATAGCAAATGAGCTGCCCGTTAGGGGCGGTGTGAGGGTCCCTACGGATACCGTGCTTTTTCACATTGGAAGATTAAGCCACATGAGTTTTTCATGTGTCGGCTGCGGTCAGTGCACGGAAGTATGTCCGGCTGATATTCCGGTTTCCACTTTGTTCAGAAAGACAGGAGAGCAGGTCGCCGGGATATTTGATTATATACCGGGCAGAGATGTAGATGAAGAGATACCAGTAACAATATTCAAAGAGGATGAACTGTCTGAACTGGGAAACGATTGATACGTTTTTTATTTATCTATTTTCATGAGAGGTTAGTTGAATATGTCGAAAGAGTTTAAACCGAAAATAATCAGCTTTCTGTGCAAATGGTGTACATATTCGGGGGCTGATCTAGCGGGGACGAACCGAATGAAGTATCCTGCCTCGATACTTCCTGTAAGGGTTATGTGCTCGAGCCGCGTTAATCCGGTCTTTATGGTCAAATCGTTTCTTCACGGGGCCGACGGTGTTTTCGTAGGGGGTTGTCATCCCGGAGATTGTCATTATCAATCGGGGAATTATTTCACGAGGAGAAGGTTCGCGATTTTAACCCGGATATTCGACACGCTCGGGATGGAATCCGAGAGGTTAAAGCTTTCCTGGATCTCCGCGGCGGAGGGTGTAAAGTTCGTGCGGGTGACCACTGAATTTACGGAAGAGATAAAGAGTATGGGGGAAAACCCCGCCAAGAAAAAAGTTTTTCTTTAGTCCGGGCGGATATTCAGAAAGAGTCTTATGAAAATACATGAATATCAGGCGAAAGAGCTATTCGCGGAATTCGGCATCTCTGTACCTCAAGGCGAAGTTGCAGAAACGCCCGAAGAGGCTTTTAGGGCCGCCGGTAAGATCGGAAAACAGGTCGTCGTAAAAGCCCAGATTCACGCGGGCGGGCGCGGGAAGGGGGGAGGAATCAAGATGGCTTCAACCCCCGGAGAGGCAGAAGCAGAGGCGGGTAAGATAATTGGAATGAACCTGGTTACGCATCAGACGGGTCCCGAGGGGAAACTTGTCCGGAAAGCGCTTGTAGAGGAAGCAATTGAAATAGAAAGTGAACTCTATCTCGGGATGGTTATAGACAGAGAGACATCGCGCGTTGTTGTGATAGCTTCTGAAGAGGGGGGGATGGAAATCGAGGTTGTAGCCTCGGAATCTCCCGAAAAAATAGTAAAGGAATTTATAGACCCCGCTGTCGGTTTGAGACCATTTCAAGCGAGAAAGATTGCGTTTGGTCTTAATATGCCGAAGGAACTCCTGAGGGGGACAGTAAAAATCCTGCTTAACCTCTATCGTCTTTTCATTGAAACTGACGCGTCTCTTGCGGAGATAAATCCGCTTGTAATAACTAAAGACGGACGGATTCTGGCTGCTGACGCCAAAGTTAACTTTGATAACAGCGCTTTAGTCAAACATCCGGATATCGCGCGGCTCAGAGATCTTAATGAAGAAGAGCCTGCAGAAATTGAAGCCGCCGAACATAATCTCAGTTATGTAAAATTGTCCGGAAAAGTTGGATGTATGGTAAACGGGGCGGGACTTGCCATGGCTACAATGGATATTATTCAGCACTACGGGGCAATGCCGGCTAATTTTCTGGATGTAGGTGGGGCGGCATCCGCCGAACGAGTGGAGAAGGCTTTCAGTATTCTCCTCTCAGACTCTAACGTAAAGGTTGTACTTATAAATATATTCGGCGGAATAGTACGGTGCGACCGTGTGGCTAACGGAGTTATAGAAGCCGCAAAACGGCTCGACGTTAAAGTCCCGGTTGTAGTAAGGCTCGCGGGAACAAATTCTGATATTGCCGCGGAAATTCTCCAATCTTCAGATCTTAAGTTTACTGTAGCTGAAAACCTTGCCGACGCCGCGCGAAAGGCGGTTGAAGCGACGGGGAATTAACCAGCCGGGTAGAAAAAGGATAGAATGAGTATTTTAGTTAGTAATAAGACAAAGCTTCTTGTTCAGGGCCTTACGGGCAAAGAAGGGTCATTTCATTCACAGCAGATGGTAGAATACGGCACCAATGTCGTCGCGGGTGTCACGCCCGGAAAGGGCGGCCGGGTTCATGAAGGTATACCCGTATTTGATACTGTCTTCGAAGCTGTCAAAGAGACTGGAGCGGATACTTCCATAATATTCGTACCCCCGATATTTGCCGCAGACGCCATCATGGAAGCCGCGGACGGAGGGGTGAAACTGGTAGTGTGTATAAGCGAGGGTATACCTACGCTCGATATGATAAACGTCACCGAATATCTAAAGGGGAAAGATACCCGTCTGGTAGGTCCCAACTGTCCGGGAGTTATATCGCCCGGGAAATGCAAAGTGGGGATTATGCCCGGTTTTATCCACAGCTCTGGAAGTATAGGCGTTATATCACGAAGCGGCACCCTTACCTATGAAGCTGTAGATCAGCTGACAAAAGAAGGGCTTGGGCAGACTACATGTATCGGTCTTGGAGGAGATCCCATAGTGGGAACGCGATTTATAGACGCATTGAAGCTTTTCAGCGATGATCCTGAAACAAAGGGTGTTGTAATGATAGGTGAGATAGGAGGAAACGATGAAGAGATCGCCGCCCGGTATATAAGAGAATCCTTTGATAAGCCTGTTGTAGGATTTATAGCCGGGCGCACAGCCCCGCCGGGAAAAAGGATGGGACACGCCGGTGCTATTATAGCCGGAGGTAAAGGGACAGCAAAAGAGAAGATGGAAGCTCTAAGCTCTTGTGGTGTGGAAGTTGTACAATCCCCAGCGGATATCGGGATAACTATGAAGAGGATCCTTGATAAATAGAGAGCAGGCAAAAGGCACTCTGCAAGAAATTCGCCGGTTTATTGTGGGTTATAGAATAAATACCGACGGAGAATAAGCAGGGTGTTCTGGTAGAGAGGCAAAAGGTTAAGAGTATGAGGTCTCTATTGAAGCGAAATATTCGAAGGCGGAACCGGGGGTTAAAAGGGGTTCTTGTCCTGGGTTTGGGAAATCCCATGCTGAGCGACGACAGTGTGGGATTATATATAATAGATCTTCTCAGTAAAAAATATCCGGAGAGCAGTCCGGTTGTTACCTTTTCTAAAAATTATTCCGGTGGCATGGATCTGATATATGAACTTGAGGGATTCGAAAAAGCCATTATTGTGGACAGCATATTTACAGGGAGCTTTGAACCGGGGTTTTGCCACGAGTTTAGTGTGGATGATCTGAATATTAATTCGAAATTGGGGCTTATTAATTCTCATGGATTAAATCTCCCGACGGTGCTGGAATTTGGAGAAAAGTGCGGATATTGTATGCCGGAAATAGTCATTTACGGCATAGAGGGAAGGGAGTTTACAGAGTTTTCAGAAAATCCCACCGAGTTTGTCATAAATGGATTGGAATCATCTATAGGGGAGATTGAAAGAAGACTCGATGAAATGCTAGCTGAAGTAGCTTCAGAGAATGAATGATTGATTTGGGAGCTGAATCCGCTCCGTGTAAAGATGATAAACAGGAGGTATATTGTATGAATGAGGCCGACTCCAGAACGGGACTCTTTCTCTGCAGGTGCGGCGCCAACATTGCCGATTTTGTAGACCTTGAGAGTGTGGCTTCCCGGATGCGGGACCGTGACGAAGTAGCGTTCGTTGAAACGCACGATTTTCTCTGTTCTGTGGCAGGTAAGGAATTTATTCTCGAAACTCTTAAAGGTAAAGATGTTGATAACGTTATACTTGCCGCCTGCACCCCGAAGATGCATCTGAAAGGTTTTCAGAAAACCTTAGGCAAGGCAGGCGTGAATATAGCCAAAGTCCACATGGCAAATATTCGGGAACAATGCGCGTGGATAACGAAAGACAGAGATAAAGCTACTGAAAAAGCGCGACTGCTTATAAACGCGGCGATAAAACGCTCGGCCTATCACGAAAACCTCCAGCAGAAAACAATGGAATGCCTTACTGACGTTATTGTTATCGGGGGCGGTATCGCCGGTATCGAAGCGGCGCTTGTAGCCGCGAACGCGGGAAGAAAAGTGACAATAATTGAAAAGGATATTTCACTTGGAGGAAGTATCATAAAAACAGAAGAGATAGCGCCGAATATGGAATGCGCGCCCTGTCTGCTCGCTCCCAGGCTTACAGCCGTTAGAGAGAATGAAAATATCGAAGTTGTCGCGAACTCGGAAGTGACTGATGTAACGGGTTTCTTCGGCAACTTTACGGTGAAAGTCAGAAAAAAGGCTCGATACGTGGACGATTCCTGCATAGGTTGTGAAGCATGTTTTGAGGCGTGTCCTGTCTCATGCCCCAGCGATTTTCATCTTGGTCTTGGAGAACGAAAGGCAATATATACCGCTTTTGCCGGCTCTGTCCCGGCGTCGGCAGTTATTGACAGGGAAAGATGTCTTCACTTTACGGATGAGTCCTGCAGCGCGTGTGCCGATTCATGCCCCTTCCAGTCAATAGATTTCAGTGATAGTGACGAGGAGCTTGAATTTTCAGGGGGAGCTGTTATCCTCGCTACCGGATACGACAACGCGGATAGTTCACTGGTCAGAAATCTTGGTTACGGTGATATAGAAAATGTCTATACAACGCCTGAATTTGAAAGAGTCGCAAGCTCCAACGGCCCGACGGGGGGAGATATTCAGGACAGGAAAGGCAACAAACCCGAATCTGCGGCAGTTATTCATTGCGCGGGTTCATTGTCCAGTGGGGGGCTGGATTACTGTTCGGGGATTTGTTGCATGAACGCTCTCAAGGTCGGCGAGTTGATTAGAAAACAGAACCCTGACGCGGTTGTCTATAATATCCATGACCGTCTGGTCTTCAAAGGCCCTGAGGAACAATCCTTTTATCAGAAGCAGATCGATGATGGGACCATAATGCTGAAGACAGATTCACACCTGTCAGTAAGTATTAAAAAGAAAAACGGGAAGGTTGAAATATCGGCGGACGGAATAGATCCCGTTCAAGTTGATATGGTAGTACTCTCTACGGGGCTTGTTCCCTCCGCGGGAACAGATGAATTGGCCGAGATGCTTCATATCGATACTTCCAAGGCGGGTTTTTTCAAAACAGACCACCCGATACTGCATGAAACCGGAACTACAATAGACGGTATAAACACGGCGGGATGTTGTATCAGTCCATGCAGCAGCTCTTCGGCAATCACACGGGCTTACGCGGCCGCCGGCGATTCAGTGTCCAGGCTGATACCCGGCAGGAAACTCGAACTGGAAATTATGACCGCGGTTATAGATGAAGATGTGTGCGCGGGGTGTAAGCTCTGTATATCGGTATGTCCATATACGGCAATCACATTTGATCCGGAGAAGAAGATTAGTGTAGTTAATGAAGCTATCTGCAGAGGGTGTGGTACTTGCGCCGCGTCATGTCCGAGCGGCGCGGCTTCGGCAAAACATTTCACAAACAGGCAGATATACGCTGAGATTGAAGGAGTTCTCAATGAGTAATTTCGAACCAAATATAATTGCTTTTGTGTGTAACTGGTGTTCCTACGCGGGAGCTGATCAAGCGGGAGAACAGAAACTGGATTATCCGGCCAACGTGAAATTGATTCGTGTAATGTGCACGGGCCGTGTCGACCCGCAATTTGTCATGAACGCTTTCCGCGGCGGCGCGGACGGGGTTATGGTACTTGGGTGTCATCCGGGAGACTGTCACTACAGAAACGGAAATATAAAAGCCCTTCGCCGTTTCGAGATATTTAAGAATATGCTGGGACAGTTCGGAATCAACAGGGAGCGTTTTCTCCTCGATTGGGTGGCCGCGGGTGAGGGGCAGAAGTTTCAGAAAGTAACAACCGAAATGACAGAGAAAATAAAGGGGCTCGGCCCGCTTGTTATAAGAGGTTATGTTGAAAGTGAGGTTGTATAATGTCTGATAAACCGAAAGTCGCGTTCTACTGGTGTGCGTCATGCGGAGGATGCGAAGAGACAGTTGTTGACCTCGAAGAGAAGATACTCGATGTAGTAAAAGCGATTGATATTGTTTTCTGGCCGTGCGCGATGGATCCCAAATATTCCGATCTTGAAGCAATGGATGACGGGGAGATCGCTATTTCGTTTATAAACGGGGCTATAAGAACTTCTGAACAGGAACATATTTCAAAACTGCTCAGGAAGAAATCCGGAGTTGTGATAGCTTTCGGAAGCTGCGCTGTAATGGGGGGTATTCCGGCACTTGCAAATCTGAAGAATAAAAAGGATATTTTCAAGCGCTCGTATAGGGATTCTCCTACAAATGTTAATCCCGAAGGCGTTCTGCCTCAGACTGAAACTGATCTTGATGGATGCAGGCTGTCACTTCCGGAATTTTACGATACTGTCTATAAACTTGATGATGTAATAGAGGTAGACTATTATATGCCGGGATGTCCTCCGACACCGGCAAATCTGGAGACTGCCGTTCAGGCCGCCCTTAAAGGGGAACTGCCGGAAAAAGGTGCAGTGCTGCTGCCAGATAAATCGCTATGCGTTTCGTGCGACCGGAATGAGACTAAACCGGATGATATCACTATTTCGCGGATCCGCCGATTGACCGAAGTTCAGGCAGATCCGGAGGAGTGTTTTCTGGCTCAGGGCATAATCTGCATGGGGCCCGCGACCCGCGACGGCTGTGAATATCCCTGCGTTAAGGGCAATATGCCGTGTACCGGCTGTTTCGGTCCGGTGAGTGATGCCGACCAGGGGGCAAGAATGATCGCGTCAATCGGCGGAATTATCGACGCCGATGATGAAGGTGAGGTAAGAGATGCCGTAAGCGCTATGCCGGATCCGGCCGGAACATTTTATCGTTACAGTTTGTCATCTTCACTGCTTGGGAAAAAACGCGAGGAGAGATAATAATGGGAAAGGTAATTTCAATTGATCCTATTACGAGGCTTGAGGGTCACGGCAAGATTGATATATTCTTAAATGATGACGGTAATGTTGACAGAGCCTTCCTGCAGATCCCGGAACTTAGAGGATTCGAAAAATTTGTGGAGGGCCGGCGCACAGAGGAAATGCCCCAGATTACATCCAGAATATGCGGAGTCTGTCCCACCGCTCATCATATGGCTGCTACAAAAGCTTTAGATTCTTTATATAAGGTTGTACCTACTCCCGCGGCGCGGACCATACGTGAACTTTTCTATAACCTGTTCATGTTCGAAGATCACCTCCTTCATTTCTATTTTCTGGGCGGACCTGACTTTATCGTGGGCCCTGACGCCCCTAAGAAAAAGCGTAATATCCTTGGAGTTATCGATGAAGTCGGTATTGAAATGGGTAAGAAGGTTATTGAAATACGTAAGCGCTGCCGGGCTCTAATGGCCGAACTGGGAGGAAAACCTGTACATCCCGTGCTTGGACTTCCAGGTGGAGTGGCAAAACAGGTTACGGAAGAGGCCAGGAAAGAACTGGCGGATTTCGCCGTTGACGCTGTGGAGTTTGCCAGGATAACACTTAAGGCCTTTAATGATATTGTGCTGGAAAACAAATCCTACCTGGATCTTATTCTCTCGGAGAGCTATTATCTTGAAACCAGCTATATGGGTATGGTTGATGACAGTTTGAAGATAAATTTCTACGACGGAGATATTCGCGTAGTCGACCAAAAAGGCAAGGAAATCGAAAGATTCAAACACGATGATTACGCTGATATAATAGCGGAACACGTAGAGCCCTGGACCTATATCAAATTCCCCTACCTCAGGAAGATTGGCTGGAAGGGGATTGTGGATGGAACTGATAGCGGGATATACCGCGTCGCGCCTCTGGCGCGCCTTAACGCCTCCGAGGGGATGGCAACGCCAATCGCTCAGGAGGAGTACGAACGTCTGTTTGAAACGATCGGTTCAAAACCGGTTCATAATACTCTCGCGAACCACTGGGCCCGCCTTGTAGAAACCCTTTATGCTGCCGAGCACCTTGTCGAGTTATCAGGGAGAGAGGAATTAACCTCTCCGGATATAAGGAATATGGATTTGAGTACGCCGGATGAGGGTGTAGGTATCGTAGAAGCTCCCAGGGGAACCCTTATTCATCATTATGAAGCTGATGAAAGAGGTATTATTACCGCCGCGAATCTGATAGTTGCCACTGTCGCAAACTCTGCCGCGATGAACATAGGGATAGAACGGGCCGCAAAGAAATATATCAGAAACGGCGAGGTCAATGACGGATTATTAAATATGGTGGAGATGGCGTTTAGAGCTTACGATCCTTGTCTTTCATGCGCGACACACAGTCTGCCGGGGAAAATGCCTCTGCAGATAAGACTTATGAAAGATGCAGACACGGTCATTGGGAAAATCATTCGCGATTGATTGCTAAATTTGACCTGTTCCGGGTTGTGTTCAAGATATTAAGTTTTGATTTAATCTATAAAAAATATTCCAGGTAAATGAAAAGGAGCCTGAATATGCGGAATTTTTTTAACAATAAATCCAGAGCGCTCGAGTGTGATATAGATGGTTATCTAGACCGCGTGACAACAGCCGGGTTGATATTTAATGAAGGGGTAAAGGCGTATGTGACCGGTAAAAGAGATAAGTTTGAGAATAAATATAAAGATATTACCGCCCTCGAGAGTGAAACGGATAATGTCAGACGGGACATCAAACACGACCTTTACAGTTATATGCTTATTCCTGAGTCACGAGGAGATGTATTGGGCATTCTTGAAACTCTGGATGATATAGTTGATGTCTGTGAGAAGGTTCTCGAAAAGTTTTCAATAGAGACCCCAAAGATACATGGATTTATGAAAGACGATTTCTTAGAGCTTGCCGATCTTTCTTCTAAGGCTGTCGAGGAAGTTGTAAATGGCGCCAGAGCTTTCTTTCGTGAGATCGCGATGGTCAGCAATTACGTGAACAAAGTACAGTTTTATGAACATGAAGCAGACGATATTGAAGAACAGCTGAAGAGAAAGATATTTAGCAGCAGTGAAATAGAAGATTTTAGCCATAAAATTCAATTGGGATATTTTGCCGAGAAAATCGCGGCTGTTTCCGATGTATCCGAACGGGTTTGCGAAAGACTCTCTGTCTACGCTATTAAGAGAAGAATATAGACTGAGTTTCGGAGTATATTTCTATGATAATAATTATATTTTTCCTCTCCAGCGGGGTTTTTCTGGGCTGGTCGCTGGGAGCAAATGACGCGGCAAACATATTCGGTACCGCTGTTGCGACTAAAATGATCAGATTCAGAACAGCTGCTATACTATCCGGCGTGTTTGTTATTATTGGGGCGGTCATAAGCGGAGCGGGAGCTTCCAGCACTCTCGGAGAGTTGGGAGCTGTAAATAAACTTGCCGGGGCCTTTATCGTAGCGCTTTCAGCCGCAGTTACTGTACTGTGGATGACTAAGGCGGGATTGCCCGTCAGCACCTCTCAGGCGATAGTCGGGGCGATTATCGGCTGGAACTTCTTTTCGCACACCCCTACGGATTTAACATCGCTCTCTAAAATAACGGGAAGCTGGGTTTTTTCGCCTATACTGTCAGCGATTATCGCTTTTATATTTTTCCATCTCGTTAAAAGAATCATTGAGAACTCCAGGATACATCTTATGCGTCTTGACGCCTATACAAGAATAGGACTTATAGTTGTCGGGATATTCGGAGCTTACAGTTTAGGAGCTAATAATATCGGCAATGTAATGGGTGTATTTATCAATTCATCACCCTTTAAGGATATTACTGTTCCGGGATTATTCCGCTTCTCATCAATACAGCAGTTATTCCTGGTCGGCGGAATAGCTATTGCTTTCGGTGTTTTTACATATTCTAAAAGAGTTATGATTACAGTCGGATCGGGTATTTTCAAGCTCTCGCCTGTAACGGCGTTTGTTGTTGTTCTCGCCAGCTCCGTTACTCTCTTTGTTTTTGCCTCACAGAGACTGCAAAATATTCTTATTTCGCTTAATCTCCCGGCATTTCCACTGGTTCCTATCTCTTCCTCACAGGCTGTCGTAGGCGCCGTTATGGGGATAAGTCTGGCTAAGGGCGTGAAAGGTATGAATTTCAGGAAACTTGGGCATATAGCAATTGGGTGGATAGCGACACCTGTCGCGTCCGCGGTATTATCTTATATAGCGCTATTCTTCATGCAGAATGTATTCATGCAGGATGTTTTCGGATAGGGGGCTTCTTTTTCCCTTAATTACGGACCTTCATCTGAGCGCTGATTATTTATCTGGAGATGACTATTAAAAATCCTGTGTTTGCAGAAAACCTTCGTACCTATTTAACATTGACAGTAATAACAAAATCATCTATCATGCCCCATTATGCACAAAATAAAATCAATAGTTACGGCGCTGGCGCTGATAATATTATCAGGAGAACTGACAGCGCAAGAGATGACCCGCCCTCAACTGCACAGGGAAATGGCAAGGGCAAAGGCTGAGCGGTTTTCAAATATTAAGAGAGCCGTCTATGGACAAACGCAGAATCAATCGGGCTACGACGTAGCTTATTATGATATAGAAATAGAGATCGATCCAGCGGCTCAAACGATATCGGGGACTGTTACTTTGACAGCGAAAGTTCTTTCAGCGTCAATATATGAAGCAGAGATTGATCTTCTGGATAATATAAACGTAACCCGGGTCAGAAAAGGGGCGGAAGACCTAAGTTACACCCATTCTGATAATTTGATAACAGCAAATCTGGATAGGCCTTATCACTCTGGAGAATATTTTACGGTGGAAATCGAATATTCCGGCACTCCGAGCGAATCTGTTGATGCTTTCAACTTCGATAAACGCGGCGGAGAAGATATGATTTGGAGTCTCAGTGAACCATTCGGTGCCAGAAGCTGGTGGCCCTGCAAGGATGTACCAAACGATAAAGCGGACTCGGTAGATATTCGAGTAACAGTTCCTTCCGGTTTGATCGTCGCTTCGAATGGAACATTAGAGGGGGTTACAAATAACGATTCCACCGACACCTACCTGTGGCACGAAAAATACCCGATCGCGACCTATCTTGTATCAGTGGCGATATATCCTTACACTACATTTTCTCACTGGTATCATCACTCTCCCGGAGACTCTATGGAGGTGAAGTACTACGTCTTCCCCGATCACTACGATTATATTCAGGATTCCTACTCAGAGACTGTCCCGGCGATTGAACTTTTCTCGGAACTCTTCGGGGAATATCCCTTTATCGATGAAAAATACGGACACGCTGAGTTTATGTGGGGCGGCGGGATGGAACATCAGACTATTACCAGCCTGGGCGGATCCAGTGTATATTTGATAGTTCACGAACTTGCCCATCAGTGGTGGGGTGATATGGTCACTTGCGACGACTTTCATCATATTTGGATGAATGAGGGGTTCGCCGTATATTCTGAAGCGCTTTGGGCGGAGAATAAATACGGAAAAGACAGATACGATCATGAGATGCTGATCACGGAATATTTCGGAGAGGGTACAATATATGTTCCTGAAGTAAATGACTGGAATCGTATCTTCGATGTAGACCTCACTTATCATAAGGCGTCATGGGTGCTGCATATGTTACGCCGCGTCGTGGGTGATTCTGTATTTTTCGATATTCTCCGCAGCTATTATTCCGACGATCGCTATCAGTACGGCACTGTTACAACAGAGCAGTTCAAAGATATCTGCGAGGATCTTTCCGGCATGCAGCTGGACGACTTTTTTCACCAATGGATCTACGAAGAATATTGTCCTAATTATATCTATCAGTGGACAAGCACGGAGAAAAGCGGGTACTGGGACATCGACCTTACTATAGAGCAGACACAGACAAATCACATTTTCAATATGCCGATTGATGTTGCAATAGAAACAGCTTCTCACGATACAACACTGATAGTAGTAAGGGACAGTCTTGCTACTCAAAAATTCTCTCTTGCCGTCGGTGAAGAACCCGTCCGTTTGATCTTAGATCCTGAAAACTGGATATTGTGTAATATTGACCATTTAACTTCTTCGGAGTTTCTGCTTCTTCAGAATTATCCAAATTCTTTCAACGAAAAAACAAGAATACCATTTAACATAGCCGTTGAGAACAGCTTTGTTACCCTTCGTGTCTATGACGTAAGGGGAAAATTGATTTCAACGCTTGCCTCCCGCAGGTACAGCCGCGGTCCTCATTGGGTTACGTGGGACGGGAAGAATGACAGGGGACAGACAGTATCATCGGGTGTTTATTTCTACAGGATTACTGCCGGTAACAACACGGAAGCCAAAAAGATGTTGTTCATTAAGTGATCTTTCTCCTCTTTGAATATCCAGTGATATCCCTTATCAAATATTTGTATTGAAATTACTCCATACTTTTAGTAGGAAGAAAGTGTATTAAAAGTTACTCTGTTGAATACGGATATTGGACAAATCGTATTTATGGATGAATGACGGGAAGGGAGATATTAAGATCATGAAAAGAGCCGTCCTGTTTATAATAGCAGTCTTGTTTCTAATAAGCGGCGCCGCGAATGGAAATACGAAAGGTATAGGACTGGGCGTTATTGCCGGTGAACCCACAGGATTAAGTTTAAAGAAATGGATAGATGGAAGGTCCGCTGTTGACGGCGCCCTGGCTTGGTCATTTGTTGATGGAACTTCATTTCAGACGCATATCGATTATTTAAGGCACAGGTACGACATGACGAAGCAGACAAATGAGCAATTGCCGTTCTATTACGGTGTCGGCGGCAGGATTGCACTTACCGAAAAGGGCAAGAAGGATGATGATGTCAGAATAGGAGTGAGAATTCCAATTGGGCTGGCATATATGTTTAAAGATGAACCTGTAGATATATTTATAGAACGGGCGCCCGTTATTGATATCATTCCGGAAACCGAATTTAATCTGAATGGAGCAGTTGGAGTTAGAGTTTACTTGAAGTGAGGTCAGTACTGACAGCTGTGAAATTTCTCATAGTTGATGATTATATTTACTTATATGATTGGCAATCGCACTTGAATTCGCCGGTCAATATTTTTCCCTTAAGCAAATTTCTGCCGAGTTAATCAGCCCGGCCGGTTTTATTCCACAATCTGTCTAAGAATTCACGCGACACAGTAGAACCTTTTATCAAACTCACCGTTGTGATTACTACCAGGCTGACTACTGACCCGGCGATGAATCCGTGAATTCCGAAAGGTTTATTCAGACATGTCCATAAAATAGCGGTTGAAGCGCCTGCCAGCATCGAGAGGAAAGCTCCGGCTCTGCTCGCGCCCTTCCAGTAAAGTCCGAAAATAAGAGGCCAGAGATTTGTGGAGGCTATAACCGCCCAGGAAAACCCGGTCAGAACCAGAATAAGTCCCGGAGGTTTGAGAGCTATAAGAAGCGCTATAAGACCTACAGTCGCGCTTACGATTCTGTTCGCCCTGATCTCCTCTCTGCCGGTCATCTTCTTTCCAAGCCCCCCGATATATACATCCCTTACAAGAGAGCTGGATACTATCATGAGCACCCCAGCGAAAGTTGACATTCCCGCCGCCACTACTCCGGCGAGAAGTATCGCGGCGCCGAGAGGAGAAAGCACCATACTTGAAAGCTTGGGTATGGCCAGATCGGGGTTTTCTAGAGGAGGAAGGAGCAATCTCGACAAAGCTCCGTTCATATAAGGGAGAACCGCGATAGCAGCGCCTACGGTGACTATAACCGTACCAAGCCTGAAAGTCTTTTCGTTCTTTATAGAGTAGAAACGTATTACCAGCTGAGGCATTCCCCATACTCCAAGGCTGACCACCAGACAGAAACTTATAAGCCCCGCCCATCCCCATACTCCGGGTGTGTTAACGAACTCATTTCCGAGCGACTGCAGTTTGAGCATGCCGGCGCTGAGGCCTCCTACAGCGGAAAGTGTCCGCCAGGTAAGCAGTATAAGGCTGAATATCATTACCCAGGCCTGGATAAACCCGGTCCAGACAACCGCGCTGTACCCTCCGAGTACGACGTAAACTATAATTACAACTCCCGATATCAGCACTCCGCCCCAGTAAGGCATCTCCATCAGAATCTCGAAAGAGTGTGCCATTCCTTTAACAACACTTACGTTATAAATGATCAGAAAGAGAAATATAACCATCGAGGAGAAGATCCCCGCTTCCGGTGATTCAAATCTCTTGGTGAAGAACCCGGAAATCGTATTTACATTCATTCTCTCAGTAAACCTGCGGACTCTCCTGCCCATAACTATCCAGCAGAGGGTGCATCCTACAGCGACATTTATCGCTCCGATCCAGACTGTTCCCATGCCGAATTTGTAGCCGAATCCTCCTCCGCCGATAATAAGCACCGAACTAAAATATACAGCGATAAAGGAAAGAGCCGTAACCCAGGGGCCGATCTCACGTCCGCCTATGACAAAATCATTCGCCGTTACATTCTTCCTGGCGCTCCATATTCCAATTCCAAGGAGAATTCCGATATAGCAAACAAGTATGATTATTGAAGCTGTGAGAATGCTCAAGATCTTTCCCCTTTCCCCTTACCGCTTTTCCTGATGTCATTCAGCGCCCACAGCACCGCCGCGGCGATACTAAGCCCGATAACAATAAACGGAGTGAATGTCAGCCACGGGAAATTAAATGGTCCCATCTCTTATACCCCTTTCTGGTATTAGTTATTAATATTTGAAGTATAGCTCGCACCTCAGAAAATCAGCCTGATCCGCCTCTTCTATGTAGTAGTTTCCCGGATAGAAACGTTCCCAGAGCAGGTGTCCGCTAAGATAATCTGTGTAGTTCCAGCTGATTTTAAGCTTCGACAGCAGGCCTCGTCTTTCGCCGCCTTCTATTACTGGCGATGTGTTACTGCTTTCTGTTATAGGAGCGGTCATATAGTAGAGGGAAGTGTCGATCTTTAAATTATCCATAGGTTTAAGGCCGAGGTTGATATCCGCCGAGGCAAGATTCTCCCAGTAGGCAATACCTCTTCCAAGTGAAGCCATAGTATAGATATAAAGTTCACTCCACTTGGGCCATCTGCTGTAGATGGGATTCCACCCTTCGAATTTGTCTGTATCCGGGTCATCTCCGGACAGGTAAATAAGTCCGGCTCCCACGTAAGGATTCATGAAAAAGGGGAGGTTGTACTGCGAATGAGCATATCCCCCCATTGCCATTCTGTCCTCTCCGGACATATCCCCAAGCTGCAGAGCGAATTCCGCGGCGTAAGCCCCTCCGTCTCCGTACTTGCCGCTCAGCCTGGAGCCGAAGGTATGGATATCATCTCTTACACCACCCGTTTTCTCTTCGGATTTATAGAAGTAATATCCCTCTATCTGTTTCTTCTCTAAAGAGTTGTCTATGTAGTAAATTCCGGCTCCCGTTTCGTCTCTATCTACGAGGTTTTTGTGCAGGCAGTTAACAACCGGAAGGTAGCGGTCCCGGGAAGGGTTTGAAAGTATGTGAAATTCTAAAGACCTCTTGTCCATCTCCGCTTTGAGCCTGAGAGCGTTGAAATAGATGGTTCTCGATCCGTCAAGAGGCCCGCCGTCCATCATTAGAAATCCTTCTCCGTATCTGATATTCTGTCTTCCGGCTATGATACTGAAGGGGGACCCCGCTATACGCTCAGCCGAGACATAAAGGTTTTCGAATATAAGCTCATCTATTTCGAAATCCTCATCCTCATACCCCCGGGTCGATTTTAACCAGTGCCGGTGTTCGTTGTTGATCTGCGCGTAGATTTTAAATCCTTCGGCATGGCGCCAGCTTCCCCAGAGCTGGGAACGGACCCTTAAGAAATTCCAGTCGTCAGGCCCCTCGCCATCGAGATCAAAAGCGTTTTTAAGATAAGTCTGTCTGAGCCGTTCCCGGAATCCGAATCTAAAGCCGCTCTCCTCTTGCGCGCTGAATCCGACAGAAGGAGTTACAGCTATCGAGGAAATACAAACATATATAATAAGAAGTTGTTTAACTGCCGCTGAGGGGCGGCTCCATCCTTTCGTTCTTAGCGACATAAATTTTCCTTTCAATTAACCCGGGGATTACTTTCCGGAATCATCATTAGTCCTTTTTTATAATAATTAAAGTGCGAGGTCAAGTTATTTAGCCGGAATTGAAGATTCAGAACGAGATTTCGTCCTCGGTACGTCCCTATCTCGATGTATTGGCAAACCAGAAGGAATCCCCCGGATTTTCAATATACGCCCAGTTAATATTGCGGGAGCACGGATTGAGAAGCGGTCCGTTGGATTTGGAATTTCCCAAGCGGAGAAAATGGCATGATAGGATATATAATCATGATCCGCTTACCAGGACTGAATGGATTATTACATTATCAATATTAATACTGGTTATTCTTCTGGTTCTTTTTATTCTCTGGAGGGTTCTTACCTGGATATCAGGCAGGACATTGCGTTGGAAGAAAAAATCCTGACACGTTAGCGGGGTAAAGTACTCTCTGAATATGACAGGCGCCGAAGAATCTTCAGAATTAAATGTTAATTTTGCCAACCGGTTTATCTGTTTACAGGCACTTATTTGAATTTTTCTTCCAGTTTATTCAAAACAGCTATCCGATTGATATTGCAGGTTAAAACTGGTATATTAAAATTATGGATAGAAAAAAAACATCTTTATACCAGATGTCGGATATCAGGGATGATGATTTTGTTCCCGGCAATCCGGCAGACCGCATTAAACTTGTATGGATTCTGACAAGAGAGATAACGTCTCTCAGCAAAAAATACGATGCTGAACGAAGACTACAAAGAAATGTTACACGCCTTGTCCAACGAGAAGGTTAAATTTATTCTTGTTGGAGCTTATGCGATGGCAGCTCACGGTTATCCCCGGGCCACCATGGATATTGACATTTGGGTTATGCCATCACCAGAAAACGCTGACGCCGTGATGCGGGCACTGCGCCGCTTCGGTTCTCCTCTGCATAATTTAACAAGGAAAGACCTCCAGACAGATGGGACCATTTTTCAGATCGGAGTTGCTCCAAGGCGAATCGACATAATTACTACGGCATCGGGGCTTCAGTTTAAAGAAGTCTATGACCGCTCAATGCTCGTGAAGATTGAAGGGGTCGATGTGCGCATTCCATTAATTGATGACCTTATTCGAAATAAGAAGGCCTCAGGAAGAACCAAAGATTTAGCTGACGCGGAAGCATTGGAGTCTCTGAAGAACTCAGAAGAACAGAATTCAGACTGATATGGAAAAAACGGCTTGATTTCGTGCTATTTAGAAATGGATTATCCTAAAGTGATCTCTACTGTCAAGACCATTTTGTTGTTTAAGGTGGAAAAATTACGCGATTTTTAAATTACCTCTCCTACACAAACTTCTCCCTCTTCTGCAGGTTGAACAGTCCCGCGAGCGTGCTTATAACAGCGCCTACAACCATATAAACCCTGTTTTTCAGCACTATATCCGACCAGACCGACTCGCTCATATCGGTTGGAGGCGAGAAGGGATTTAAGAACAGAAACCATTTGCTGTGATGTAGCCACCCGGCGGAGACCCACAGGGCGAGCCCTATTATGACCATTACAACGGCCGTGCCGTTTCCGTTCTTTATAAGACTAGAGAGCAGGAAGGCGAGACTTCCGAGAAAAAAAACGGGGAACATGATCTGACAGACCATGCTTATTACCGGTACCGGCACTATTATCACAGCGCTTAATACGGCGAGAACGGCGACAAGCCCCGCTGTTATAACATACATGAGAACTAGTCTTACAAGCCAGACGCTGTAGCGGTAGTTTGGGATGGCAAAGAGTACTTCTATCATGCCCGTATCTATATCGTTCTGGAGACCGAAGACGGCGGGGTAGAAGATAAGCAGAATCGCGGGAAACAGAAGCAGGTTGAAGACAGAACCCGAATCCGGGTAAGAATCTGAACTAAAGAAGATGATTGCCGTCACTGCCAGAAAGAAGATAAGAGCGGCAAGAAGAAAATAGATGAACTTATTAGCGAAAATAATCTTTAGATTATAGCTGGAATATTTTAGAATCAGATTCAAAATCTTTTTTGTTCTTCTTATTATATTAAGCTGTTTCAATTTCTTCCTCTTTTCTTAAAAGCAGAAGATATGAATCTTCGAGTGTCGGCGTTACTTCAATCGCTTCCTGAGCGGGTCTTGTTTCGTTTAGGCACCTGACCTTTATCTTTCCTCCGTCACGGGTATGATAGATGACTCTAAACTCTCTGTTTATTCCTTCAAATTCTTCCGGCGCCACCTTAAACTGCCAGACCTTGCCCGCGGCTTTCTTTCTCATGTCGGCCGGTTTTCCCAGGTAACGGAGCTTACCTCGGTCTAGAACGGCCACTTTATTGCACGAGCTGCTGATATCTTCTATAATATGCGTTGAAAAGATAACAACTCTTTCGCGGCTGAGCTCCATCAGCAGATTCCTGAACCTTATTCTTTCCCTTGGATCTAAGCCCGCCGTGGGTTCATCTACGACCAGAATGCGCGGCATATGAAGAAGTGTCTGAGCGATTCCCACACGCTGCTTCATTCCGCCCGAGAATGTGCTTATTTTATCACTTTTTCTTTCTTCCATGTGGACGGCTGACAGGACTCTCTGAACAATCTCTTTACGCCGGTCAGGGTCTGTTATACCTTTCAGAATTGCCTGGTAGCTTAAGAAATCCACTGCCGTCATATTTTCATAAAGCCCGAATTCCTGAGGGAGATATCCTATCAGCCCCTGAAGTTCTTCCCGTTTTTCGAGTGTGTTGAAACCGTTGATTGTGATCTTTCCGTATGATTGATCTAGTATTCCGCAGATGATGCGCATTAGTGTTGTTTTACCCGCCCCGTTGGGGCCGAGGAGTCCGAACATCCCCTTTTCTATCTCAAGAGATACACCGAATAGGGCCAGGAAGGGGTTTTTCCTCTTACCTATCAGGGGCACATTCTGAGCGAAGCGGTAAATAATACGCCTTACTCGGCTGAATCTTCCGGTAATACGCGCTGTATTGACCTTTTCTTCGCGCAGACGTTTTGAAACGTGATAGACGGCGAGGACCGTGTACCAGATTATCGCGATAAAGATTACAGCCGCGAGATCATCGAATGTGAAAAAGAAGATGAGGAGATTAAAGAGGGGTATAAACCAGAAAATTATTATTCCGGCGATCTTTACGGTTTTTGTTTTCTTATTTTCGCTTATCTTTCTTCTTTCCGCGGTTGCCAAATAGGGTGAAATCTGCCTCCAGATAAAGAGGATAAAAAGATAGACGGGTATCGAAAGGGCAAAGAGCCAGAAAGAGCTGTGAAGGTAGAAATATACGAAATAGACAAGAAAGCCGAGCAGGGGCAGCTGCCAGAAGAGAGCGCTGAAATCGAGCCGTGATTTATTTTCCTTTTCTCTCTGTTCCTTTCTACGCCTTTCTTTGCCCTTATTCCATTCGCGGGCGAACTTGGAGGGGTGCTGATATATCTTGGTGAGGTTTCGTATCTTAATTACTATAGGCTCATCTTCGGATATATACTCGGATTTTGCTCTCTTTAAGCTGTTTGTAATAAACCAGACGGCAGAGGGTATTATCATTACCGACGAGTAGAGGAGGATCAGCCTCCAGACTATATTTTCGACATTGGCGTATATATAAAGGCCGGATATTATAAAGAGGGAGAGCTGTAAGAGCTTCAGCCACATGGCGCGGGACATTATCCATTTAAGGGATTTCCTCAAACCGGAGAATACGACAGGAATAAATATCAGCGTGAAAAGCGCGCTTAAGGAAAGACCGCCTATTATCGCGATAGCGAAAGGAGCACCAACGAGGCTGGTTTCTTCCGATCTGCCCATGGCGAGAGGGATCATAGCTGCGATTGTGGTAATAGTTGTGATAAGGATAGGTCTCACGCGCGCCTGCCCGGCTGTCATAAGAGCCCTCGAGTAACGGAAACCGCGTTTTCTAAGTATGAGAGAATAATCTATGAGTATGATCCCGTTGTTTACCACTACACCAAGCAGTATCAGGAGACCTGTAAGTGTGTATGCGTTGAGAATGGATGTGCCGGTGAAGATAAGAAGCCATAGCGCTCCGGTGGCGGCAAGCGGTATCGTAAACATTATAACAACGGGTGTTGTGAGAGATTCAAAGATCGACGCCAAGATCATGTAGATAAGGATAAATGCCGCTCCAATAAGATATATATATTCACTGTAATCGTTCTCTTCGTGCTCCACTTCGACAGCAATTCCAGGAGGGATGTTAAGTCCCGCGATGAGATTGTCTACTTCCCGTCTGGAAGATTCAAGCAGCTCGCGCGAGTCGTTTACTTCGGAGATAAAACTGTACGTGATTTCGATCTGTTTTTCCTGATTGACTCTGCTTATTGTCGGTTTGCCGTATGAATAGGTGAAGCTCGCGAGTTCATCTATTTTGTGAGATGCGTCGTTATTGTCAATTACACTCATTTCCCTCAGGTCGTCTATTCCTTTTTCTTCTTCCGCTTGACCGCTCTTTGTGATTATTATGTCATATTCCTCATCGTTCTTTTTAAAGGAGCCCTGTGATTCGATCTCGTTTGGGAAGGAGCGAAGCTCCGACATGATCTGGTTTGAGGTGATGCCGTAGTACGAAAGGAGCCGGGGGTCGAATTCGAGATGGATCTCAGGGCTGTCCTCTGAGATATTCATGCTCACCCTGTTTACAGATGACAGATTGTCAAGGTAGTATTCGATATCTTCTGCCAACGTTTTAACTTTGCCGTAGTCGCCGCCTCTTATTACTACTTTCTCCTGAGGGCTTCCGAACCCGAACATCTTCAGAATTGCTCCTCCCATACGTCCTCCTCTTCCTCCCCGGTAGCGCGCGCTGGACCGCGGTTGTTCAAAACTTATATCGGCGGCTTTAAAATCTCCTGTTCTCTCATTTACAATATTTTTTATAGATACGATGTCGCGTTTTCTGATATCGTAATAATCATCTTTCAGGTTGATAGTAAGAACAGCTTCTTCCTCTTTTATCTCGCAGATTAAATCCTCCATTTCCTCGAGGCCCTCGAGTCTCTTTTCAAGCTCCAAGACCGCCTTGTCAGTCGATTCTAGAGTCGCGCCGGCGGGCATAGTTACGTAAATATTGAAACTTTCAGCTTCTGTCTCTTCTGTTACGTTAACGCTGAGAGCGAGAGCAGAGAGAAGGCTTATAAAGAATAGCGCGACAGCGGAGACGATTACTCTGGCCGGATATCTGAACGAGGATTTTAGGAGAACGTTATAAATTTCAATAAGACGGTTCTTTCTCGAGACGACGCTGAACTGATGGCTCTTCTTGAATCCACTTCGTTTTAATATGATATGAACGGCCATCGGTATAAGCACAAGCGCCGCAATAAGGGATATCAGCAGGGTTGATATAAGGGAAACGCCGGTATGTTTCCCAATCACGCTGATCAGGAAATTCTGTGAGAATAAGAAGGGAAGGAAAACTGTTATAGTTGTCAGCGTTCCGGCGACGACCGATTTCCAGACCTCTTTTACTCCACCGAGAACGGCTGATGTTAAAGTTTTACCTTCAGATGCCAGGCGGTAGATGTTCTCTAGGACAACTATGCTGTTGTCAAGCAGCATACCGATGGCGAGAGCCATACCTACAAGGGTGAGACTGTTTATCGATATCCCGAAGGCGTAAAAGAAGTTAAGCGCCGTAAATATCGAGATTGGTATTGCTATGGCAATAATAAGAACCAGCCTGATATTCTTCAGGAAAACCCACAGGATAATTACCGCAAGGATGCCGCCTATGAGAGCGAGACGGATGATCTGATTGATGTTACTTTTCATCCCTTCGGCTGTATCGCTCTGGATTACAATTTCGATCTCTTTATTTTTCAAGTTTTTATTTAATCTCTTTATCACTGAACGGGTGTGATCAGAAAGTTCTATGAGGTTGACCTGAGAGTCTTTAACAAGCTGGATTGTTACGGCTGATTTGCCGTTTACCCGGCTTATAGAAGATATCTCCTTCTTCCCGAATGAAATATCCGCGACATCTTTAAGCAGGAGGGGGCCGTCGGAGCTGACTACTATATTCTCGAGATCTTCGACGCTTGTATATTCGCAGTGTACCTTAACCGCCTTGAATCTGCCATTTTCTCTTACATTTCCAACAAAGAGGTTTTCACTGCTGTTCTCTGAGATTAGCGAATTTACCTTAGCGGGGGTGACCCCGTAAGATTCACAGGCATCGATGTCGAGCGCGATGTTAACGGAGTTTTTCCTGCCACCGGAAGCCTCCACATTTGATATTCCGTCTATACTCTCTAGTTCGCGCACTATCTCTCTGTCTGCTGTCTCGCGAAGCTGGTTTACGTCCCGCTTCCCCCGCACTTGAAGAGTCATAAATCTATTAGCCATCTGCTCGGTGTCTATTCTTACTACGTTTACGAAGTAGGCGGAGGGAAGCTCCGATTTCGCCCCGTTTACTCTCTCAAGGAGTTTAAGGTAGGCGTATTTGAGGTCTGTGTTCTTTTTAAAATATATAAAGACAGTCCCTCTGCCCTGGTCAGCGAAGCTTATGCTGTCGATGTTTTCCAGTGACCCGGCGGCTCCCTCGAGCGGAATAATAGCTTCCTTTTCTATCGTTTCCGGGTCTGACTGCTGAAAACTGTTAACCTGTATTATGAGAAAAGGGAGTTCGATATCGGGGAAAAGTTCAAGCGGCAGGTGTGAATAGGAGATCACGCCGAGCATAGCGAACCCTATGAATATCATGCTGATAAGTGTCTTGCGGTTGATTATGAAATTGCCCGTAATCATTCACTTCTGTCCAGAACGTAGTAAACACATGGTATAACAACAAGAGTTAATATTGTTGATGTAACCAGCCCTCCTATCACAGCCAGGGCCATAGGAGCTCTTAGATCCGCGCCTTCGCCGAATCCGAGGGTGAGGGGGAGAAGCGCGAGTATTGTAGTCGCGCTCGTCATGATAATCGGGCGTATTCTCTGCCTCGCGGCTTTTATTATAGCGGGTTCCTTGGCGTTTCCTGCCCTTCTTATTCTGCTGATAGTATCTACAAGTATTATCGAATCGTTTACCGCTATGCCCGCGAGCATTATTATGCCTATGTACGCCATGATACTTAATGGTTTTCCGGCAGCCAGGAATATAGCTACGACCCCGACTCCGGCAAGGGGGATCGTAAGAAGGATCGAAAAGGGCTTCGTCAGTGATTCAAACTGAGAAGCAAGCACCATGTAGACGAGAACGATTGATAGAAGGAGGGCGAATTTGAGGTTTTCAAATGAATCTCTCCTTTTCTTTTCATCTCCGAGAAGCCCTATAGCGTAATCTGCCGGCAGTTCGAGCGAGCTCAGTTGTTCCTCGATGTCGCCTATTACATGATTAAACGTTTTACCTTCCTTGTAATAAGCTGAAACCATACCGGTTCTTTTCTGATTCCTTCTGTTTATTTCCTCCGGAGCGTATCCTTTGACCGAGGTGGAGATATCGCTGAGAAGTGTATTGCTTCCGTTTTTATTTATGTAGAAATTGCCGAGTTCGCCGGCGGAGCTTTCAGGAAATCTGATTGTTATATCCTTTTTAGCGCCGTTATTGTTCCAGCTTCCGGCCGTTTTGCCCATAAGCCTGTTTTTAAGCTGCGTAGTGATGTCGTCTATTCCGATCCCGTAGAGACCCGCGCGGGTTCGGTCTATATGAATCTCAATTTCGGGGCGCCCCCCTTCGAATGTAGTTTCTATATTGAACAGATCTTTATTGGTCTGAAGCTTTTCTTTTATCTCCCGTGTGATCGATTTTAGACGGCTTAGATTATGACCTGTTACTTCAATTACAACGGGGGCGGACCCCGTGCCCAGTATGGACTGAAGTGAAGATTTATCTTCTACAAATTGAACATCCATGCCGGCTGTGCCTGAAAGTTCCCGGCTGAGGCGGTCAATCATTACACGGCTTCCGGTTCTATGATTGTTTTTAAGAATTATTTTTACAGTTGCGGTGTTCTCGTCATGAAAGACAGCCGCGGCCTCTGATGTTATCTGGTCAACGGGCCCTGCCACGCTGTATATCATATTTATTTCATTACCGAAGAGGGCGCGGGTGATATCTTCGATTTCTTCTACCGTTCTCGCCGTGCGCTTAAGCTCCGTGCCTGAAGGAAGCTCTAGATTGATGGAAAATTCATTTGTCTTAGTATCGGGGATGAATTCGTTTCCAACCACGGGGATAAGAAGGGCTGCTGACGCGACGATAAGTGCGGAGCATCCTATTACCATCCAGCGTTTCTTAAGGACGCGCGAGAGAAACCTTCCGTAATTTAAGAAGCGTTCTTCTGGAGCTATAGTGACGGCGGGGCGGGCTTTAAGAGTTTTGATACTCAGCATGGGGATAACAAGAACGGCTACTACAAGAGAGGATAGGAGGGAGAAGGCGACGGTAAGCGCCTGGTCCTTGAAGAGCTCTCCCGCGACACCGTGAATATAGACAATAGGAAGGAAGACGATTATAGTCGTTATGGTAGCCGCCGTAATGGCTCCGCTCACCTGGGCCGTGCCGCGGGCGGCAGAGTCTTTTATCCCCATTCCGGATTCTATGTTTCTTACAATACTCTCTACAACTACAATAGAGTTATCCACAAGCATCCCGGCGCCCAGAGCGAGCCCTCCGAGGGTCATAATATTCAAAGTAAGTCCCTTAAAATACATGAGGGTAAATGTCGCAATAACTGAAATGGGTATCGAAACGCTTATTATAGCTGTTGCCCCGATCCTTCTCAGGAACACAAAGAGTATCAACACGGCGAGGAATATTCCGATGAGCGCGGTCTGCTGGACTTCATCTATCGCGGAATTAACATAATCCGCCTGATTTTCTACTATTGTCTATAACGATAGCCGGGAAGGGCCTTTCTGATACCCGATAGTCTCGCGGTGACCTTTTCAGCCGCTTCAACTGTATTAAACTTCGTTTCTTTGTATATGCCCAGCCCCACGCATCTCTTGCCGTTTAGATAAACGATATTTTCAGGATCTTTGTTCCTTTCTGTTACAACTGCCACATCTTTCAGGTAAACCGGGGAAGATTCACTCCTTTCTTCTTCGCCCTCCGCTTTTTTTTTGTAAGTAATAATAAGATTCTTTATATCATCTAAAGATTCGAAGATACTTACACCTTTGATGATGTATTTAAGCCCCATTTCGACTACAGAGCCTCCCGATATATTCTGATTGAAGCTGTTGATTCGGTTTGAAATATCAGATGTTGTCACTCCGAAAGCGTCCAGGCGATAGCTGTCGGTTTCAATTACAACCTCTTTTTCCTCTTCGCCGGATATTTTAACTTCAGCTATACCGTCGACGCGGATCAGTTCGTTCTGAATATAATCTTCTGCTACTAACCTGAGGTCGTTCATATCGTCAATTTCTGGATGGGCGAGAGCTATCGTCATCACAGGCCGGGCGTTCGGGTCGTACTGGGATATAGAGATGTCTTCGACGTCAATCTGCTGACCAAAATCTGTCACGGTTTTCTGTAGATTGAGAAAGGCCTCGTCCATATCGGTATCCCAGCTGTACTTAACGGTAGTAAGAGCTGAACCTGTTTTGATCTTCGAGGTAACGTCGGTAACACCTCTCTGCCTGCTTGCCAGTGATTCAATCTGTTCTATGAAGAGATTTTCAATCTCTCCGGGGGGACGCTCGCCGGTCTCCAGTTCTATGAACAGTCTGGGATTGTTAAGGTCTGGCAGGATTTCGATGCCGAGACGTTGAAAAGATATCGCGCCTATAAGCAAAATCGCCAGCACGAACATCATAACCGTTACGGGCTGGTTAACTGAAAATCTGGAAATCTTTTCCATATTAATATTCTCTCTCGGAACCTGAGAAAACTATCGGCCGGCGGGAATCATGCGATCTTCCCGCTCTATTCTCAATCCCGCGGCGCCCATTTATCTAAGCACCTTTACCTTTGAATGATGTTGGAGTGTTTCAAATCCCTTGACAACCAGGCGGTCATTAACGTCAAGCCCGCTAATTACTTCAACACTGTCCGGGTTTTCAATCCCCGTTTCGATAACCCTTTCATTAGCGGCGCCCTTGCGCACTGTATAGACCGTTTTCCCCTTTCCCTTTATTTGGATAATGTCTTTGGCGATTACAATGGCGCTGTCCTTTTCGGCTATAGTTATTTCAGATTTAACGAACATACCAGGTCTGAAAAGGAGATCGGGATTATCGGCGGTTATTCTAGTCATAAATGACCTTGTATCCGGATTTATAGTCGGTTCTTTCTGCGAAACTTCCCCGTAAAGTGTATCTTCAGTGAGAGTGTAATGTGTAACTCGCGCTTTCTGTCCGGCCTCTACGCGGTCAAAATCCCTTCCGGGAATATTCAGTTCGAGATAGAGGGAATTATAATTCATTACCTCAACGAGCATCGCCCCCGATTCCAGCTCTGCTCCCGGAGTATAGTAGTGAAGGTTTGCGATTATACCTTCAAAAGGGGCGAGTGTCTTAAGCTTTGAAAGCTGTATTTTAGCGTATTCATAATTGTACTTTGCCTCTATACTTGCTCTCTCGGCGTCTTTTAGCTCTCGGTATGTAACTCCCCCCTTGTCGTATAGAGAGTTCTGCTTTTCATATTCGAGCCTGGAGGTTTCAAGTTCGAGTTTCTTCGACTTTATTTTGATATTGTTTTTCAGCTCCGGGTTTTCAAGAGATATTATAAGTTCGCCTCTTTTTACATGATCACCCACCGCGAAGGGTTTTCCGGTACGGGGGTTCTCTTCGAGTCTATAGGATCCGGCGCTTTTAGAGTTGATCGAAGCGCTTTTAACCGCTTTAATAGTCCCTGTAGCAGTTATATATTCTTTTATCGATGAAGGTTTGATTATTGTTACAGAGACGGGAGTTGGAAGACTGCTGTCTGAACCAAGATCATCGCCGCCGCAGGAGCTTAAAAATAAAAGAGCGGTAATAAATATTATAATTCTTTTCACTGTTTTCTCCTTATTGCATCTGGTCTAAGACTGAACAATTATTTTCAAAATCCCAGAGGGATTTGATCTTCATTTCAAGAATATAGAGTTTGTATTGGATGAGCGCTGAAATCTTTGAATTTTTCTCGCGTGAAAGCTGGTTCTGGTAATCATTGAGGTCTTTGCTGGTCAGGTCTCCGTTTTTAAACCGTTCAAGATTAATCTCATATGTCAGTTTGGACAGGCGGACATTCTGATCCGCGATCTCGATCTGTGTTACCTGATTCCGCAGGTTTCGGTATGTCTCTCTTATTCCGATCATTATATCCTTTTTTTCATTTTCAAGATCGAGTTTTCTGGAATCAATCGTTGCTTTTGAGGCTTCAATCATGGATTCCTTCTCGCCCCAGTCCCAGAGGGGGACTTCCAGTGTTACACGGAATTGCTGGTCTTTATCCGGAGAATCGTAGAGATTGCTGAACTCTTCATCCATTCCGGTGCTTCCGTATGAGAGGTCTATATTTCCCTTGAATTCATTGTTGGCGCTTGTTTCGATAAGGTCGTTCTCCGCGTTTCTGATATCAATTTTAGACTGGCGTATTTCCATACGGTTTTTTATACCATGGTCAATCGCTTTTTTCAGATCGATCTCGAGGGGCATATAGGAAACGTCAGCCGCTATTGAAATTTCATCGTAGATTGAAATTCCGAGGAGTTTCTTGAAATTATCCAGCGCGTCTTCCAATTGTACGCGCCGGTCCTGCAGATCTGATTTGCTCTTGGCCATATTTAGCTCGGCCTGATAGAGGTCCTCTTTCTTTCCGATACCGGCTTTAACCTTATTCTTCATTATATTATAGCTGCCGGTTTTGTTCTTAAAATCTTCTTCGGCGATTTCCAGACTCTTCTTAGTCTGATAAATGTTAAAGAAATACTCGGTGACCTGTTTTTCGAGCGAGAGGCGCTGGATAATATACTGCAGCCTGTTTCTTTCAAGGTCCAGCTCCAGATTCTCAAGTTCCAGCTTGGTTCTGTTATAAGTGAAAATAGGCTGCTGGAAGTTGATATAGAAATCGTTTGTGTATGTCCTGTCTGTTTTATCTACCTGGCTGCTGTACGATTCCCTCCAGGAAAATCTGTTTATAAGAGAAAGAGTTCCGTCTGTCCATTTAATAGGCTGCTCGATTGTAAATTGCCCCGAGGATTGTTTTGTTTCCCGTGTGTACCAGGTAGAGGAGAAATCGTCGAAATTCCTGTTGTTTGAATAGTTAAGCGGAGTAAGAGAGAGGCTGAATTTTGATTTAAGCCGGGCTCTGGCGGCGTCAAGTGACGCCCTGCTTCGTTTCAAGTTCAGTCTCGACTGCCGGATAGAGGGGCTTTTTTCCATGGATATCTCAAGGGCTTTTTCAAGTGTTAGTGTTTGAGCGGCGCGTAGATTATGACTTATAAGGGGAATTATAAATGCGCCGGCAAGAAGGAAAACCCGAAGGGATTTTGTAAATAATATTTTTTTCATATCAATCTCCAATTTTTTCTCTAGTATTTCAAATATCCTTCTAAGATTCCAGCTTATTTTAGACTTTATTGCTTCACCTATTTATACGGCGTCCGTAGTGACAAAGTTTCCTTCTGTTTCATTTGGCAGTTCTATTTTTATGGAGTGAATTTCTAATATGTATGAATATTTACAGTGCTAACTATACCAATTACGCGTAAGAACAAATTTTCTATCTTATTTCGCTTGACTAATACGATATAGTATACTAAACTATATTATACTAAATAAGGTAATGCGCTATTGTATAGTGGTAGAATATCTTCGGGAGGTTCTTAAAAATGAATAACCCCTTTAAATTCGGCGAAGCTGTCACCGGCGAGTATTTTACCAACAGGCGTAAAGAGATTAAGGATATAAAAGAGTATATAAAATCCGCGCAGAATCTTTTTATTTACTCCCAGAGAAGACTGGGAAAAACCTCTCTGATAAAAACGGTTCTGAAAAGATTTGAGGCAGACTCTTCTGTAATCACAATTTATGTTGATTTGCAAAGGGCTTCCACTCCCGGCCAGTTCATAGAAGTTTACGCGAAGTCCATAACTAAAGCCTTTTCGACTAAACAAGAAAAGATTGAAAAGATAACAGGCTTTTTCCAGAAGTTGATGCCGTCTTTTGAATACACAGAAGGAGGAAATTTTAAGGTTTCCTTTGATTTTTCCAGAACCGCCTCGGGTATGGGGAAGGCCCTGGAAGAGGTATACGAAATACCTCAAAGAATAGCGGAAAAATATAACAAAAGAGTCGCGGTGGTATTTGATGAATTTCAAGAAATCTCAAAATATAACGGCATTGAGTTTGAAAAAAATCTGAGGTCGTTTGTTCAACATCACAGCGGAGTTTGTTATATATTTATGGGGAGCAAAACTCACGTTATAAGAGATATGTTTGAAAATGCCGACAGGGCCTTTTATCAAGCCGCGAAGATTTATCCTATTGACACTATTTCCAAAGAAGATTTGATTAAATTTATTCAAGAAAGATTTGGATCAACCGGCAGGAAAATTGATGAAATACTTGCCGGAGAAATAGCGAATTTATCGCAAAACAGCCCTTTTCATGTACAGATGCTCTGCTCGCAAATATGGCTGGAAGGGGGCGGGATAATTAATAAAGAAGATGTTGATGCTGCTGTTGAGAGTCTAATGCATACTCAAAATGAGTTGTATTACAGTTGGTACAACAATGTATCAATGCATCAGAGAGCAGTTCTGGGATGTCTGTCAAGAGAAACAGAAATTTTTTCAAATGATGTGAGGCTAAAAAATAATCTGGGCTCGACTTCGACTGTTCAGTCATCCGTGAAGACTCTCGTAAATAAAAATTATGTTGTTAAAAGAGATAAAAAATATGAGATCTACGATCCTTTTTTCAGAATATGGCTTAGAAAAAATACATTATAGGAGAACAGAAGCCACTTTACTATAGTTTATGACACGCCCTTTTTAACAACGTCCCGCCGCGGCTAGACGAATTACGGAAGGAATAATCGCATCAGTCTTCAGAGCTTAATTTGTTTTCTTCTTTATCCGTGGAATTATCTTTCTTATCAAGTAGAATAAGAATGATTCCAATGAAGGAAACTGTTATCCCGATGAGAAAACTATATGTCAGTAAATTGGACTTCATAGAGTTTTTTTAACTTGATAGGGGTGGGTCAGATCTCTTTTCTTTATTTTCTCCCTTTGCCTGCTTTCTCTGGAGTGATAAGTAACGGATACCCGTAAAACCAAAAATTAAAAATAAGAAGAGGCTGGGATATAACATCTCTTTATCAATATAAGCATTCACAAGAAAAAAGAGCGCTCCCGATATCGGTATAATGTATCTTAAATGCTTGAATTTAGAAGTAACCCGACCCAAAAAAATCATGCAAATGAATAATACAATAAATGCTCCAAAACTAATTCTCATTGTTAATAAACCTCCGATCATATCAGTAACCAATGTCAAGAGACAGGTTAATTCCTCACTCTCTTCTTCCAGCGCAGGGGAGGGGGCATCCGGTGACTCCTACTTTGGAATACGAATACTAACTGGCTCCTCGAAACAAATATACACTACATGCAAATATCATCAGCCCACCCTCCCGAACAGGATGCACACACAACCATATACGCGCAAAGCACATATAGAACTACGGAGGCTAATGTTGCTGCACATAAATACATACCCACTGTTAACTGTACCACTTTGCATATAGCGGGGTCAACAGCTACTATCCTGCGGTGTTGATTATTATACTTTGAAACTATTCCATCCCAATTCTCAATCACTTTGTTAAAATCGCATGATTTACATTTCTGGTTTTGATTTTTCTCAGCTTGTTTTTTAATTTTCGGGTATCTTTTAGAAATTGTATTGCTTAAATCTAAAATTCTGTCGCTAATCTTTCGTATCTCAGTTTCTTCGTATCCGAGTAAATGACCAAAGAATTCATCATCCTCGTTCTCATATGCTATTTCTAATTCAGCAGCGCTAACTTTATTATCCATAGCTTTTATGATTAATTGTTCACTTATCTGGACAAATTCATTTACGGCGGGATCATTTTTTAATACTTTTTCTAAGTTATCATCTGGCTGAGTTTCTTCTTTTTTATCTGGGCGCACGGAATTTTCTCTACTACAAGAACTTTGCACCATAGTAATAAAAGAAACAATTATCATTATAGAAACTATACGCTTAAACATAACTCCTCCTTAATTCAGTTAATTCCGGCAATTCTTCGACTTCCGTTGTTTCGTTGTAGATCATGCAACTCCTTTTTCTGAATTTTGTTACCAGTACATCTTTTTATCTCCCCCGCCGGGAAACTTTCCTGATTTAATCAGAGACCGAATTTACAATGCTTAAGATTCCCCTCCGGCGGCGGGGGAAAATTAGGAGGTTATATATGGCTTTTTCTCCGCTCACTTGGGGGATGAATCAACCATTTTTTTACCCTCTCAAGCTTGTATATATAGTCAAGATATATACCAGCATTGATCTCTGCTCTTTAAAGCAAGAGAGAAGTATGTTTTACGGACCGGTTGTATATCCGTATCTTCCTTATATCAATTAAGTTGAGAAACTGAAAAATTATAAGAATTTCTCGATATTTTTACCCCGGGCAGACAAATTACCAATCTTTCAGCATCAAAAAAGTGTTAACCTGTGAGCGCATATTTTTGTTATTTAAGCGCATTATGTTTGTAATTCACGTTATATTAAGGAATTATAAAAGAGTGTATAAGAGATGTACAAATTTACACATATTTACGCGAATTTTTAATAAAAAATCCGGATTTTCCGGAAAGACAGAAAGAACTATTTACCCGGGAGATAGAATTTGGGATACTAGAGGCCCTATAAGGAGGTTGAGATGAAAAGTTATAAGAAGGAACTCTGGTTTAATATTCCCACAAGAAGGGCTTTTGTAAACATCACTTCAGAGGTCAGTGACTGTTTGAATGAAAGCGGCATCATCGAGGGGCTTGTACTTGTAAATTCTATGCACATCACTTCCAGCATCTTTATCAATGATGACGAGAAGGGTCTTCACGCCGATTATGAGAGGTGGCTGGAAGATCTGGCTCCTCATGAACCTACCGACAGATACAGGCACAATCTGACCGGTGAGGATAATGGAGACGCTCACCTGAAACGCCAGGTCATGGGGCGGGAGGTTGTTGTAGCCGTTACTGATGGCGAGCTCGATTTTGGTCCCTGGGAGCAGATATTCTACGGCGAATTCGACGGCAGAAGAGATAAACGCGTTATGGTTAAGATTATCGGAGAGTAGAAAATCAGCTGCAATTCTTATAAAAAACCAGTTTTTTATAAGATGGGATATTATTAAGCCGATATTACTGTTTTATCCATTTTACGGCGTCAGCGATTACGAATCTTTCTTCCGTTTCATTGGATAGTTCTATCCCGGCTTCACCCTTTGAAAAATAATAGGATCCCAGGAAATGCCAGCCCTCAGAGGCGCTGCCGAGGTCAACGGTTGCTTCTTCAACGCCGTCGTCATGATGGATGTAATAGTGATATCTCCCTTCACTCTTTTCTTCATTTTGTCTTCGACCCCACGGGGAATGGACTTTACTGATGTAGCAATAAACATCGTAGTACCCTTTTTCGGCTATTTCAGTCTGCCAGGAGGCTTTAAGGTTCCCATCCCCGGAGCTTGTAAAATGAGCGCTTCTAATGATGTCGCCGTAATAATTGGCATTTATCGTAGCCTTCCATCTATGTGTGGATTTCCAGAAGCGAAGACCGGAGTATTTATCCTCATCTTCTTCCTCAAGTAAACGCGGAAGTATTTTCTTAAGCAGACTTCTCTCTTTTTTCCCTTCAGCCTTAAATCCCGGATCTTCATTATCAACTATTATTATTTCCGGACGGGCCGTAGCAGAGGGGGTTTCAACAACCCGTTCTCCCTCAAAAGGTTTCGCGTGTTTGTTGGATTCGAAGTCGCTGAATGTCTCGTTGTATGTTGAAGGCAGGTTGCTGGAAATCATGGTATTAACAGTCATTGTCCTCGGTTCGTAATTCAGCACAACCCCTATCTCTTTTGTTTGTTTCTCGCCTACAAATATCCGGCGTTCCACCGATGAATTGTCTTCTTCAGTATCGCGCGCCCCCCGGCGGCCAAACCTTCTGAATCTTCTTTGTTCTCTTTTTTTGAGGGTTATCTTGACAATCCCGCCGGCACTTTTTCTGTTTGTAATCCTGAATCTAACCTGGAAACGGGTCCTTTCATTCCTGGTAAATTTGTATGTTGTTATATCGCTCAGAACGATCCCCGCGATATCTTCACTTGTGTACCAGTTGTCAATATAAGGTTTAATGTCTATGCCGAATTTTTTCTCGATGCCGGCTGCGAATTCTCTCCCGCTTATATCCCGGAATCTGTTTTGTTTCGTGATATCCGCTATATAACTTCTCAGATCTTCTCCGCCTATTTTAACGGCGAGAAGGTTAAAAAGGAATTTACCTTTCAGATTAATAACAAAACGAGTGATGTCGCGTTTTTCGGGGTTCTTAAGTATTTTCTCCAGGCTGTTTCTGGAAAGTTCGATGTTGGCTTTTTCTATATCAGTCATTCCCCTTACGAATCTTAGAAACTGCGAGGGGGGAGATTCAAGCGGTTCGGAAAGATATGATTCAAGGGCTATATTCAGCGCGGGCCATTCCGCCGATTTTATGTGACTGATAAAGCTGTAGTAGAAGGGGAATATGCTGTAGCTTATTTCTCTTGATTCCGGTCCCCTTCTGAGAGTGGAAGGATTAATCTCTCCGGTTAGAGTCCGGGACACGAAACTCCTGAACATATCCGCCTGCTTTTCAGCCGCCGCTGTCGTTTCGTTTGTTCTCTCACTCCTTCTCTTGTTCCTCCATGCCATTCTCCTGAAATCGGCACTTTCTATATTTACACCTTTTTCGGGGACCAGAACTATTTCGGGCTGCACAACTTCGTATCCGAGTGTCCATAATCTGCTGTAGCAGTAAAACTGAACCGGAACTTCAACCAGAGATATCCTGGAATACCCAGAGGACAGCCCGAGGGTGTTTTCGTAATTCTGCTTTTCATCTTTTATCAGCTGGGGAATAGTATCCCCAATTGAATCAAAATATTTGATAAAGTAGTCATTCCCCTTTATTGTGTAGAGATTGCAGCGGGTAGAATCAGCGAAAGTGCTTCTTTTCTCATAGTTTCCTATCACCAGAGAGAGGCCGGGAAGAGGAGTGTCAGTTGTAAAGGTAAATACTCCTTCACTATTTTCTGTTCTTTTTCCCTGTGATACAGCTGTCAGATCGGACCGGGTTTTAACCTTAAGATCGAATAAAACAAAATCTCTGTTGAATGACGCCGGATGATCTTCTCTGAATCCCGGTCCTGAAGTTGGATACCATTGAGTTTCAGGTGTCAGAAGAAGGTAGTCGTCACAGATGAAACTGTACCTTTTTTTGATATTCATGAATGCTATGCGGTAGTCCTCTCTTATTGTTTCAGGTTCGATATCCGGATAGCAGGCGTTTTCGTCTATTTTTCCAGAGTATCTGATAGTCAGTGAATCTACGGCTGAAGGTCCAAGCTCAACTTCAGGAGTTATGGATATCAGGTGAATATTCCTGTTAAAAGGGATTTTTCTGCCGTTTCTTTTGATCTCTTCTATATTAAGTCCCGGATTGAGGTTGAAGATATATTTCCGGGCCGGAAACTTTGACCTGTTTATAATTTCAAGAAATGCCTCCGCGTGGATTTTATCCCCTTTATGTGTTATCTCCAGTCCGCATTTATTGATTTCGACCTTTGTCAGCCTATTGAGCGAGTTGTTGATATTTATTATTTCTTCTCTTCTTTTCTCCCCTTCTTTTATTCCCGTTATATGAACAGAGGACAGAATAAGGGCTAATACAAGAAAAACACAGGAAGAGATAATCGAGAGGCGTGTTGATGATTTTGACTGAGGGAGTCTCTTGAGCAGGACAGCCGTGATGAAAATAAACGAAATGCCGAGGCAGAGATAGATTCCCCTGTGTATAAGCAGCTGATTTGTATTTCCAAACCCTGTTATCCCGGAATACATAAGCGGAACGTTAAAGGACAGATAATCAAAGAGGCGGTAGAACTTTGAAGAAAGATAAAAGAGAGTTGCCGCGATATACCCCAGCAGAAGTATGAAAGTGACCGCCTGGTTTCTAATAACAACCATAATAAGGAAGGAAAGCCCCAGGATAAATACTATAGTAGGAAGACTTATAATAAGGGGGTAGAGGAGGTAAGATACGGGTATAAATCCGGAATGGGCGAAAAATATATTGTAGACAGCCGCTATAATCAGAGCCGCGACATTGAGACCGAGAAATGTAAATAGAATCCCAGCCGTCTTGCCGGCGATGTAAACCGGATTGGAAACCGGTTTTGTGTAAACAACTTCCGTGGTGTCGAGTTTCTTGTCGCGTTTCAGGAAGTCTGAAGAGAGAAAAACCGCGATAACTGCCTGAGCGAGGTTTAAGAATAGGATGTTTGTATATGGAATCGAGGATGGAATCGCTCTGAAGGACCATGGAAGGGGAGCAATGTTAGTAAAGAAAACAAGGTCAAGGAGGGCTATAGCAACTAATGACAGAACGGCAAAAATTCTGAAAAACCAGCTCCTGAGGAGCGTTTTGATTTCGAATTTAGCGACTACATGAATATTGTATATCCAATCCATTTAAATTACCTCTCAGAGATTATCTTCTTACCCTTAAAGAATATTCAAAGTCTTTCATGGTCGGGGTTTGTATAGTGTTCTAGAAAGTATACATAGGCCTCTTCCAGTCCGGGCTCGAGCGTTTCTCCATTGAATCTTTCCAGCTCGTCAGCTACAAGATGTACTTCCCAGCCGTTTTCTGAAGGGAAAGTTGATATAACGGAATATTTTTCCTTGATTTGTTCAAGTTCACTGTCGGTCGCGCTTATCTTCCATGTATGTCCCTTTGCCATTTCAATAAGTTTTTCCGGAGCGCCGGAAAACGCGAGTTTTCCAGAGTTAAGAAGGGCCATATCAAGGCAGGTACTTGAAATATCACCTACAATGTGAGTGGAAAGAATTATGATCATATCCTTTTCGCTCATCTCTGAAAGGAGGTTTCTGAAACGGATCCGTTCTTCAGGATCAAGTCCTGTCGTAGGTTCATCTACAATCAATATTCTGGGGTTTCCGGCCAGGGCCTGTGCTATTCCGAGTCTACGCTTCATCCCTCCGGAGAGTTTAGCGGCCCTTTTGTCTCTTGAATCATATAGGCCGACCTGTTCTAAGAGCCGGTCAACCATCTTCATTCTTGTTTTTTTACTTCTCGCGCCGCCGAGTTCGGCGGCGTAGTCTAAGAATTCCCATGTCTTAAGCTTTGGAAACGACTGAAATTCCTGAGGGAGATACCCTATCATGCTTCTTATCTCTTTTCTGTTTTCTGCCAGATCATAACCGTCAATAGTGACATTGCCGGATGTGGGCTTTATCAGAGTTACAAGGATTCTCATCAGGGTTGTCTTGCCCGCTCCGTTAGGCCCCAGAAGCCCGAAGATACCGTTGTTTATTTCCAGAGTCAGCCCGCTCAGGGCTTTGTGTCCCCCTCTGTAAGTTTTGTTCAGTCCTTCGATGGTGATTTGCATTCTGCCTCCGAGGTTATTTTTATTGTCTCTTTTTTCGCGTTACGGCAAACTGTTTATTGAATATTTTCAGATTCATTAAAGTGTATATCGAATAAGGGCCGCTTGAGTTTAAGTTCCCCGTTATTAATAAAACCCGCACGGTATGTTAATCTAACTGTAGCTGACAAATTTATCAAGGGCCTTGATTGCGCGGTCGATTTTTCTAAACACGCAGACTCCGGCCTTTTCCATCATTCGCGCTGCCGGGTCGTATATTTTGCCGCCGTTAAGGGAAACTATCACCGGTTTCTCCGTACTCTTCACCAGGCTTATAATTGTATTCGGATGAGAGCTTTTGTTTCGAATATCCTCGTTGTGGCCATCTCCCTTCTCTAGGTTTTCCTGTGTGAAGGTCGCGGCCACGTTGGATATTAAAATGCAGTCAGTGCCTGGATCATCTATCAGATATTTAGCGCATTTACCGTAATTAGCGGTATCCACGGCGGGTGTTGTATCCACGGGGTTTTTTACATCGACAATCCCCGAAGGCATATTACCTTTGAGGTTTGAAATGGTTTTACCGTTTAATTCCGCGAGCCGCAGTCCGCCGAGGTTGTCGGAAGCGGAGGAACATTCATAACCCGCGTCACTTATTATACCTACCCTGGGGCCGCCGGGGCTCTTCCCGGAGAGAAATGAAAATATTTTCATGTAATCTTCAAAATCAGCAAGCGAATCCGCTACCAGTATGCCGGCATCGTTCATTAAACGTCTGAAAATGAAGTAATCTCCAGCCATAGCCGCGGTATGGGAGGCTACCGCCGCTGCTCCTTCGGCGGTTCTGCCCGATTTGTAAACTACGATCTTTCTTCCCGATTCAATTATTTTCCCTGCCGCGTCAAGGAATCTTTTTCCGTCGAAGGGCTTAAAACCTTCTATGTAGAGAAAGAATATATCGAGCGCGGAGTTATCCCCGAGGGATATGAGATAGTCGGAGATAGTAAGGTCGAGCTGATTTCCCACAGTTATCATATACGATGGTTTTACATCGGTTAATACACTCATCATAGACACGAGAAACGCGCCGCTCTGGCTTATAAACGCGCTTTCCCCGCCTAATTTCCCATCGAAAGGGAGTTTGTATTTCGGTATGAAGAAAGTATTGTAGCCGCCGGGCTCGGATGCTATTCCCATACAGTTAGGGCCGTTGATTACGGGAGAGCGGGAAGAGGATTTTCGTTTTTTCTCCAGAGACGACTTTATTCTCTCCGAATAACCCTTTCCTTTCTCAGTTTCTTCGAATCCCCCCGATATTATTATCAGTGACTCAGTCTTTGATCTGTCTATTAATTTCTCTATAAGTGCTATGGAATTGTCGCTTGCCGGAATTGTAAAAACAGTGAGGTCCACTTTTCCGCTTATTTCATCAAGGGAATTATAGGTTTTGAATCCTTCTATTTCACTAACTTGAGGGTCGGGATGTAGAAGGAATATTTTCTCATTGGGAATAATTTTGCTCTCGCTCAGATTATTCAGAACTATTCTTCCCATGTTGGTTCTTCCGGCGGAAGCTCCGATCAGGAGAATATTTTCAGGATTAAGAAGGGTTTTAACCGAATCGGCGGAACTCTCCCGCGGTAAAGTTTTGTTTGTTGATATTTTCAAAAGCGCGTCAAGAGCGATTACCTCTCCCCCGGATATCTGAAGGGGATTAACCTCCAGTTCTTCTATAGTTACGGGAGAAAATTCTGAAAGGACGGAGAACTTCTCAGCAAGAGAGATGAATTTGCCTATGATATTCTGAACTTGTTTCTCTTCTATAATAACATCGGCGGAGATTCTGGTTTTCCCCGTAATAGCTGGATAAAAAAATGTTTCTTCAAGCGCCCGGACGATTTTATTGCCTTCTGAAACAATTGAAGGGGAGCAGATAAACAGACCCTTTCTGTCCTTGAGAGAATCTTTGTATACTTCAGTTCCCAGTCCGCCGAGGCCCATTGTTACAACCGGTCCGAAGGATTTTTCCTGGCGTAGGGATAGGAGAAGCTGATTAGGTACATTATCATTTATATCCAGCTGCCGGGCTATCATCATTCCCGAGAATTCCGCTTCCGCTTCCCGAGCTATTTTCGAGAATTTAAGGAAAGTGTCGGAAAGTGCTTTTATTTCCGGTTCAATGAATTGTACGCCGCCGTACTCGGAGCGGTGGAGAATATCGGGAGATATGAGCTTGCATACTACTTTGCAGTCTGAAAACCCGGAAAGATCGGCTTTGGCTATTTCATTGTGATTCTTTATAAATACGGCCTCAGGAGCGGATATCCCGGTTAACTTGAGGACTCCGTATACTTCGTGTTCAAAGAGTTGACGTCTGCCGTTTTTGAGCGCGGAAAGGAGAATTTTCTCAATTTTCCGGGCTGTTTTATCATCTATATTATTTTTCATTTTTACCGTTCTTAGTAAAATCAAGACAGAGGGCGCTTTTATGAACCAGCCTTTTGTACTTTTCGCAGTAAAGAGCGATAAAAGTGCGGCAGGCGCCGCTTAGGTCCTCTTCCCTGGGGAACCTGGCGTATTCGCAGCTTGGATCGCACCATTTTGATTTTTTATCACTCATGGTATCGGTTACCGCCCATACAATAAAAATAGATGTAAATAGTATTAACAGTTTTAACAGATAGAAACAATGATAATTAATTAAATTGGAAATTTGCCGATTTTAGCATATTCAGACCACGATTTTGAAAATATCAATCAGCCGCATACTGTTACAAATCATCGACTACCTTATAGGTTATAAAAATTGGGGAAACTCCACTTTAACTATCAACTTGACTATTTTTGATGTACTTGCTTTAAATAAAGGGTATAGTCTTTTAAAGAGTATAATGCTGATAAAAGATACGAAAAGGACAGCGATGCTTCATAGTGGGAAAAGAGAGAAAAGAGTGAGGAGATCACTTCAGAGGGTGCACCCTGCTTATCTTGTTATTTTCAGCTATCTGTCGGCGGCTCTGATAGGAATGGTTCTTCTCTCACTCCCTCAGGCGTCTGTTTCCGGAAGACTGCCGTTAGTTGACGCTCTCTTTACGGCTACATCGGCTATTTGTGTTACAGGCCTTATCGTCGTTGATACGGGCACGCGATTTTCTGTTTTCGGAAAATCGGTCATACTAATTCTAATTCAGCTCGGCGGACTCGGCGTTATGACTTTTTCAGTTTTTCTGTTTATCTTTCTGGGACGCAGTCTGGGTATCAGGGGCAGATGGGCTATTAACGAGACCTTTTCCGCGGCGCCTATAAGTCATGTGGGAGACCTTCTGAAGTCTATTTTTCTCTTTACTTTTATCACCGAAGCCGCGGGCGCCCTTTTGCTGTTTGTTCACTGGAACGGCAGCATGGGATGGTCCTCGGCCGTTTTTGCCGGTTTATTCCATTCAGTTTCCGCGTTTTGTAACGCCGGTTTTTCACTCTTTACAACCAGTTTTATGGAAGATAGCGGCAGCCCCCTTTTGAATATTGTTGTGATGGTGCTGATCGTAATAGGGGGTTTGGGATTTCCGGTTATATATGAATTCATAAACAGATTCAAAGAAAGAAAATCGAAGGAGAGGTTTATATTATCTCTTCATTCAAAAATGGTATTGACGGCGACCTCTGCCCTGATCATCTCGGGAGCTTTATTTATCTATTTGCTGGAAAGAAGATCGGGATTAGCGGAGCTGTCTACCGGCGGCAAGATACTCGCGTCGTTCTTTCAATCAATAACAGCGAGGACGGCGGGATTTAACACTCTGGATATTCCCTCCCTGGGAGCGGCAACACTCTTTATAATACTTATGATGATGTTTATCGGAGCAAGCCCCGGCTCCTGCGGCGGCGGAATCAAGACGACATCATTCGCGGTTTTCTTTGCTATAATGAAAAGTAAGATCAAGGGGATGGATTCTGTCTCCTACTGGAAACGCACACTGTCCGATGAAACTGTTTCGAGAGTTCTCGCCATATTTATTCTCGCGGTTCTTACCGTGGGCGCCGGTTTATTGATACTCCTTGTGACTCAGGGCGGCCCGAATGAGAGTATAAAAGAATATTTTCTGACTTATATGTTTGAAGCGGTTTCAGCGTTTGCTACCGTCGGTCTTTCTATGGGAGTAACGTCTTCGCTTACAATATCCGGAAAGTTTGTTATTATTGTTTTAATGCTGCTCGGCCGTGTGGGTCTTTTGACAATCGCTTATGTGGTCATAAGAAGGAAGAAAGAAATAGCTTATAAATACGCGGAAGAAAAGGTAATGATTGGATAGAATCGAGGACCGTAAATTGAGGAAGGTTTAACAATGGCGGAGAAGTTTGCTACTATAGGTCTCGGGAAATTCGGATACAGTGTCACAAAGGCTCTCTTTGATGAGGGACATGACGTTATAGCTATAGATGTTAATGAAGAGAAGGTACAAAAGGCGCGTGGATGTTCCTCGCAGGCCATAGTGGGTGATGCTACTCAGAAGGATATTATAGAGACTTTTGGTCTTGAAGAAATGGATGCCGTGGTTGTCAGTATGGGGGGTAATCCCAGCGCCGCCACCCTCGTAACTCTCTATCTAAATGAGATGGGGGTAAAGAGGATAATCGTGAAGGCGGCTGACGAAGATCACGGTAGGATTTTAAAGAGGCTGGGGGCAAGTGATGTGGTTTATCCAGAGCAGGATATCGCGGTAAAAGTGGCCAGGAACCTCTCTCATCCGAATATGCTCGAATATTTTCCAATGGCTGATGATTATATGGCGGCGCAAATTGTGCCGGATGAGCCCTTCATTGGCAAGAGTCTTGCGACACTTGAGCTGAGAACGAAGTTTAATATAAATGTTATCGGTATAAAAAGAGAATTACCCGGGAAAAGTTTTTTTGTCCCTTCAAGTGAATATATAATTAAATCCAGCGACACTCTGCTTGTAGTGGGATCAGAGGAGGATATCGGAAAATTAAGGGAGGTTAATAAAGGAGATGAATAGGATAAATAAATGTTAATGTAACTTTAATTGAATCGTAAGGAGAAGACATGAACGAATATTTCAAGATTGCGGGAATTGTAGTTTTTATCAGTTTGCTGCTGAGCGCTCCGGCACTTTCAGATACCGGCGTCAGGTTGAATGTCGGCTTGAGCCATATCTCTTACGGGGATTATAATGATTTTATAGATATTGCTAACGAAGACCTGGCAGTCTATAACGTTGAATTGGAAAATCTGAACTGGGTTCCTGAAGTTCAGGGAGAGATTATGTATTCCCCGTTTCCAATGATAACGGCCGGGTTCGGAGCTGGAATTATATACGGCAGTGCCGACCTGTCTACAGACATTCTCGGAGAATATAAACATGATGTAAGGGTGTACCCGATAACGGTTACCGCCTATTTCAAGCCCTCCCTTCCATTGATGCCCATAAAACCCTATATATACGCGGGAGCGGGGATGTATTACTCAAAGCTCACCTTTTCTGTAAATATAGATCAGGTAAGCTCAGGATGGGAGAGCACGGATCTTACTAAAACGGGGTTTGGCCTGCATGGAGGCGCGGGGCTTGAATTTTCGATTATGCCTCTGTTGTCTCTCCAGATAGGAGTTCAGGGAAGATGGGCTGATATTAAGGGGTTTGAAGGAACAGGCACTGATCTGGATGGGAATGAAACGGATGTTTTTCTTATCTCTGACGATGAAGTCGAAATTCCCGTTGGCGGCGGCGGTACAGTTACCGGTCCTGCTTATGGACCGTGGAGTAAAAATGACAAAGACGAATACGATGAGGGTTCTCTCGATCTCTCGGGATACGGATTCATTGTAGGATTGAAGCTTTCATTCTAGATGACGATACAGGCATAATCTTGATTAAGCGTATATAATGAGTTGTCTTTGAAGATATTTTTACTGAGTTTACCTGTAGCCGGTGATTGGTGTTCATAGAACGCCGCTCTCTTTCTTTTTGATTTCCCCGGAAAATCAGGGAAAACGCGCGCGGCCGGTTTCAGGGAGAGCTTTACGAAAAGCAGCTGGTTAGTAATAATATTTATCCTCATGATGGGATGCTTGTAAATTGCGTCTGTTTTCAAAAGGGATCTAAATGTTCGAGGCACTTTCCGCGGCTGATCTAATTTTTATTGCCTTGTATCTGGCGCTTATATTCGGAATCGGCATATTTCTCTCCAGAAGGGCGTCTAAAAGCACTGAAGAATTCTTTGTTTCCGGGCGGTCTCTTCCCTGGTGGATAATCGGCACTTCTATGGTCGCGACAACACTCGCGGCGGACACACCTCTTGTTGTGTCGGGTCTTGTCGCGAGAGGCGGCATATATGAAAACTGGTTGTGGTGGCAGTGGGGGATAGGCGGAATGGTGACAGTTTTTCTCTTCGCGAAGTTGTGGAAGAGGGCAGGGATAACTACAGACGCGGAGTTAATTGAGCTGAGGTACGACGGAAAAGTCGCGGCGGGTCTCAGAGGATACAGAGCTGTATGGTTCGGCCTGCTTCAGAATGTGCTTGTTATAGCATGGGTAATGAAAGCGATGGCTAAGATAGTTGTAACAGTGATGGGTTGGGACGACGGGGTTCTGCTGTTTGGAGTTAATGCGGAAATTGTTGTTGTACTTATTCTTTTCTTGATAGCCGTTTCCTATACGGTGCTTTCGGGGTTGTGGGGAGTCGTTATGACGGATTTCCTGCAGTTTGTTATTGCCATGGGCGGGTCTGTGTATCTGGCGGCAGTTTCATATATAAGGGTTGGCGGCCTCGAGGGGATAAAGAACGGCCTTGTAAGGGGGGATTTCGAGCCCGGAAGGGTGCTTCAGATTATCCCGGAAGTTTCCGGATTGACAGAGACCGGTCCGTTTACGGAATTTTTGATTCTTATTCTTGTAGTATGGTGGGCTTCCTACACTATTGACGGGGGCGGTTATCTGGCTCAGAGACTCTTCGCCGCTAAGGATGAACGCCATTCGGCCCTCGGTTATCTCTGGTTCAGTATTGCTCATATTTGCCTGAGGCCCTGGCCGTGGATCGTTGTGGGCCTTTGCGGAATGGCTTTTTTCGGGGCGGTTGATGATCCCGAGACCTACTACCCGATGATGATTAAAGCCATGCTTCCCCCGGGTGTTTTCGGCATTCTGCTCGCTTCCTTTTTCGCCGCTTTTATGTCCACGGTTGACACTCAGCTGAACTGGGGATCTTCTCTTCTGGTAAACGACTTTCTGAAACGTTTTGTCTGGCGCGGAAGAAGCGAAAAACAATATGTTGCGGCGGCGAGATTGATAATAGCTGCTTTAGCGGTTTTGGGCGCGCTCGTCTCTTTCACGATAGATGACATTTCTTTTGCCTGGAAGTTTATAATATCCGTGACAGCGGGTATAGGATCGGTTTATATCGCGCGCTGGTACTGGTGGAGGGTAAATGCCTGGTCTGAAATCGCAGCCATGGTAACCGCGTTCTCAGCTACCGTGGCCTTCAGGCTGCTGTCCGGTATGCCGCAGCTGGCGGGAAGGGCCTTTCTGGAATTTCCCTATTCAACCGCTCTTACAGTGGCTGTTTCTCTTCCCGTGTGGATAGCGGTCACATTATTTACTCGCCCTGTGAGTGAGAAACACCTTGAAAAGTTCTGGAAAAGGGTAAGACCCGGAGGTCCGGGCTGGAAGAGAGTGCGGGAACGGTTCCCTGAGACAGGGAGTAAGGGGAACGCTAAACGCACCGCCGCAAGAATAGTTCTCGGAATAGTCGCCCAGAATACAGCGCTCGTGGGGACAGGCAATCTTCTGCTCGGGGAAACGAGGTTTGGGATTATTCTGATTTCCGCGGCGATTGCGGCATCTGTTCTTCTATTCTTCTCAATTAAGAAAAAGCGCCGAACAATAAAGCGCCCCCCGCTGATTTCTATAAATTTATAGACTCATTAAATCTGTTGTGATAGTATTCCCGCTGAATTTAACAAAAGGAGGACTGATGAGTTTTTCTAAGAGAATCTTCGTTTCAGCCGCCGTTTTTATGCTTATTGCTTCTTTCTGGCCGAAGCATTCGGCGAGCAAAGAGGCGCGGCTGCTTCGTTACCCGCATATAATGGGCGACAAAGTTGTTTTCGTCTATGCCGGAGATATATGGACTGTGTCTGCCGAAGGCGGCAGAGCGAGGAGAGTAACCTCGTTTGCCGAAGGGCTTGAGCTTTTCCCGAAAATATCCCCCGATGGAAGCACGATAGCCTTTTCAGGGGAATACGCGGGCACAAGGCAGGTTTATACGATCCCTTACGAGGGCGGAATGCCGGAGAGACTTACATTTTACCCCGATGTCGGCCGTATGCCGCCCAGGGGGGGATATGATTATATGATTCTCGACTGGACTCAGGATGGACGGATACTTGCAAGATGCAACCGTACCCCGTTCGGAAAGAGGGTTGGTAAGTACTATATTATAGATCCGGAGAAGCCCGGTCTTAGGGAGGCTCTCCAGATACCTGAGGGTGGTCCCGCGACACTTTCTCCCGACGGTAAAAGAATCGCGTATGACATAAAATCGCGTGAATTCCGTACATGGAAGAGATACACGGCGGGAAGAGCGCAGGATGTATTTATATACGATCTTGAAGAAAACAAGACACAGAAGATAACTGAGTTTACCGGAACTGACAATTTTCCAATGTGGATTGGAAACAGCATCTACTTTACATCAGATCGCAAGAGAACTCTGAATCTGTTTAAATATGATATTGCCTCTGAAGAGATAAAGCAGGTTACAAGGTATGATAAATTTGATCTCCTGTGGCCCAGCAGGGGAAGGGACAGAATAATCTTCGAAAAGGGCGGCTATCTCTTTTATTACGACACAAAACTTGATAAAACGGAAAAGATAGAGATTACTCTCGGGAGTGACAAACCGATGGTAAGGCCGGTTTATAAAAATGTGAAAGAGAACATAGAGAGTTTCACTGTTTCACCTTCCGGAGCGAGAGCTGCTTTCGGCGCCAGGGGGGAAATATTCACTCTTCCTGAAAAGCACGGAGTAACCAGAAACATAACCCGAACCGAAGGGATAAGAGAGAGGAATGTCGAGTGGTCTCCCGATGGAAAATATCTTCTCTATCTCTCTGAGGAGAGCGGCGATTATGAGATTTGGATAAGGCCCAAGGACGTTGACGGAAGCCCCAGGAAGCTAACAGAGGAGAGTGATTCGTGGATTATAGGACCGAAATGGTCTCCCGACAGCAAAAAGATCGTCTACACGGACAAGAAGAACAGACTCTGGGTTCTTGACGTCGAAAGTGGAAAAAGAAAAGAGGCCGATAAATGCCGTTATGCCGGAATCAGCAATTATTCATTTTCACCTGACAGCAGATGGCTGTGTTATACAAGGGTGTCTGAAACCTTTATGTCATCGATCTGGGTATATTCACTTTCTTCAAATAAAGCGATGAAGCTGACGGGGGATTTCTCGAACGACAGAGAGCCGGTCTTTTCGCTTGACGGCAAGTATTTATATTTTATTTCACAGAGGGATTTTATTTATCCCGACAAGGAGTGGGAGGACAGACTTTATGTCGGCACGTTGTCTGAAGAGACTCCGTCGCCTCTTACTCCCCTGAACGATGAAGAAAAAGTTGAAAAAGATGATGATGATAAGGAAAAGGAAAAAGAGGAAATTAAGATTGAATCTATCGACGCGGAGGGATTTGCCGGCCGTGTTGTCGCGCTTCCCTTAGAGCACAAGCACTATAGTAGTCTTGCGGCCGTAAAAGGCGGGCTTGTTTTTATATACACAGATGAAACAGGAGCGAAGGAGCTTAAAAAGTTTGAACTCAAAACCCGCGAAACCAAAACAGTAATGGAGGATGTGACAGCTTACGAGATCGCGGCGGGGGGCGAGAAGTTTATCTATAGAGCTGAAAAAACATTCGGCATAGCAGAACTTGCTCCCGACCAGTCTAAAAACGCCGGAGCCCTTGATTTTAAGGGTATGGAGATGAGGATAGATCCCGCCGAGGAATGGAAACAGATATATACAGACGCCTGGCGGATAATGCGCGACTGGTTCTACGATCCCGATATGCACAAGGTTGACTGGAAGAAGATGCATGACAAGTATGAAGTTCTGCTTCCCCACGTTGCCGCGAGAGTGGACCTTGATTATATACTCGGCGAGCTTATTGGAGAACTTAACGCCGGTCACTGCTACGTTTATTCGGGAGATATGCCGGTGGTTGATCGAGTGCCGGTTGGTCTGCTGGGCTGCGAGTTTAAGCCGGACGGCGATCATTACAGGATTGACAAGATATACAAAGGAGCTAACTGGCTTGATTCTGAAAGATCGCCCCTTACAGAACCGGGACTTAACGTAAAGGAAGGATCTTATCTTATCGAAATTGACGGCAGAGAGGTTACCACGGCGGAGAGCCCCTATAAATATCTGGAGAACAAGGTCGGGGTTCAGGTAAAGCTTAAGATCAATAACAGACCTTCCGCGAAGGGTGCCCGCGAGATTACAGTAGTGCCTGTAGCAAGTGAATTGAAACTTCTATACAGGAAATGGGTTGCTGAAAACCGCGCGCTGGTAGATGAGCTCTCGGACGGCAGAATAGGTTATATGCACATTCCTAACACCCATTACGATGGATACAAATCATTTTACAAGAATTTTCAGCCCCTGATGAACAAAGAAGCCTTGATTATAGATGAACGGTATAACGGAGGCGGTCATTCACCCTATAATATGGTTGAGATCATGAAGAGGAAGGTTTACAGCTACTGGGCAAGGAGAAACACGTCTCTAACCCCTCTTCCCTTTCCAGTTAATGAAGGTCCAAAAGCGATGCTTATCAACGGTCTTTCTTCGTCCGGAGGGGACGCGTTTCCAGCGTATTTCAGAGAGGCCGGACTTGGTCCTCTGATTGGAGAGACTACATGGGGAGGGCTTATAGGATACGGATATTCGCCTCATTTTATCGATGGCGGAAGTTTCGCCGTGCCGGGCTTCGCCTTTGTAAACAACAGAGGGCAGTGGGACGTTGAAGGTGTCGGTTTGTCCCCGGATGAGGGGTTTGAGGTATTCGATGATCCGGCTCTAATCCAGGCCGGCCGGGAACCGATGATAGAAAGAGCTGTTGAGTATCTTCTCAAGAAGCTCGAGGAGAAGCCCCGCGGGGAAATAAAGAAGCCCGAGGGGCCCGACAGAAGCTGAAAATTTTAGCTTCCGGAATAAATGCCCCCTTCGCGAAAGGGGGCATAAACCCGGGGGCGTTTTTCTGACAGATGGAGGTAATAGAATGAAAACGTATGGAGCTTGTTTGCTCATAACGGTCATGGTTCTGGCTATTCTCGCTCCCGCCGCTGTTTTCGGCGATAACGACAAAGACCATGTGCGTTACGAAAAAGACTACAAGGATCCGGTTATAAAACAGATGAAAGAGGAAATGGACAGTTTAACCGCTATCAGAGACAGCATAACCGCTGAAATAAACAAGAAATTCGAGGATAAGAAAAAGAAGAAAGAAGAAAACGAGAAAGAGATAAGATTTGATTTCGACGATGTAAATAAACCGGATTCACCTGAGGCGTTCAAAGCGCCTTTTCATTATCCTCCTGTTGCTCAGTACTACACCGGCACCTGCTGGTGTTTCTGCACAACATCCTTTATGGAATCCGAGATTGCCAGATTAACCGGCCGGAAGATAAAGCTTTCCGAGATGTATACTGTGTACTGGGAGTACGTGGAAAAAGCCAGGGGATATATTAATAAGAGGGGCAACCAGCCATTCGCTCAGGGCGGCGAGTCTGACGGTCTCTTTATTATCTGGGATAAGTACGGAATTGTTCCTCTCGATGAATACCCGGGACTTACAGAAGGAAGAGATAAGCATAATCACAAGATGATACGAAGGGAGATGATCGACTACCTCGAGCTTGTAAAGGAAACCGGAGCGTGGGACGAAGAGACAAATATTGCTCATATCAGGGTGATTCTAGATAAATACTTGGGAACACCCCCCGGGGAGTTTTTGTTCGAAGGCGAAATGATTACTCCGTTGGAATTTCTAAACGATGTCTTAGAGGTTGAAACTGACGATTATATCCAAGTTATGTCAACTCTGTCAGAGCCCTTTTATCTTCCCGGCGAATTTGATGTTCCCGATAATTGGAGACCCACGAAGACATATTACAACCTCCCGCTCGATGAATTCTACAAGAGGATAAAGAAAGCCGCCAAGAATGGTTATACAGTTTGCATCGGGGGAGATGTCTCTGAGCCGGGATATGACGGATTTGAAGACTCCGCTATAATACCGGATTTTGATATACCGAAGGAATATATAAGCCAGGATTCACGTGAGTTCAGGATCTACAATGGGACTACAACGGATGACCACGGCATTCATCTTCTGGGCTATCTGGAAAAGGATGGAAGAGACTGGTTTTTAATAAAGGATTCTGGCAGGAGCTCAAGACACGGAGAGTTTCACGGATATTATTTCTTCAGAGGAGATTATATTAAAATGAAGATGCTTACCTACAGCGTTCACAAGGATGTCATGAAAGACCTCGAGGATGAGTTTGACGAGGCCGAAGAAAAGGCTCAAAGCGCGGATTGAAAGTAGCCGATTGATTTGTAATAGTATGCGATAAAGTGAGAGTTTATAAAATTTAATAAGACGATACCTCCCGGACAGGCAGGGAGGTATCGCTATTGGTAGCGGGGACTGGATTTGAACCAGTGACCTTTGGGTTATGAGCCCAACGAGCTACCAGACTGCTCCACCCCGCATTATATCTTTTACTCCTATATACACTATTATTTCTTGCCTCTGATGTCAAGAAAACTCGACGGAAGAGCACTATTATTTCTCTCGGGTATCATTTTTATCTTAAACACTTTGTCGCCGGGCTTTATATATCCGTATTTTTCGCGGGCGATCTTTTCAAGCGCGAAAGGATCGTTTTTGAGGTCTCCGACTTTCTGTTCGAGAAGTGTCGTTTCCTTTTCGAGGATCTCTATTTCGTTTTTCATTCTGTCTAGTTTTTTCTGAGCTTTCCAGAGATTGATAAAACCGACATCACTTACGGTGAAGACCATAATTATGAGAGCTCCCGCTACGCCAAGGAGGATTATCGTCATTTTGAAGGATATATTTATTTGGCTGTAGCGTATCCTTAAGTATTTGTTTTCATTTCCCCAGAAACCCTTCATTCTCTATATACTCCCGCAAGTTAAACCTGTTTTTGGTTTGAGGCAAACGCTGAATGACCGGGATATATTCCCGTTTCACCCAGCGTTTCTTCAATTCTTATGAGTTCGTTATATTTGGCGATTCTGTCAGTGCGGGAGAGTGAACCGGTTTTTATCTGTCCTGAATTTACGGCAACCGCGACGTGAGATATTGTGACATCCTCACTTTCTCCTGATCTGTGAGATACTACCGTTGTATATCCCGCTCTTTTCGCCATTTCGATTGTGTCTAGTGTTTCAGTAAGAGTTCCTATCTGGTTAAGTTTAATCAGAATCGAATTAGCTGTTTTTTCCTCGATCCCTCTCTTTAACCGCTGGGTATTCGTAACGAAAATGTCATCTCCCATTATCTGTATTCTTTTTCCGAGACTCTGGTTGAGCACTTTCCACCCTTCCCAGTCATCTTCACCAAGTCCGTCTTCAATTGAGATAACGGGGAATTCGTCAACCAGTTGTTTGTAGAAGTCCACCATCTCACCCGCGGTTAAAATCTTATTCTCGGCGTCGAGATGGTAGCCGTCCCCTTGCTGGAATTCACTGGCGGCTGGATCCAGGGCCAACGCGATATCTTCGTAGGGTTTATAACCCGCTTTTTCAATCGCCGAGACAATTATCTCCAGAGCCTCCCTGTTGGATTTAAGGTTGGGAGCGAATCCTCCTTCATCACCGACAGATGTGGCGTAACCTTTTTCTGATAATATCTTTTTAAGTGCATGAAATGTTTCCGCTCCCCATCTTATTGCTTCACCGATAGAATCCGAGCCGACAGGCACAATCATAAATTCCTGAATATCGACATTATTGTCCGCGTGTTTGCCGCCGTTTAGAACGTTCATCATGGGAACGGGAAGAACCTTGGAATTGATACCGCCTATATATTGAAAGAGCGGTAGTTGCAGGGCGTTTGAGGCGGCCTTGGCCACCGCCAGAGAAACGGCGAGAATGGCGTTTGCTCCCAGTTTCTCCTTGTTCGCAGTGCCGTCGAGGTGACACATTAATTCATCGATATATATCTGATCAAGGGCGTCAAGACCGGCAATTTCAGGGAATATAATATCATTTACTTTTTTTACCGCTGTAAGAACACCTTTGCCGTTATATCTTTTCTTGTCACCGTCTCTTAGTTCTACCGCTTCATGTTCACCGGTTGAAGCTCCGGAAGGGACTATAGCGCTTCCCGAGGCGCCCCCGTTTAGAAGTACTTCTACTTCAACCGTGGGATTGCCTCTTGAATCCAATACTTCTCTGGCTAAAATGAATTCTATAACAGTCATCTCTTCTCCCAGTGATTCAGCTTCTCCGTAAATCCGTGAAACCTCGTAAGTCAAGTCTAATTTTGCCCTTTGACGGTGTCAAGTAAATTAATTTTCTACTTTCAGCGAAATTTACTTTATTTTTGTGTATCCAGCAGGCAATCCGTATAACAACTTTGATGTCAATAATTTGGAAAATCAACTTCCAACTTATAAATTTTCCTGCTATCTTTTTATCTGAGCAATCAGTTTTTTTAGAAACTTTATTTGTGATTCTTTCGTAATGTAAGGTGTAGCGTTGAAAAAGGAAGATATAAAATTAATTAACCGATGTCTGGAAGGGGATGAAAAGAGCTTTGAGATACTCCTTAACAAGTATAAGGGACCTGTTTTCAGTATATGTCTGCGGATGGTCAATAACCGTGATGACGCGGAAGATCTCTCGCAGGATCTCTTTATCAGGGTTTTCAATATGCTCGACAGATATAATCCCGCGTTTCCTTTCTCAAGCTGGATATACAGGATTACATCGAACCTTTGCATCGATTTTTTGCGTAAGAAGAAGAGGAACAGACTTCTTTCCACCGATCAGCCCATTAAGGGTAAGGATGGTACAATGCAGCGTCAGCTAGTCTCTAAAGAGATTGGACCTGAAAGGAAAACGGAGGTTTCCGAAAAGATGAAAGCCCTTGAAGAATCGATAGGAATGCTTCCCGAGCCTTATAGAATTATAATAATTCTAAGACATCAGCAGCAGCTGTCATACGAGGAAATATCAGATATGCTTGCAGTCCCCCTTGGCACTGTTAAAGCGAGAATACACAGAGGTAGAAAAATGATAGTTGATTTTCTAAGCGACCGCGGAATCATAAGCTGAAAGGAACAGAATTATGATCAGGGATAAATTAAGAATATTAAAGGTAGTGACGCTTCTTTCAGTTGTCCTGGCAGTCTCTAGTAATACCGCCTGTTCTTCATTCGAATATGAGAAAACCGAAAAAAGGGTAGTTCTTCTTAATGGAGAGAAGAGTTTGAAAGTTACGGCGAGCCGGAGTGACATATATATTTCCGCCGAACCTGAATTAGAGGAGATTGTTCTTAATATCAGAAGAAAAGTAGAAGCCGCCGATGAAAAGAAAGCAAACCAACTTTCGGAAAAACTCGATGTTGAAGTCATCAGAGAGGACGGCTTGATAGAATTTAAGACAAAATTTCCTGAGGACGAGGTTAAGGACAAAAATATTTTTTCCCTTTTGTTCGGTCTTGGGGCGGAAATTGAAATGGATCTTGAAATTCGTGTGCCGGAATCTATGGAGATTTCGGTTATGACTGCCTCGGGCGATGTCGAGTTATCGAATATTCTTTTGAACGCCAGAATATCCACATCAAGCGGAGATGTTAAAGCTGAAAATCTAAATGGAAGACTTGAAGTGGATGTTTCCAGCGCTGATATTACAGCTGAGAATATCGGGAGGATTGTCGTAAAATCAGTCAGTGGTGACATTTCGGCCCAAAAAGTGAAGGGGGATGTGGATGTGTCGGTAACTTCCGGAGATTTGGATTTGGTTGATGTTGAAGGAGATATAGTTATCACAACAGTTTCCGGTGATATTAGAGTTGATAATGCCCGGGGGTCCGCGACAGTAAAGGGAACCAGCGGATCGGTTGATATCTTTGGAGTTACCGGAGCGGTCGAAGCTCTATGCGCCAGTGGGGATATTTTTATCAAAGCTTCCCCCTCGGACGAGAGGGTTGATTATAAACTGGGAGCTTCGAGCGGTTCAGTAGCGCTGAAATTTGATGATATCCTTAAAAGGGGATTTATTCTCAGAGCCAGCACTACAAGCGGGAATATTAAACTGAATTTACCTATAGATGTTAGCGATGTATCGAGGAACAATGTATCAGGTGTCGTCAGAGACGGAGAATCGAAAGTAATCGTTGAAACATCGAGTGGGGATATTTCAATAGAGGAGTGACCGGAAGTGGATTGCCGCCTTTTCAGTCTGTTGATACAAAAATATCACGACGGTGAACTTGACCGCGCCATGGAAGCTAAGTACGAAAAGCATCTGGCCGAGTGTGAAAAGTGCGGGGCGATTGACGCTCGTTACTCAGAACTCTTTTCGGCGTTTGAAAATATCGAAATTTATCAACCGCCGGAGGGTTTTAACGATAAGGTGATGGCTAATGTCAATATTCGGAAGTACAGGAAGAATCTTTTTTCCGGGTTCCTGAGCGAGATTACCCGCAGATTAGATATCCTGCCCGGATATATAAGAGTTGCCTCGGCTGTAACGGCCGCGTTCGCTCTATTTATGTATATTTTCAGACCCGTCTTTATGTATATGATATCTGTTTTAGAGGGCTTTGCGGGGTTTGTTTCTTCATCGGCTTACGTTTTTGTCAAGCAAACGAGCGCTGTTTTTGAAATTCTTGTTAATTATTTTAATTCTGATCCGGAGTTTCTTCTGGCGGCGACTATACTGCTAAGAAAATCAAAGGGAATAATCGGAGAAATTTCCGGAGTTTATTTAGTGACTGTGTTTCTGTTGGTTTCTCTGATTGTGTTAACAATTACAAGAGTGTTACGTTCAACGCGGCAGAAAGGGGAGTTCCATGTCAGCTTTATTTAACATATCGATTATCAAGGCAATTTTAACCATCGCGGTAATGGTCTTTATGAATTTTGATTCCGGCGAGGTTAAACAGATTTCCGGGATTATTCCGGCTTTTACTTTGAACACCGTTGAAGTGCATTCAGATTCAACAGACGCGGATGAAGAAGGGAAAGAAACGGAGAAATCCGTGAAGATATCCATATCTGATGACGGCATCAAGATACATTCCGACGGGAAGGACAAATTTATCCTGAATTCTGATTCAAAGGATAAGATAAGAGCTATGGTCAAGGCCGGAGTTGAATCAATTCCTGATTCTATTTCTCTGGATGTTAATTACGATGGAAGCGCCAATTCTATTGATTTCACATACAGGGATGAAGATAAATACAGTGATGTGAAAAAAGATGACTTTGTCAGGATCGGCGGCAAAATTAAGATAGAGGACTATCAACTTGTTCAGGGCGATGTTGTCTCAGTAGTAGGGGGGGTTACAATCGACGGCAAGGTGAGGGGTGACGTGGTCTGTGTTGTCGGCAATATTGACCTTGGTCCTTCTGCTGTTGTTAATGGAGATGTTGTCTGTGTTATGGGGAATCTGTCGAAAGACAAAAATGCAAGAGTCAGAGGCGAGACTGTCACGGTCGGATCGGGTGTTGGAGGAGATGGATTTTCTTTCCCCGGAGTCGCTTTCTTCCCGTTCGGCGGAGGTATTTTCAGGGTTATCGCGAAGATTGCCAAATTTACCATTCTAGTTCTGCTTTTATTAATAGTTTTCTACTTCATGCCGGAAAGAATGAAGAAGAGTAGTTCTTACGTGTCAGGCTCTTTCCTCAAATCTCTCGGCGTGGGTGTTCTTATAATCTTTTTCGGCTCGATCGTGATTCTTATAGCGGCGATTATTCTTGCAATAACAATCATAGGGATTCCGCTCTCTCTGCTTCTGTTTTTATCCTATCTTGCTCTGCTGGTTGTTTGCTATTTTGTGGCCGCCCTTGCCCTTGGAAATATAGTTGCCGGCAAGATGCAGGTTGCGCGCGATTCGATATACCTTAAGGGACTGATAGGGCTCTTTATCCTTGAACTGCCGGGGTTATTAAGTTCTCTGATGAGTGTCGTGCCGGTATTTACATTTGTGAGAATGCCGATAGGGATAATAGGTAAATTTATAGTCTTTCTAGCTATTCTTATCGGAGTGGGCGCTTTTGTACTTTCAAAAGGCGGAGCTCTGGCTCACGGATCTGATGATCTGATTGAGGAGTAAAAGAGACAATTCTTTACAGTTCGCCTCTTGCGTACTATTTTTCAGAGTTGGTGATTGAGGGATAATTTAAAGAGCGGGACTGTATGGAATTTCGGCGCAATGCTATAAGATTATATCTATTTCTTCCGGTATTTCTTGAATTCTTTATACCATCGATATCTTATTGTCAATCGCGTCCGCCGATGTGTAAATATTCCGTCTCAATAGAGTCCGGGGGAGAGGGAAGCTGCTCTTCGAGCGGAAAAAAACTCAGCGTATCCGCGCGCGGACTCGCCAGGGATGGGTTGAGCGCCAACGGCCTGGAGAATAAAGCTAATGAATTGGACGGTTTTACCGGACAGGTAATAGACACAATAATTGTCTATGGGAATGAAAGGACAAAACGCAGAGCGGTAATCCGGGAAATGGCTTCAAAGAAGGGTGAGAGAATTGACCCTGATTTGATAAAGAGAGATTCCTCCTACCTCAAGGGTATGGGGTATTTCTCGAGCGTGGATATATCGGTCGAAAATATAATAGAAAATAGATGCCGTGTTATTGTAAAGGTGGATGAAAGACCCAATTTATTCATGAAATATCCTTATCCTGTCTTAGATTATCATTTCAAAGAGGGGATAAGATACGGGGTCAGATGGAGGATAAAGAATTTCCGCGGACTTGGCGAAAAAATATCCGCCTCTTTTAAGAAGAGAAGGGATAAAGAGCATGGCGGATCAGCTTCGTGGTTCATTCCGTGGGTATTTGGCAAAAGGATGAGGCTGCGTTTTGATTTTTTCAATTACAGAAGGCTTGACGAGCCCGAGTATGCTGATTTTATAAAGGAAAAAAACGGCGTCAGGTTCAGTCTCGGGTTGCCGCTGACGAAAGATCTTGTTGAACAAATTTGGTTGACACCTACAATATCCATGGAGGCTAGAAATTCAAGGTTGTCAATTCCCGAGGGGACATATTACAGACAGAATATTTTGACTTTAGGTATGCGATTGACATACGACAGCAGAAATACATGGATAGTTCCAACAGAGGGAGTTTACGCGCGGGTTAACTTGAAGCATGTTTTATCGGTAAATGGTCTGGATCAGGAATATTCATTCTTCAGTTTTTCCACCAGCAATTTCACTTCATTCGGTAAGATGGGAACATTGATCTTAGCAGTAAGAGCTGATAACTACGAGGGTTCACTGCCCGGGTTTTATGAGATGAAGCTGGGCGGAAATTCAGACCTCAGGGGGTACTCTGAAGATATGAGGGGTACGGCTAAAATTCTCGGCACGGTGCAGTGGCGAAAGAATATTTATGGTCCAAACGTATTTGAAATTTCCCGAATTGGAAAGTTCGATCTCAGTATAAATGCCATAGCGTTTATAGACACTGGGGCGCTCTCTCGTGGATTTGAGTATTTCAACACTTCTATTTTTCATTCTACCTTCGGCGGGGGAATAGAAGTTCTCTCGCCAATACAGGATATTGTAAGATTTGAAATTGCCTCCGACAGACATGGCCACAGCGCGTTTTATCTGACGTCAGGCACGAAATTCTAATCTCATGACAGTATGTTTTTACTAACCACCCCGCGGCAGGTATTATCCCGAAGTCCAGATAAGATGTAGCGGGTGTTGGGGGATTTTACCCTTGATAACAGTCCTTACCTTAAAAGAGGGGTTCTCCCTTATACGGCGGCTAATATCGAATCCTGGTTAACTATGTGACGCCGGTCAGTATCGGGGGATATTCCCCACTTTTTTTGTTGAGCTCGAATCAGGAATAAAGAAAAAAGATAACGCGAAGCAATCCGGATCTTGATCATTTTACCTCATGCTATTATAACACATTGTTATAACTATAAATACAGCAATTAAATCCCACGGCATAAGTTTTGATCTTCTGGTGGAGGTGCGGGGGTTCTATATATGAAGAATGGAGGTATATCTGTTGCACAACAGTAATATGCCGTTATGTAAGCGGTTTGAACTGTAGATGAGTATATGAGGTTCTACTTGGGAAGATGACTGTATGAACTGGTTACCTGACAAGAGGTTATCAATAGCTGCTGTATTTAACGCTGTAGTTATAGCTGCTATTTTCTCTTCCGCCGTGTGGGGAAAACCCCGCATTTATTCATTCGATAACGGCATTGAGGCTGAAATCTATTCCAGCCGGACAATAATTGATGAAATGACTGAAAGGGATGAAGATGGGGACCTGATTCTTACAGTTGAGGAGGGATGGGTTTATGAGCTTATAGATGACATGTCGGATCCCTCGATAGCCTGTAAAGGTGATGGCATATTTTATTCTCACAGCGAAGAGGATATAGCCGCCGCGCTGAGAGAAGTTGACCTCGACGGAACAATGTTGGATATAAAAGTAGAGGTCTATCTGCTTCCTTTTCCCAGGAGGGGTATTCTCAGAAGCACTGCCCGCGGCAATAAGATCTTCCTTACCCCCGGAGTCTATGAGTTGCAGCGGCAAGTCAGCGCCTTTTTTGTAACTCATGAATTCGGGCATTGTTTTCAGAATGTTTATCTTCCGAAAAGTAATAAGGAAAAATGGCGGGATTATCTTTCGCTCCGCGGTATATACGGCGACACGGATTATGATGACCTGAGTGAGCATAACCACAGGCCTGCCGAGATATTCGCGGAAGATTTCAGATATATGTTTGGAGGGATACTTTCCAGATATTCCGGAGAGATTGAGAATCCGGATCTCGCGTTGCCGGAGGATGTTGACGGATTGAAAGAATTCTTTGTTTCACTTGTCGAGGGCGAGGGATTTGACTCGAGGGTCGCTTACTCTGGCGGCGCGGTATCAATTTCGAATTATCCAAATCCTTTTAATCCGTCAACAACTATAAACATACTTTTTGCCGAAGAGGTTGCCGCCAATAACTCGACAGTTGATGTAGGAATTTACAGCGTCGATGGAGCTCTTGTAAAAAATCTGGGTCAAAGAAGAACAGACGGCACTGATCTGAGGATTAAGTGGGACGGCAGAACATCAAATGGGGCTGAAGCGGCAAGCGGTGTCTATTTCTGTACGATCCGCGCCGGAGAATATGTCAAATCAGGCAAAATGCTTCTTATAAGATAATTTAAAACTGCTTATGTCATCTTCCTCTTTTTCCAGCTGAGTTGTCCGCAGGCCGCGCCTATATCCTTCCCGCGGCTTCTCCTGACGGTTACGGCAGGCGCTCTAGGAAGTAGTAATTCGATAAATCTGTTGATTCTTTCTTCATCAGGTCTGCTGAATTTGCAGCTGTCCCATCTGTTAAAAGGGATAAGATTAATTTTAAATGGTCTTCCGGAAGTTATTTTCGCCAGTCTTTTCGCGTCACTGTCGGAATCATTTACGTCTCTAAGGAGGACATATTCCAGAGTAGTGCGTGTTCCTTTTAATTCGGCGAATTTCTCGGCCGCGGAAAGTGTGTCATCTATATTACTCGAAGCAGGCATTATTTTTCTTCTGACGCTGTCGGTAGTCGCGTTCAGTGAAACGGCCAATCCGAATTTTAGGTCCGATTCAGCGGCCTTGATTATTTTATCGGGTAAACCAATTGTACTTACTGTAATTCTCTTTTCCCCCAGCGCGAAAGCATCCAGGTTGTTTAGAATCTCTATCGCCCTGAATACATTGCCGGAATTAAGAAATGGTTCCCCCATTCCCATAAAAACGATATTATATCTCCTTCGAGGCGGTATATAGTTGTCTTTCATGAATATAATCTGATTTAAGATTTCATCGCTCCGCAGATTTCTTTCAAGGCCGTTCTTTCCCGTTCTGCAGAAAGCGCATTCCAGGGAACATCCAATCTGGCTGGAGATGCAGATAGTTTGATGCTTTTCGAACTCCATGAGAACAGTTTCAATTACAAGTTTATCTTCACATTCAAGGAGGAATTTTATGCTTGCGTCTTCTTGAGATCTTACTTTTTCAGTTAAGCGGAGTGATGTAATTGAAAATAAGTCATCGAACCTTTTCCTCAGTTCAAGGGGCAGGTTCGCCATATCATAAAAGCTGGTTACCCTTTTCTGGTATAACCACTTGAGCAGCTGGGTTTTTCTGTGGCGTTTTTCTCCAAGTTCATCTATGATTAAAGAGATTTCCTTGATTGAGAGATTCTTTATGTTTTTGTTCCGCAATCTCTACTCCTTTTAATGAAATGAAAGAGAAAAGGAAGCTTTTGTCCAGAAATAAAATTGGTATATCGGCCTGCATAGATCTGGGGAGCAGCTATTTCAGACTCTTGCTCGCGGATATAGAAGAGGATACAGGCGGCAGAAAAATTAAACCTCTTTATCAAGATTCGAGATACATAGGGTGGGGGGATGAAGTTGAGAATAGAGGATTGATTTCAACGGATAAGATGAGCGTTGCCGCCGAATATTTAAGAGAATTTGTTAATCTTTCTATTGAAAGTGGTTGTGACAGACCCGTTATAGTTGGAACAAACGCCTTCAGGAAAGCGGATAATGCCCATGAAGTTCTATCCCATCTTCAGGAAAATGTCTCACCTCCTGTCTATATACTTTCAGAAACAGGTGAAGCTGCTCTTGGATTCAGAGGGGCTTCTTCTGTTCTGGGTGGAGGGGAGAAGGGGCTTCTAATAGATATAGGGGGAACCAGCACTGAAATTGCCTGGGGTAAGGATGGTTTGATCGATGATTATATAGAAATTCCAATTGGTACTCACAGAGTTGCCTCGTTTCAGAGAGATGCTTCAGTTCAGCTTGAAGCGCGATTTCTCAGAAGAAACTTTTTTGAGTCAATCAGCTCTTTTACCTTCCGCAGTGATTATATGGATTCGAGGCTTTCTTCCTTGCCCGCCGGGTTAGAAAATTTTAGAATTCTTGCTACGGGGGGCACAGCTGTAAGTTCCGCTCTTGTTCTAAGATTTATAAAGAGAATGCCCTGCGTTGTTGAAAATGATAGTATAATTGCTGAAGAGTTGTTCCTGATGACAAGAAGGATCAAGAGTAAAAGATTACGGGACATGCATCGTTTTCTTCCCGTAACTTTAGAGAGAGCCAGGCTTTTAATTCCGGGGCTTGTGTTGCTGAACTCGATCATAAGTCACCTGGGAGTAAATGAAATTAGTGTTACGCCTCGTGATCTTCGCTGGGGGGTATTAATTTCCGGGGGTGTATTCGAGGAAAGGTTTTTGTTCAATGAGTAAAAAGGTTCTTATAGTAGATGATGAGAAGAGCATAAGGGACGTACTGGTAAAACTTCTTTCGTACGAAAAATTTGCGACTCTGACCGCTTCCGACGGGAAAAGCGCGATCGAGACTGTAAAGAACGAAGTAGTTGATATAGTTCTGCTGGATATAAAAATGCCCGGGATAGACGGGATTGAAGTTCTTGAACGAGTTAAAAGGATAGACCCTTCTCTTCCCGTTGTGATCGTTTCAGGTCACGGGACAGTTGAGACAGCCGTGGAAGCCACAAAACTCGGTGCTTTCGATTTTATCGAGAAGCCCATTGATATGGAAAGAGTGCTTCTTACGGTAAGAAATGGGATAAAACAGGCCAAGCTTACGAGGCAGAATATAAGTCTGAAGAAACGTGTGGGAGGAAGAACAAAAATTGTTGGAGAAGACGAGAGTGTCAAGGAAGTTCTCGGTATAATAGAAAGAGTTGCCGGGACTGCCGCCCGTGTATTGGTTACCGGAGAAAATGGAACGGGCAAGGAGCTGGTTGCCAGAAAGATTCATGAGCTTAGTGACCGAAGTTCTGAAAGTTTTGTAGAGGTTAACTGCGCCGCTATTCCGGAGGATCTTATAGAGAGCGAACTCTTCGGTCATGAAAAGGGGGCTTTTACCGGGGCTACAACGAGAAGGATTGGCAAATTCGAGCTAGCCGATGAAGGAACATTATTCCTCGATGAAGTTGGTGATATGAGCCTTTCGGCTCAGGCAAAAGTTCTCCGTGTTCTACAGGAATCTGTATTTGAAAGAGTCGGGGGCGCAGAACAGATAAATGTTGATGTGAGAGTTATAGCTGCTTCCAACAAGGACCTTGTTGGGGAAGCTGAAAAGGGAAGATTCAGGAAAGATCTGTTTTTCAGACTGAACGTTGTTCCTATAGAGGTGCCGCCATTAAGGAAAAGAAGAGACGATATTCCTCTTCTGTCTGATTTCTTCCTGAAGCAGATAGGTGAAGAGCTCGGAATTACAGCGAAAAAGATTTCTCCTTCAGCGATTGAAATAATGAAGCGTTACAGTTGGCCCGGAAATGTTAGAGAACTCAGGAATCTTATCGAAAGATTGTGTATACTAACAAAAGATAAAGAGATTAATAAGAGCGATTTATCTTTTCTAGCAGGTCACGGTAATAGTGATTTGCGGAATAACCCTTTTTCCATTGATGATTTTCAGGAATTCAGGGAATTTACTGAAAAGGAATTTCTTATGAGAAAATTGCGCAAGTATGAGGGCAATATTTCAAAAACAGCCCGTATGCTTGGTATGCAGAGGAGTAATTTGTATAAAAAACTTGAGAAATACAGCATTGATTACAGGGATTGAAGTAATATCTTATACGGAAGGGGGGTAGGTTTAACTGATTTCTTAAATTTTCAGATAAAGACTCTAAATCATGCTGTTTTCTTATTTTTCATTGAATATTTGTTTGACCACTGCAGAGTAAAGGGTTAAACTTCATAGTAGGTGAGAGGGGTTGTTAGGGAGTTTGGAGCGTTTGCTGCTTCAAAGAAGGAGGATGAGCTATGAAAGCCAAAATATTATGCGGTGCCATTCTTGTTGTTATTCTCCTTTCCTCTTCAGTGTCAGCCACACCAACTGCCGGTTTCTACGGAGTCAATTCAATCTCGACATTTCTCAACCGTTATGCGATTAGAATTATCGAGCGGTTTTATGTTGAAGAGAAGACTGTAAAAGATGGTTGGGCAGAGACGGGAAACCTTCTTGGCGGAGATGCTGATGATTATGCCAACGGATGCATGCCGGATAAAGGAAAAGGTAATATCAACGACATTTCTTCGGGCCAGGATGGTTTTGATACCGGTCTCGATAACTTTAGCAATTAATTGTTCTTATATTTAAAAAATCTCAGAACTCTAGAGAGATATTGGAGAAGTTGATGTCGGAAGACACTTCAGGTAATGATAGTTATGGATATGGGAAAGAAGATCCCGAGAAGAATTTTCAGCGCACAAGTTCCGCCGAAGAACTCGGGGATATGCATCTTTCAACTGAGAATTATTCTGTAGCTCTGGAATATTACACAAGGGTTCTTCAGGAAAACGTTAAAAACGATTCCAGCAGTAATGTGCGTGTTTACCGCAAGATAAGCGATTGTTACAGAAGAAAAGGGATGTTGAGTGAAGCAATGGCTTTTCTTGAAGATGCCGAACTTCACCGTAAAGAAGATGATGTTATCTCAATGGGTATTCTGTTATGCCGCCGCGGCATAATTTATTACGAACAGAATGAAATCAACAAGGCATTAAGACACGCGTGGAAAGCCTACAGGATATTGAGAATAAGTGATGAGCATAGAGAAGTAGCTCATACACAACTGCTGATAGCTAATTGTTTCTCCAGGAAAGGAAAGGGCGCTGAAGCTGAAAAGTATTTCCTCGATGCTCTTTCCACCTATAGGAGGATAAATGACATTGTAGGCGAATCTTACGTACTTAATAATCTTGGATTATTTCATAAGAACGCGTGCCGTTGGGGAAGAGCCACGCAGTTTTTAACAAGGGCTCTCAGGATATGTAAAGAAAGCGGGTTGTCCCGTAGTGAAATCCGCGTAAGATTGAATCTTGGTATTGTGCATTTGAAAAAAAGGGATTTTGCCGAAGCTGAGACTGCTTTCTCCAAGGTGAGGGAAATGGCAAATAGAATCGGTGATAATCTCAAGTATGTCCGTGCCACACTCATGCTGGGTGTTAAAGAGGTCAAAACCGGCAATTTGTTATCCGCTGAAAAACACCTTCTTGAAGCGCAAGTCATTTCAGAAAAACGGAATTACAAGAGAGAGCTTGCTTTATCCGATGAATTTTTAGGCGATTATATGTTTGTCAAAGGTGACTATGAAGGTGCAAACGAGAACTATGAAAGGGCTCTTGAAAAGGCTCGGGATATCCTTCCTGAAAGTGATATTGTTGCTGAAGTGCTTAGAAGGCAAATGCGAGTCCACCTCGCGCTCAAAGATCCAGCCAAGGTCTTATCTATAGGCAAAGAGGCTATGAGAATAGCCGATAATTGCAGTGAAGTCCACGAGCTTGGATTTATAGAAAGAACCATTGGTGATGCTTACGCGATGCTGAAAGACAGAAAAAGAACAAAGAAATATATCAATTCCAGTATACGTGTGTTTTTAACTGTTAACAATCCTTATGAAGCCCATAAATCGGGGTACGCTATTGGAAAATATCTATTTAGTCACGGCGACAGAAAATCCATGATTATGGGGAGAAAATTTATCAAAGAATCACTTTCCTATTTTGACAGGGCTGAAGAATATCAGGAGTCTGCCAAATGCCATTTTCTGCTCGCGAAAATAGAATACTCCCTCGGCAGCTTGGATGAATGTCTACTTCACATATATGAAACTAGGCATCTGGCGGATGAATTAAGCGACCGCAACCTTCTAAGACGGCTGAATCGTTTCAGGAAGAAAGTCGAAAAGAACGCGGTTAGCTCAGATTCTGAAATTTCCCGGAGTACTGGTAGAGAGGACCTTTCTAATCTAGTCTCCAGTGATTCTAATCTGGGTGAATATCTAAAACATATTCTTAATGATCTGATGAGTAAATTGACCGCGCATCATGGTTTTGTCACTCTCTTTGACAGCCCCGAAGGGAACAGTGCTCCTCTTGTTCTTGTAAGACGCGGGATTTCCGAGAATAATACGACCAAGATCGCTAATTGGTTTCTAAGCCGGGATCCTGATGATCCTGTGGAAGAATTTCTGGTAACTGATATTGAGAATGACAGGAGAATATCGAAGGTAAGAGATCTTTTGCCGGATTCCACTGCTCCCGTGTATTTCCATCCAATTGTCAAGAAGGGAAAATGCGGCGGATTGTTGTTTTTTCAATCCGGGGAAGATAGTTCAGGAATCCCCAGGGTCGGGACTTTATATGATGTTGTGTCAACATACGCCGGTTTTATCAGTTTTCTTCTCAAAGGGGTAATTAACAGAGGAGGAACTCAGGAATCATCAGATAAAATAAAGCAGAACCGGAGATTTGAAACTGTTATTACTCGTAATGAAAAAATGTTGAATGTTTGTAGTATGGCTCACCGGGTAGCGTGTACCGATTCAACCGTTTTACTTATGGGCGAGACGGGAACGGGTAAAGGGCTTATTGCTAAAGCTATTCATGACCTTAGTGACAGGCGCGGTTCTAAATATATGCATGTCAATTGCGCGGCCCTGCCGGAGAATATCCTCGAAAGTGAGTTGTTCGGTCATGTTAAGGGAGCGTTCACCGGCGCAGTTCTGAACAAGAAGGGCCTGTTTTTAGAAGCTGACGGCGGGACTGTATTTCTGGATGAAATCGGAAAGATGCCTGTTTCTCTGCAGGGGAAACTGCTGCAGTTTCTTGATACAAGAAAGATCAGACCTGTGGGCAGTAACAAGATGAGTGATGTTGATATAAGGTTAATATTCGCATCGAAGGTCGATCTTCTAAATCTCTGCAGGCGGCAGAAGATGCTGGAGGATTTTTATTACAGGATCAACGACTTTCCCCTTACAATTCCACCGTTGAGGGAAAGGCCTGAGGATATTAAACTGCTTGCTGAACATTATTTAAGTTACTTTACAGAATTGATGAAGAAGGACCTTTTCGGTTTTAGTGATGAAGCATACCAACAGATGTTTAATTACAATTGGGGCGGTAATGTCCGTGAGCTGGAAAAGGTGGTAAAACGTTCCGTAATACTGGCTAACGAAAGGAACTGGATAACACCTGATTTACTTCTTTTTGATTCATCTTTTGTTCCTGAAGAGAAAGATATAGAGTTAACCCTTCCCGAAAAAATATCCGCTCTGGAAAGAGATGTAATATCAAAATCTCTGGATAATTATTCCTGGAACAGGAAAGCTGTTTCCAGGGCTCTTGATATCAGTTATCCCACCCTCTTGAATAAAATAAGTAAATACGGGATAACTAAAACCGGTTAAAGGGCTCTTCCCTCTTTTATTTATAAGAAAATCTATATTTTCCCCTCTAACTAAAGTCTTTCCCCAGCTTTAAATGGTATAAGGACCGGATCATTGAATTTATTTATTGCTATGCTAAAATATTTTATTCTATAAGCTCAACTCTTAATTGGAGTTCTGAGTTTTCCACTTCTGAAATAAAATATTTTTATACATTTCAGTATTGCTATACGGGCTTTAATTAATCGTTGTAATGGGGCGTCTTTAACAAATTGTTTGGCAACACCTTACATTGCAAAGAAAAAGCCAGTCATTTTTAATTCATGGAACAGATATTGCGTTTTATAAATAAATAGATAAGTAAACTGAAAAATTCCGGCTCGGTTTGCTTCTCCAATTAGGACCGGCAAGAGGTCTGATGTATGCGGGGATGAAATAATAGATTTATAAGGTGGGGTCTCTTTATCACCGCATGGATTTCAGTTCTCTTGCCGGTTTGTTCATAGCTATTTTTTTGTTAACTAATAAAGTAGGGGTTTTCCCCTAATTCCAGTAATAATCCTATTTTGGGAAATAATAATAGTTTGACAAAGCAAATCCGGCTTAATATTATTATAAGTCAGAGGTATGGTTACTTGATGGAATGGCGAGATTCCTTCGTTGAAATAGCAAGCATGGACATCCCCTCCGGTGCTTGCTGGCCTGCCTCTGACATTTTTTCTTAAAAAAGAGCTATTCTTATTAAGAGATTTTATGTTTTCTCTTGAGAAATAACCTGCAGTTATTTACATGTGGCTGTGGGACATTATTTATTCCATTCTGACCTTCCAGATTTGTTATTTAAAGAATATCGAACTGATTATGTCCTTTATAATGGACGATTGTGTTTAATTGAAGTGACACTTTAAGATCTGAAATAAGGTGCGGCACAATTCGTATTTCAGTACAATCAATTAGTTTACTTCCCTAACCGCATATTTAACTGGCATTTGAACGGATAAAATCTTTGGCTCGCCCTTTTTTTATTTCCTTCATCCTTATGGCACATGTGTTGCGTAAGAGTATAAGTGATATGAGAGGAGTATTATGAAGATCAGGAATATCATCACAATATTTATTTTTTTGTTAGTTGCCTTGAATCTCTCCTGTGATGAAGAGGAGAAAATAGTAGAAGTTCCAACGGATTGCCCCCCTTCTCCACCACGCGGAATAGACGCCGATAACAGGGATGGTTATGTAATAATATGGTGGGCTCCAAACCCGGAGAGTGATATAGCGGGTTATGATATATACCGGGGGGATTCCCTCTACGGGGAATATATAAGAATAGGCTCTATAGATGACGAAAATCCCGATCCTTACGAGTACAATTACGAATATGAAGAACCCATAAACGGGGAGCAGTTTTACTACGGAGTAATTGCCTTTGATGAAGGAAACAACGAAAGTGAATTCAGTTATATTGTGACGGCTACACCAAGATACGAGGGGTTTATCAGGCTTTATGAAGCTGGAGTTAACCCGGATGCGAGCGGATTTGATTTTTCAAGTAACAGTAATTCTGCTCAACGTTATGATTCTGTTACTACCAATGTCTGGGTCGCGGAAGATGCAGAAGGTATTCAGAAATTTATGGTAGATAATGTAAACGATAGTATTCAGGACTACGGGTACGTGGATAATTTTGACCTCATAAATTATGCTCCGACAGAAGGGTGGTCTCCTTCGGGTAGAGCTGAAATTATCGAGTCCCATCTCTATGTTATCAGGACAGGAGAAGAAGCGCATTACGTAAAATTATATGTAGAGAGGACAGCGTTTGAGTGGGTTGAATTCTGGTGGGCTTATCAGTCGGATCCAGGAAATACCGATTTTTCTCCCGCTCCTGTTCCCGGTTTGATAGAAAGAAGGTCTGATGAGGGGAGATTAATTATAACCCCTTCTTCTGGAGATAGATAAAGAATTTTTTACGGCACTGGATAAAACCGGTGTGTTTGCAGAGGTCGACAAACCCCCAAGTGTTGAGAAGCAAGGATAACAGAGATATGAGATTTAATCCTGTAATACGAAACACCTGATTAATAGCTGACGCAATTAGGGTTTTGTTATCCTGAAGGTCGACCAAAGGGAAGAATAAACTATGGTATTGTCGAACAGGGGCGGCATCAGAGTTCTATTCTTCCCTTTATCTTTTCTTGTTATCCTGCCTGTTCTTGGTTATTATTTGTCTACTATGAAATCTTGGAATAAATTATCATCTGTAATTGTCTTGCTGTGCCTGAGTTTCTTTTATCCGGACTTTACCTTGAAGGCTGATCAGACGCCCCTGCCGGAAGGCCGCATGGTCTCTTCCGCCGGACTCGGGTATTTTCAGAAGCAGTCAATTAGAAAATTGGCAGAAGGCGTTACAGGATCCGCGGATTCACTGCGCTTGCTTGCAATTATGGTTTCTTTCCCGGGCAGCGATTTCGATACTGGCTCCGAGACGGTTGCCGCGCATGATTCTCTCTATTTCGCGAACGAACTCAGGCATTTAAAAGAATATTATCATGGCGCCTCCCGAGGCCTTTTCAAGCTTGACTGCGATTTGAGAGGCGAAGTAATTCAGCTCAGCCGGCCTGAGGAATACTACGGCGGAGATGATCAGGCCTGGGCGTCAAAGATGGTTGAAATGATGATAGAGGCAGTTGATTCTACTGACTCAGAGATAGATTTTTCGATTTATGACGCCTTTGCTCTTATCCACGCGGGGCCCGGCCGGGAGACAGATATTTTTGGAGATTCTCCGTCACAATTATGGTCGGGATTCATAGATCCGGAAGAGATGGAAGAAGTTGCCATGGACACTCTTGACGCGCCCGGTATCCCTACGGATGACCCCGGGGTCGGAGGCGGTTTTTACATTGATAATCTACTTATACTCCCGGAAGAATCTTCTCAGGATGGTTATACATTCGGATCTCTCGGAATATATGCCTATCAGTTTGCCAAACGACTTGGATTAGTACCCCTCTATGATTCAACACCTTCAGGTTATCCTGATTCACAGGGTATAGGAAATTTCGGGCTGATGTCCTATGGTCTTTATAATGGGCTCGGTTTTGTGCCCGCGTTTCCGTCCGCTTTTAACAGATATCTTATGGGTTGGGTCGAACCCGTTATAATAGAAGATGACAGCAGAGTGGAACTCGAGAGCATTAATTCTATTCCCTCTGTTGATACACAGATGGTTAAGGTGAATTTGAGCCCGTCGGAGTACTTTTTGATCGTAAACAGGGTTCATGACAGGAACTTTAACGGATTTCTCGATTTTGCTGACGTCGATACGACTGATTGGATCATAGCTATGGGGGAAACACTTTACGGATTTCCTCAGAATGCCGATACACTCACGGATGCTGAGTTTGATTTCTATCTGACTCCCGAGACTAATCCCTATACTAAGGTTATTAGATATGGTCAAGAGGTAAGGAAATATGACACCGGAAGCGGGCTGATGATATGGCACGTGGATGAAAGAATGATTCAAAAAGCCATTTTAAATGAAGTTAATATAAATAACAACGTATTGCTTAAGGGAGTTGACCTTGAAGAAGCCGACGGCATAGAGGATTTGGACCGCCCCGGCGGCACTAATGCTTTCGGAAGTCATTATGACTCATTCAGAATGGGAAACAACGACAGCTTCGGTGAAAACACGACACCCTCATCAGACGGAAATTTCGGAGTTAAGTCAGGAATTAACATTACTGATATTTCTGATACAGGGTACAAAATGAATTTTCTGCTCTCATTCGGGCATTTATTTAATGGAGAATCAGTAGAGTTTGAAGGTTTGGTCCGGGGCCATTCTCCGATCCCAGCTGACGTAAATTTGTCCGGCGGAATAGATATGATCGTTACTGCCGATACCGGACTTGTATATCTGATTTCCGATGCCGGAGCGGCTGGATGGACAGACAGAATAACCAGACTCAACGAATTTCCCGGAGCGGTATGGAAAACTTCTCCAGTCGTCTCAGATATAGATGGCGACGGTATAATGGAAATATTCGCCGTTTCCCGCGGAGGTAATTTATACGCCCTCGACGCTCTTGGAAACCCCTTTAATATTGATGTCGATGCCACATCACATTCGCTTGAGATCCCAGATACAATAATTTCTTTTCCTATGATGATGGAAGCTGACGGCGACACATTAAAGGAGTTGCTTGTGCTCTCCTCAGATCAAGACAGCGTATTTATGAATATAGTCGGTTCATCAGTTGATATTGAAGGCAGTGATGAAATAGGCGACGGAGTCTTAAGAGCTGCTTTTGCCGGCGGAGAGTTGATATCAAACCCAACCGCTTTTTACGTAAACGGTTCTCCGGGCTTTTTATGTTTGACGCGAAGCGGTTCAAATGCAAACGTGTGTATTGTAAGATTCGGCGGCGCCGGGGATTTTTCGACTGATATATACGGAGAACTTCATTGTCCGGTTGCTGAAGGTTCTTTGCTGACCCCTTCCTCGGGGGATATTGACGGTGACGGTTCTGATGAACTGGTTGTTTCCATACCGGGAACCGGTCTATTATATTTCAGTCCGGTAAAGGGACAGATAAAGTTATATGAGAACGATAACGTTATGTCTACGCCTTCCTTAGAAGATATTGACGGAGACGGCATCCTCGAAACGGCGGCGCATGACAGAGAAAATCTTTTTCTTTTTACGGGGTTTGGGGTATTGAAAGGGGACTGGCCTGTTTCGATAGGTGACCAGGCGGCGGCATTCGCTTGTTTACAGGATGAATATTCTCAACCCTTAATCGAAGATGTAGATGGAGACGGAGAATGCGAGGTTATCTTCAATATCGCGGGGAACCTCCACGCTTATGAGTCAGATTCTGACCGCCTGGCGGGGTGGCCGATTACAGGGGCCGGCTCCGGCTTGGAAACTCCGGCTTTCTTTAAGGACGATGAAGATAATCTCAGCATATTTATTACGGGAAGAACAGATCTTGTGGAAGGTGTTAATAGCGTAAGCGTCGATTCGGTTTCAGGTAAATCAAGCGCTGTTTGTTACAATACCGGCAATCATTTTTTCAATGACAGAGGATGGTCATTTTACCGTCACGATATTTCAGGAAGCTCCAGGCAGTCAGCTTCTGAAGCCTCTCTAACAGTGGAGGAAGTAATTGATAAAGAGACTTTTATCTGCTATCCGAATCCCGTAGAATCACAGAATCTGACTGTACGCGTTTCTATCTCTTCGCATGCTGAAGTTGAAATTAATATTCTTAATATCGAAGGTGAGAGAATTCTTAGAATAAACAGGACGCACTCCTATTCAAGCGGGAATAGAGTTCCATTTGAAGCAAGTGTTCCTGTTGAAGGTCTGGTGAGTGGAATATATATATGTTATATGGAAATAAAAGCGGGCGGGGAGAGCTGGAGTGACGCGAAGAAATTTGCCGTTGTAAGATAGTGCCGGCTCCGGCGGTGCCTGTTTAAGCGCTGAGCAGGGTGTTTTTTTATTCAGCGAAGCGTATTTAATGAGTTGACAGGCTGAATTGATAGATTAGATTATTATATATACACGGGAGGGAAAATGATCCGGTTAAAAGCTGCTCTAACTGTAATACTAATGCTGTTCTCCGCGCATACTCTAAGAGCCGGCGAACCCGGCACAAGCGGTTTTCTTTTCTTAAGACTTGGTAACGGCGCCCGAGCCAGCGGTATGGGTGAAGCCTTCACAGCAGTAGCCGATGACGTGACAGGGATGCACTATAACCCGGCGGGTTTAGCCGGTATAGAGAAAGTTGAATTGAATGTAACCCATTCAGAATGGCTTATGGGTATTCGTTTCGAACAGGTAAGTATTGCCAATGAGATGTTTGGAGGCGCTGTTGGGTTCAATTTCACGGGTCTCTATTATGGGGACCTCGAAAGACGGGGCAATTTTCCCACAGTAGCCCCTGATGGAACTTTTTCTCCATACGACCTGGGCGCTTCAGTTGGTTATGGCAGGGATATACTGCCCGATCTCTCGGCTGGAATGTCCGCCAAACTTCTTTACCAGAGAATAGACTTTGAATCCGCGACGGGATGGGCTGTCGATTTAGGGGTTATTCACAGGAGCAGGATAGAAGGGATGACATTCGCCGCTTCTCTCTTGAATCTGGGCCCGCAGGCGAAATTTGTTGAGGAGAAGTTTTATCCGCCATTTCAGACACGATTGGGAGTGGCGTACGAAGCCGAAGAAAGGTGGATGAAGGGCAAGGTTACTCTTTCCGGGGATTTTCTCTACTCCAACGATACGGATGAGAAACTTCTTCTGGGAATGGAATATTTCTACAAGGAATCTCTGGCGGTAAGGTTTGGTTATAAGAGCGGGTATTATTCTCAAGGCGCGACGATGGGATTTGGCGTTGTCTATGACCGCCTGAGATTTGACTACGCGTTCATGCCCATAGATTTCAACCTGGGCAATAGTCACCGGTTCTCGATTAACGTGTTCCCCTCCCCTTTATAATTGCCGGCCGCAAACTTACCGTTTTCAAGACGTAAATAGGAAAAGTGATTTTCCCAGTCACCCAGAATAACGAATATTCTGTTTCCGAAATATTTTACCACCGGTTTGTGTATATGACCCATAATGAACGAATCATTCCCCCATTTAAAGAAGGAATCTTCGGCAGTATCGGCGAGTCTGTTTGCCCAGTATTCTGTTTTACCTTCGGTAAAATCCTTGCTTGTCGATGAAAACCAGCCGGCAAATTTATAAAGGATTCCCGGAGGAATTATCCCGGCTACTTTTATCACCAGACGTCCTCTGATTATTTTCTTTAAAAATTTGTATTTATGATCACCGGGCATCAGTGTGTCTCCGTGAGTTATTGTAATGATTCGTCCCTGAACCTTGTGAGTGGATATTTGCGGAAGAATCTTGAGTCCCATCTCTTCTTCTATAAAGGAACCGAGCCAGAAATCATGATTTCCTCCTGTTATATAAATTGAAGTTCCTGATTCCTGGAGCATTCTGAGATTGTATAGAATATCCATGTAAAATTTTGGAATGCAGCTTTTATATTCAAACCAGAAATCAAAGATATCACCTACAAGATAGAGTCTGGAAGCTCCTCTTATTTCCTTGAAAAATTTGAAGAGTTTTCTTTTTTTTATTTTTTCCTTTTCTCCGGTATTGTGATACCTGAGGTGTGTGTCAGAAATAAAAAAAACAGGTTCACTCAATAGAATATCCTCCATTAAATGAGCGTGACATAATATTGGATATATGGTAGAGTTTAGAATAAACATCAAGTAAAAACAACATTATGAATCAAGCTGTGCTTTAATTTTATTATGAAAGGAGATTTTAAATGGATTCTTTATGGAACAAAGTAAGGAAGAATTTTGTAGAATGGTATGAGACCGCTTATGATAAAACCGACGAGGTGGCAAAGATTGGGAAGAGGAAAATTGAGATAACCGGTTTGAACAGATCTATTGAGAATGTGATGTCTCAGCTTGGAGGTGAAATATATCATCTCATTTCGGTTGAAGGACACAGGGGAAATAAAACCGCCGACAACGAGAAAGTCCGTTCCCTTGTCTCAAAAATTTCTGATCTGGAAGATAAATTGAAACAAAAGGAAAAGGAGATACAGGATATAAAAGATATAGGTGGAAATGAGTCCGGTGAATCTGAAAATAAATAGAATGAATATAAATGGCGGATTATTTCAGAAGGTGGGCAATTTATTTCTGGGATGTAAGCATTAACAAGAAATATCGAGTAATATCAAGAAAAAAAGAAGATTATTTACATAATATACTTTAAAAAGCTGCAGTCCACTTTTAAATACCTTTAATTTTGGATATTGGGGCTTGACAAAATCTGCGGCTTAGTGTACACTGTGATTTCGATGGTGTCAGGAATATGTTTTTAACTTTGAGTAGGTAGTTAGAGAAAGTAAAGCCGGAATAACATCCCACCTTATATAAACTAATTATTCAGTTATCTGAACCAGTTAGAAAGTTAAGACACAAATTTCTGGGGATAAGATGATAAGAAGGGGTAAGTAGCCGGTAAATCAGACAGAAAAAAATGATCAGGATTTTATACCTAAGGAGATTTAATTGTACTACAAAAAGAAGGATTATCTCGGGGAAAGAAGTCTGGATTTGTATCTTAAGGAAATCAACAATACTTCTTTGCTGAAGAGAGAAGATGAGAAGAGACTGGCGAGAAAAATAAGAGAGGGAGATCAGGAAGCACTTCATCAGCTGGTCAAAGCTAATCTGCGTTTTGTTGTTTCAATAGCTAAGCAGTATGTAAATCAGGGTCTTTCCCTTGCCGACCTTATCAATGAAGGAAACCTCGGTTTGATAAAAGCCGCTCACAGATTTGATGAGAACCGTGGATTCAAATTTATATCCTACGCGGTGTGGTGGATAAGACAGGCTATGCTGCAGTCTCTGGCTGAGCAGTCACGTATTGTGAGATTGCCTCTTAACAGAGCGGGAACGTTGTACCGTATTGGGAAGGTATCAAGACAGCTTGATCAGCAACTCGGCCGTTCTCCGGAAGTTGATGAAATAGCCGAGGAACTTGATCTTCCTGTTGAAGAAGTCAGAAATACGATGAAGATAGCGAACAGTCATCTTTCTCTTGATACTTCTTTCAATAATGATCCTGACGAGAATTCTCTTGTTGATTACCTCGTGGATGATAATCAGGAATCAGCGGATAAAATGACCTATGATAATTCATTGGGCAAAGACATGTGTAAGACCCTGGATACACTTACGGAAAGAGAAAGAAAGATCCTTGTAATGTATTTCGGACTTACGGGAGAAGAACCGTTGACCCTTGAGGAAATTGGCAGAAAGATGGACCTTACCAGAGAAAGAATCCGTCAGATAAAGGAAAAAGCTATTACCAGGCTACGCCACGTTACGCGCAGTAAATACCTTGAAGGGTATGTGGAAGATTAATAAGATTATTGGCTGATGTTGTAAAGAAACGGGCAGAGGTCACCTCTGTCCGTTCCTTTATATGAAAGAAAGTATTTTACTTTATGGTGGGTATAACTGGAATATTGTTTGCACTTTTATGATTGACACTGTTTTTCAACAAACTTAAGTTTATTTAAAGGAATAAAGACTTTTTTTTGGCACTTTTTTAAAACTATGGATAAATATTTGACATTTTTATATCTCCGAAGGGGAAATTCGGGGGTAAAAACGATAAGAATACATAGGGGATTTGCTGTATTTACTATAGTTTTTCTTCTAGCCCTTACAGTTCTATTTGTTTCTTCAGGTATAAAATATGCCGACACCGCCAGAAGGAATTCAGAAATAGCTGATTTGAGGAGCCGTAACTTGAGGCTTAAGGGTAAGCTTAATCAATACAGTATAAGGGTAACAGCTCTTGAGAAGAGAATGGATAAGAATTTTGAAGTCCAAAACAGGGTAAGGATGCTTGCCGGCATGGATCCGTTGTCAAAAGATGTCTGGGAGGCAGGTGTAGGAGGTCCTAATTACAGGGGTATGAATAGGAGGGGGAACGGTGACGGGTTTTTATCCGATTCAAGCAGGGAAAAACTGGCCAAGCTGGTCCGTAAATCCAAACTGGAGCTGGAAAATTATAAGAAAATAACGGCTATTCTTAATAAAGAAAAGAAGGTAAGAGATTGTACGCCGAGTATACGTCCTCTTAAAGGAGGATTTGTCTCAAGCGGTTTTGGTTCAAGGATGGATCCTTTCTCGGGACGGCTTTGTACGCATGAGGGAGTTGATTTCTGTGCCAGAAACGGCACTCCTGTAAAAGCCACGGGTGATGGTGTTGTAACAATGGCGGAAAAAAACGGTGGGTTCGGACTCGTTGTGGAGATTAATCACCGGATTGGATTTGAAACTAAATACGCTCATTTATCAAAACTGCTTGTAGAGAGGGGGCAGCTCGTAAAAAGAGGTGAAGTAATTGGTCTTGTAGGAAATACGGGCAGATCAACGAGCTCACATCTTCATTACGAGGTTGTTTTCAGGGGGACAAATAGAAATCCCCTTAATTATATTATTCCCGAGGATTCCTATTTTGAATAGCTGGCCCTTTAAATATTAAAATATTATTTCGATTTTTCTTGTATACCATACGGGAAGCAAATAAACTCTTCGTAAATTGTTGTTTGAAGGACTATGTAATTATCATGGATCTCAAGCTGAATAAGGTGTTCTTTATCTTTGTGATATTGTGCGCTTTTTTTCCCCCGCACGCTGATTCTTCGGTTCCCCCTCTCCTTTCCCGCAATCTAGAAGTTAGAAAAATTCGTTACTGGACAGCCCCCGACCATATAAGAATAGTCCTGGATATGAGCGGCGAATCGACATACAGAGTTAGAGAACTCACCGGTCCCCACAGAATAGCGATTGATATTCCGGGCAGCAAATTTTCCTCAGGATTAAAGGATATCGAGGTTGAGGACAGGGCAGTAGACAGGATAAGGCTAAACCGGCTTCGTTCCGGCGCTCAGGTTGTTTTTGATCTGCCTGGAAAGACGGGGTATAATCATTTCGCGCTAAAACCGTTCAAGAACCATCCGCACAGGATAGTCTTCGATCTCGAGAAATCCTTTTCAAACGAGGAGATTAAAAGGAAAAAGGATAAAGTAAACCGGATTGCTGCCAGCGGAGACAGAATTGTTATAATTGATCCCGGACACGGAGGCAGTCAGCCGGGTGCTTGTTCAAAGTATGGAGACAAGGAAAAGGATATTGTACTCGAAATCTCTAAATTCCTTGCCGGATTCATCAATAGAACCAAGGGATTTAAAGCGATATTGACAAGAGAGGGAGATTATAATGTCGCGTTGGGCAAGAGAATAGAAATTGCCAGAAGCCACGGCGGAGATTGTTTTGTAAGTATACATCTGAACGCTTACCACCACAGCCGGGCGCGCGGTTCCGAAATCTATTTCCTGTCACTCGACGGAGCTACGGATAAAAACGCGCAGGCAGTTGCTGAAAGAGAAAACTTTCTGCTTGAGCTCGGGAACAGGAATAATTATCTCGAGGATGATGTGCAGTCAATTCTGCTTGACCTTACGAAGAATGATGTATTGGAGAAGAGTTCTATTCTGGCGGAATGTGTGGCGGAAAAGATGAAACGAGTAAGCTCTTTACCATTCAGGAATGTTAAACAGGCGAATTTTGTTGTTTTAAGATCAATAGCTATGCCTTCAATTCTTGTAGAATCAGCTTTTCTATCGAATTACGGAGATGTGAAATTGCTTCGAAAGAGAAGTGTTCTAAGAGAAATCGCTTTTTCAATCGGAGAAGGTGTAATCTCCTTCCTCAGATCAAATGTTCCACCCTATATAGTTATACGTGAGAAGAGTTATATTGAGCATATTGTTAAAAGGGGAGAAACCCTCTGGAGCATCTCCCGCGAATATGGCCTGCCGGTAGAAAAGCTCCGCGCTCTTAATAATCTTGATGAGAATTCGATTATTCGTCCGGATCAGAAACTTCGGATTAGCGGGAAGGAGTTAGAGCATAATTGAACACAAAGAAACTTATCAGGCTATTTAAATACAGCTACCAGGCAAAGATTATATCTGTAATTTTAGCGATCTTTATCTGGATTCACGTTACCGCTCAAAATATTGAGGAACAGACTTTCAATGTGCCTCTGGAGCTTGCCGGTATACCGGATAGTTTTGTCGTAGTAAACGATATTCCTGATTTTGTGGAAATAACTATAAATGAAAAAAGAGCCAAATTGATAAAATTGAGATTTTTCGGGAATATTAAAGGTGTTGTGGATCTTCCTTCTGTGAGGAAAGGATGGATCAATATACCCCTTTCCTCAAATATAATAGAAACTTCGGAAGATATAAGCCGCATAAATCTATCGGTTGATAATCCCAAATTCGTTGAGTTAAATCTTCAGAAGGTTCTGGCAAAGGATGTTCCCGTCAGGTTAGCGTATAACGGTGAAATAACCGAAGATAGATTTATCGCCGGGGATCCGGTTATTATCCCTGAAAAGGTATTAATAAGGGGTGCTTCGACGATCGTGGAAGAGATTCATTTTTTATCCACTAATGAGATCGATATAAGGAACAGAACCGGCGTCGTCAAGGAACTTGTGGATTTACACGCGCAAGATTACAAAATTACGGTGGAGCCGGAAAAGGTTCTTGTCGAACTTGAAATATGTAAGCTTAAATCAAGAAAAATCGCCAATATTCCACCTACAATTCTAATGGATAATCGGAACCTCGAGATAAAATGTTCACCTCCCGCCGCGTCTATTACAGTTGAAGGGCGCGAGGAGTTTGTCGACGAGATTGTTCCTTCTGACATTTCTATTATTCTTAATATAAATTCCGTTACCACAGGCACATACACTGTTAAACCCGAAGTCATAGTTCCCGATCGGATTCTCCGCTACCGGCTGGATGTTGACACATTCAGTGTGACTGTATTACCCGACTCAACCGCCTTCGGAGATGAGGATTAAGGAATTGATAATAATGATATTACTAAAAAATGACACCGGGGCGACAGCTTCAGAATCGGCTCTTTTACTTTCCGCTTGTTGCGTTCTCGCTGGAAAAAGGAGATATTAAAAATAGTTTATTTAGTGTTCCCGGCCGATACGGGAGTTGAATCTTGCTCCGGAAGGATTGTTAAGTGAAGTTGCTTAAATGCTGGTTTCCTCTGCTAATCTGGATTCTGTTGATATTCGGGTTATCCTCAATCCAGGATGTATCTACTGAAGGGATCCATTTACCTGACGGAAGTGATAAAGTAATACACTACTTTGAATATTCAATACTCGCTTTGCTGTTTTACCGCGGATTGATTTATGAAAGATGGGATATCAACAATACGTTGTATGGCTTTATTGTAATACTTGGGTCGGGTAGTATCGCTCTAATGGATGAATTTTATCAGAGTTTTGTTCCCGGACGCGACGCGAGTTTTTTTGATTTGATTGCGGACATTTCAGGTATTATAACAGGAACTGTTGTTTATTATATTGTAAGAAGAAATACAATGAAGAAGAGAAAGGAATTATGAAATTAAAAAAACCGAGAGGTACGCAGGATCTCCTTGGAAAATATATGGAAAAATGGAGCAGTGTGGAAGAACGTGTCACGGGGATACTTCGCAGGTACGGTTACAGTGAAATCAGAACGCCTATCTTTGAAATGTCTGATCTCTTTGTAAGAACGGTTGGCGAATCATCGGATATCGTAACGAAAGAAATGTATATCTTTAACGATAAAAAGGGGAGGAGTTTGACTCTCAGGCCTGAAAATACAGCTCCGGTCATGAGAGCTTATCTCGAAAACGGTTTGCAGAGGCAGGGTGGTATAAACAGGTTGTATTATATAGGGCCTATGTTCAGGTATGACAGACCCCAGGCGGGGAGGTACCGTCAATTTCATCAGATCGGAGCAGAGGTTATAGGTTCATCCAATCCCGCGTTAGACGCGGAGATTATCAATCTGAGTCTGGATATATACAGAGAGTTCGGATTCTCTTCTCTGAAGGTAAAATTAAACAGTGTCGGCTGTATGAAATGCCGGGGGAAGTTCATGAATCTTCTCGAGGAGAAACTTAAAGAGTATAAAGGCGAGTTGTGCGATGATTGTCTGAAGCGGGCGGATAAAAATCCATTCCGTGTTTTTGACTGCAAGAAATGTCAAAGTGTAAAGAAGAAGCTTCCCGTAATAGCTGATCATTTGTGTGCGGAATGCGGAGAGCATTTTGATAAGCTTTGCGCGATTCTCGATCAGATGGGTATTGATTATATTCTTGACCCTTTACTCGTTAGAGGACTTGATTATTATACTAAGACGGCGTATGAAATTATTCACCCTGAACTCGGGGCGCAAAGCGCCTTGTGCGGCGGAGGCAGATATGACGGCCTCGCGGATGAGCTGGCCGGAGTTTCTATCCCAGCTGTTGGATTCTCAGCCGGCATGGAACGTTTGATGCAGATTTTGCCGAATGAACTGGACGACGAAAAACCCGGACCGCCCGGCGCCTATTTTATTGTCTTTGATGAAGAATGCAGTCTTCAGGCTATGATTCTGGCCGACAGGTTGAGATCCGCCGGTTTTCCAGCTTATGTTGATCTCTCTATGCGCAGTGTTAAAAAGCAGCTTAAAAGCGCTTCCGGACGAGGGGATGATTTTGCCGTTTTTGTCGGGCAAAAGGAAATTTCAGATAAAGAGGCCGCGTTGAAAGATATGAAATCGGGGAATCAGGTAACTGTTCCTTTTGAAAAGCTTGTTTCATATTTCAGCGAGAAGGGAGAGACGGGAATTGAGTGAGCCGAGCATTGACCATGTAAGCAAAGAATGGAGACGTACGAATAGATGCGGAGAAATAAGGTCCGACGATGTTGATAAAGAAGTAACTCTGGCCGGCTGGGTAAAAAAGGTGAGAGAATTTGGCGATCTCACATTTGTTGATTTGTGGGACAGGACCGGCTTGATACAGCTTGTCACTGACTCGCGTGACCCCGAACTTAATAGAATCTCAAAATCATTAAGAGCGGAAGATGTGATAGGGTGTAAAGGAAGAGTGCGCGATAGACCCTCTGATATGATCAATGAAGATATGAAAACTGGTGAAGTTGAAGTTTACATATCGGACATTGTAATATTCAACAGGAGCGAAACCCCCCCGTTTAACGTGTCCGATAAGGGAAAAGCCAATATTGAACTACGTTTAAAGTACAGATATCTGGATCTCAGGCGGGATTCAATGCAGAAGAATCTGCGATTACGCCATGACCTTGCCATGTCCGTAAGGCAATTTCTCTCTGAAGAAGGACTTCTCGAGATTGAAACTCCGATGCTGGTAAAAAGAACTCCGGAAGGAGCCCGTGATTATCTTGTTCCAAGCAGACTGCACGAAGGTAAATTCTACGCTCTTCCGCAAAGCCCTCAGCTTTATAAACAGATATTAATGGTCTCGGGCGTAGATGGATATTTTCAGCTTGCCAGATGCCTGCGGGATGAGGATTTAAGGGCGGACCGTCAGCCTGAGCATACCCAGATAGATATAGAAATGAGTTTTATTTCAGAAGATGAAATTATTGATCTCTCGGAAAGGCTTATGAAGAGAATCTTCTCCGAAGTATGCGGGGTTAAGCTCGATACACCTTTCCCGAAGATCGATTACAAAACCGCTATGGCCGATTTCGGTACTGACAAACCGGATACCCGGGCCGGTTTCAGAATACACGATTGTACGGAAATATTCGAATCGACAGAATTCAAGGTGTTTTCTTCTGTTATAAAAGAAGCCGGAGTGATCAGAGGAATTTCCTATGAAGCGGGATACGGCTTGTCAAAGAGCCAGATCAAGAAACTTGAAAAACACGCTCGAGAAAATGGCGCGAAAGGACTCGTATGGATTAGAATTAACGGCGGAGTAGAATCTCCCGTTGAGGATTTCTTGTCTGACGGGGAGATTTCAGAGCTTAAAAAAGAGTTTGGTTTGAATAGCGGTCGCGAATCCCTGCTTCTGCTCGTAGCGGGGAGCTCTGAAATATCTTCCGCGGCTCTCGGAGCCCTAAGAAAAAGGATTTGCCAAAGCAATCCCGTAGGTAAAAAGGATAAATTTAATTTTACGTGGGTAAATAATTTCCCTATCTTTTTTGAATCCACCGAAGGAGATATAGAACCGGCTCATCATATTTTCTCTATGCCCCGCGAAGAAGACATGGAGTTTCTTGACAAGAATCCCTTAAAGGTTAGAGGGCATCTCTACGATCTTGTATGTAATGGAATAGAACTCGGATCGGGAAGTATCCGTGTTCATAAAAGAAAGCTTCAGGAAAAGCTCCTTTCGATCGTAGGCGTTGACAAAAAGAGCGCGGCGGAAAAGTTCGGCTTCCTGCTGGAATCTTTCGAATTCGGCGCTCCGCCTCACGGAGGTATTGCTTTGGGTCTTGACCGCCTCGCTATGATTATGGGAGAAGGCAATTCGATAAGGGATTATATCGCTTTTCCTAAAACACAGAATGCCGTTTCCCTGATGGACGGAGCTCCTTCAAGTGTGGAAAAGGAAGTTTTAAGGGAGCTTCACGTTAGATTTCTTAAAAGAGGAACCGGTGAGTAATTCCGGAATTTCCGGCACGTCTTTTGCCAAAAATTAGATATTTACGGGGATGGTTTTTGCTTGACAACAGCTCGTTTCGATATTAATGTAACCTTGATTTACTTGTACGGATAACCGGAAGAAGGAATACAAGTTATGAAATTGATTATTAAAACCTTCATATTATTCATATTGTTAGCTTCCTCACTGGTTTTTATTGTTTCCTGTAAACCCGCCCCCTATTGTAAAACAGATCTGGTTACACTCGATGAAACGAGACTTGAACTCGTAATATGTAAGGAAGATGTTGCTAAGACCGGTGAACAAGTAAAGAAGCTGGAAGAGGATATCGCGGAAGTTGACAGTAAGATATCGAATCTTGAAGGAAAACCGGAAAAACTTAAGAGAAGGATTAATGAACTGCGAAAGGGTAGCGGTCTGGAGTAGTGGAGAAATGAAATTCGAGGGAGTTACTATATGTTGAATAAATCGGTATTCAGCACTTTTTTAATATTGCCCGTAATATTTGTTCTTATTTTCAGTATAGGCTGTAGTAGTTATAAGCCAAGACCGATAGATATAACAAAAGGCGAATACTATGAAGAAGAGGGTGAATATCAGAAACTTTCAGATGAAGACAGGGAAGAATATTGCAGGGAGTTATCGGATGAACTGATGCGGCTTCAGGGTAACCTTGAAGAAAACAAAAATCAACTTGCCGAGAACAAGAATAATATAGAGAATATGAAGAAGGAATTAAGAGAAAAACGGAGCAGATATTCCAGATTAAATGTTGAATTTGAGGAATATACAAAGCAGCTGCAGAAACTGGCTTCCCTTCCGAAGAAATGGGAACTTGAATATGGCGAATGTTTATGGACCCTCGCTTCTTATGAAGAAATTTACGGAGACCCTTTGAAATGGACAAGGATCTGGAGACAGAATTTTGATTTGATTGAAGATCCCAACTGGGTTCTTGCCGGGTGGACACTTGATATTCCGAGAGTATGGCCACGGAAACATGTAGTCGCCAGGGATGAGTGGTTAGCCAAAATCGCCGGTTACTGGGAAATTTATGATAATTATCGTAAATGGCCCGTAATATACGAAGCAAACAGGGATAAAATAGAAAACCCTGATTTGATCTTCCCAGACCAGGAATTTGTTATACCAAGGGAAGAACCATCAATTGAGTGAAAAAGAATATATTTATTAAATAAAATTGTTTAACTCTTGGTTCACTGTCATTGAGCCGGGAGTTTTGTGTTAATATAGGGGTTAAGGTTTGAAAGAAAGAATCAAGAAACGGATACTCTCGGCCGACGGTATAGATATGGTTAATCTGCTGGGAGTGAAAGATGTCAACCTGAGGTTTCTGGAAGAGCGTTTTCCAGGAACAATAATCGTCCGGGGCGGTGATATTACTTTAACGGGTGACGATGAAAAGATAGACAGATTAACAGCTGTCTTTGAAACTCTTATAAGTCTCGCGCGGGATGGACGGAAGCTCTCCAGAGAGGATGTGGAGGATATTATTAACGGCGGCAAAAAGGTTTCAGCCAGAATAAACCAGCTTGAAAAATCAGTTGTCTTCTATTCTCCAAGGAAGAGAAAAGGTATTGTACCGAGGAGTATAAAGCAGAAACGATATATTGAAGCGATAGAGGAATTTGATGTTGTATTCGCGATCGGTCCCGCGGGAACTGGAAAGACTTTTCTAGCTATAGCTTCGGCTCTTGCCGCTCTTAAGAGAGGCGACATCGGGAAAATATTTGTTTCCAGACCAGTTGTTGAGACCGGTGAAAGTCTGGGGTTTCTTCCCGGAGACCTGCAGGAGAAGATCGATCCGTATCTAAGACCTATATTTGACTCTTTCAGCTACATGATCGGGAAAAAGAAGATGCAGCATATGATTGAAAATGATATTATAGAAATTGCTCCGCTGGCCTATATGAGGGGGAGAACTTTCAATAATGCTTTTGTCATACTTGACGAAGCACAAAACAGTACTGTTATGCAGATGAAAATGTTTCTTACAAGACTCGGGGTGAATTCCAAAGCAATAGTTAACGGGGATATAACTCAGATTGATCTAAGCGATTATTCCAGATCGGGACTTGTCACGGTAAAGTCTATACTCGGGGGAGTTGAAGGTGTAAAATTTATCTTTTTCACTGAAGAAGATGTAGTCAGGCACAGTCTGGTAAGAAGGATAATCAGGGCTTTCAGTACTTTTGGTCAAGGCTCTGAACGATCCGGCGGAAAGGTGAATTCGGCCGGTTCACAGGAAAAACGCTCTGAAAATAATAGCACTGGTACTGAGACAGGAGCAGAGGATGGCTGAAAAGAAAACTAATGTACCAACGCCCGGCAGGAATAACGGCGTAAAAAGTTATCTGAGAATTGATTCTATCAAAAACTTTTTCAATGACTGGAAAAAGCTTTCAGTAATACTTGCCCTTCTTTTTCTCGTCCTTTCTCTTTTTCTGTTTCCTCCGACCAAAAAATCGAGAGAGGTAAGGTATAGGGCTGGAGATATCGCGGATGTTGATGTAATAGCTCCCTTCTCTTTTTCTGTTCCGTTCACGGAAAGGGAGCTTGAAAGCAACAAGGCAAAGGCGATAATGAGCTGCCCGCCGGTTTACCGCGAAATACCGGGTATGGCGACTCGATTGACAGGTGACCTGAATGATTTTTATGAGCAGTTAGATTTGACAGCAAGCAATGACAGTCTCACCGTCCGTCAACGTTTGGATTTTGTAAAGAGAGTAATTCCAGGCATCGAAAAAGAACTGTTTATGCGATTGATGAACAGGAGCACGAGAAACACGCTGAAACGCGAGAATATCAGTTTGATAAAGGATTTACTAGAGAAGGGTATTATCAACGATGCTTCTCCGCTCAGGAGAAGGAATTATTTTAAAATCAGTGTTATTACAGATAAAACTGAAAAACTTAAAAGAGCCGATTCTCTTATAAGTCAGGCTCAGCTTGAAGGGCTGATCTTTGATAAAGCAAAATCAATTTTTGGGACCGATAGTGAGCTGGTTTCCATATTCTACGAGATTACAAGGTCTTTTCTGGAACCCAATTTGATTTTTGACAGAGAAAAAACAAGATCAAACCGCAACGCGAAGCTCGAAAGTATACCAAAGTCCTTCCGGATTTTAAAGAATCAGAGAATTATTTCAAAGCATGATAAAATAACCAAAAAACAGATCGAAATTCTGAAAGTATTGGAAGAAGAAAGAGCCAGAATTGAGCTGAATACTTCAACCATGGATAAAGAACTTCTTTTTCTTGGTAAATTTCTCAGGATAGCTGTTCTGCTTGTTATCTTTGGATTTGCTCTTTACCGCTTTGCTCCAGGCGTCTTAAAACAGCCCGGCAGGCTGACTCTGGGGTTTATAATTATACTTTTTTATATGTTTTCAGTTTCAATTATCATCAATCTGCCCCAGTTTAATTATTTTGCTATACCGGTAGCGTTCGTGTCACTTATGATAAGCGCTTTCTTTGGAAATATGCCCGCTCTCTTATTTACTCTCTTCGCGTCTCTGATGCTCGCTACCCATACCGATTTACCGGTTAACGCGGTGCTTACTTCTCTTTTCGCCGGAACTGCCGCGATTATAAGCATGACTAATCTGAGGCAAAGGAAGAATTTCTACAAGGTATTTATATATGTTTCTCTCGCATATGTTATCAGTGCTACAAGTATCGGTTTGACTAATAACCTGGAATCTCAGCCATTCCTGTATAATATGCTTTTCGGTATTATAAGCAGTTTTGTATGCACGATGGTAGTTATGTTCCTTATGCCTTTCTTTGAATCCATATTCGACATCACAACCGATTTTACTCTTATGGAGTTGAGTGATCTTAACCGTCCCGTTATGAAGAGGATGATTCTGGAAGCTCCCGGCACCTATCAACATTCGCTGATGGTTGCCAATATGGTTGAGAGTGTAGCGGATGATGTCGGCGCGAACGGACTTTTGGCGAGAGTGGCGGCTTATTACCATGATATCGGTAAATTAGCGAAGCCGGAGTATTTTTACGAAAATAAAGGTGAGATGATAAGTAAACATGAGAAGCTCAGCCCTTCTATGAGCGCTCTTGTGTTAGCATCACATGTAAAAGAGGGAGTACAGCTGGCAAAAAGTGAGAAGTTGCCGAATATTATCATAGATGCCATTCGTGAACACCATGGAACAAGTGTGATGACCTATTTTTACAATAAGGCCCTCGAGTATGATTCCAACGACAGTGTCAATGTAGATGACTTCAGGTATCAAGGTCCCAAACCGGGCAGCAAGGAGAACGCTCTGATAATGCTCGCCGATTCATCCGAAGCCGCGTCAAGATCTCTGGAAGAACCGACAGCTCAGAGGATTACAGCGATTATTGATAAGATTTTTGATGACAAGATGCGCGAAGCTCAGCTTGATTACAGCGGATTGACGATGAATGATATATCTTTGATAAAAGAGAGATTTATAAAATTACTAACTGCTATTTTCCATAAACGGATCGCTTATCCCGCTCAGAAAGAGGAAGAGGCTGAGGAAAAAGAGAAAAATGAGAATAACAATGCTGAGCCACCCGCTGGTGACGGGGCGTAGTGAATTTTACCGGGCAGCTCCAGTTCTTAAAGGAATTTCAAGTGATCTTATGCCTGAGGGTAAATATTTGAATTTAATTCTTGCAGGCGAGAGGAAAATGGCTCTGCTTAACCGGAAATACAAAAAGAGAAAAGGCCCCGCGGAGATACTTACTTTCTCTTATTCAGATGATGATAACTTTTCGGAAGGCGATTCTGACCTGTTGGGAGAAATAGTATTATGCTGGCGATCTTTATCCGAGGGTGCCCGTTCACGTAATGTTTCTTCCGAAGTTTATTTGATAAGACTCGTTATTCACGGCATATTCCATTTATTCGGTTATACTCACTTAGATAATGAAAGTGCCGGCAAGATGGAGAAAGCTGAAAAGAATTATCTCCTTTCTCTTTTCGACTCAGAGGAAGTAGATAAACTTTTCATATAATAGGCTTATATTAAATTATTAAGCAGGTGCTGTTATGCATATAATTCTAAAATCATCTCTTGAGTTTTTTATGTTACTCCTAATTCAGGTTATGATATCATGCGGTATTCTTTCTTTTGCTATAGTGTCAAGAATCAGCCGGGAAAAACTCTTCCCCGGAGAAGGAATCGTAAGCGCGTGCTTTAGGATATTGCACAGGGGAAGACTGCATTTGATCACAGCTTTAATATCCACGGAAATTATTATGATAGTAATATATTCATATATGTTTCCGGTGATAGCCGGAAATATAATGCCGGCGTCACCGGGCTTCTTGCTGATTATTATGGTTCTCATTATTCTCGCTGTTTCAATATCCGCGGCCGGGTTCACAACCCGTAATCCCGCTAAAACAGCATTATTTATCTCCTGTCCCTTATTCCCGGTTTATTTTCTATTCAAACCCGCGACGACATATCTGCTTCGTTTTATTAAAAGAGTGTTTCCGCTGCTTTCAGCTGAATTCTCTTCTCCGTTCTTTGTGTTTCCGGACAGTGATCAGGGCGGCGAGGGTTTTATCAGAGAAAATGGGAGCAGGCTGGTTCACAGCATAGTTGAATTTGGAGAGAAGAGAGTCCGGGAGGTAATGGTTCCGCGAATGGACATTTTTGCTCTCGAAAGCCACACGGAACTTGATGAGATCCGCAAGATGGTCTTCGAGGCCGGCAATTCAAGGGTTCCGGTTTATGAAGGAAGTGTGGATAATATTATCGGCATTCTTTTTGTAAAAGACTTGGCTGTGGTCGCGAATGATGAAGAAAAATTTGAAATAAAAAGAATTTTAAGAGAGGCTTATTACGTGCCGGAAGGAAAGAGAATCGACAATTTGCTTAGAGAATTCAAGAATCAGAAAAAACATATGGCGATAGTAGTTGATGAATACGGAGGAACCTCAGGAATTGTAACCCTCGAAGATATTCTGGAAGAAATAGTCGGAGAGATAAGGGATGAAGATGACAGGGAAGGCACTCTGATACGCCGTCTTGCCCCGGGACGATATTCTGTGAAGGGAAGAATAAATATCAATGATCTAAATGAGGCTCTGAAAATAGCCGTTCCTTCTGAAGAGGCCGATACTCTTGGAGGATTTCTTTACGCTTTATTAGGAAGAGTTCCTATTGAAGGGGAGGTAATCGAATATAAAGGGCTTAGTTTCAGTATTGATTATCTTAACAGGCAGCGTATAATAGATGTTCAAATTACCCTTCCGGAAGAATCTGAATAATATTGATGAAGATGGATAGTATTTATTATTTGCAGAAAGGACAGTTCGAATGAGTTGGCTGAGAAGGAGGTTTTTAACCGGTTTATTAATTCTTCTTCCAATCCTTGTTACGGGGTGGGTTTTTTATCAATTCTTTAATTCAGTTGATAATATTCTGAATCCACTGGTTGAGAAATACCCCTTTATTTATTTTCCCGGGCTTGGATTTATCGGCGTTCTGGTGATTATTTTTCTAACGGGTGTCTTTGGAGGAAACTTTATTGGCAGGAGAGTGATAGGATGGCTTGAAGTCTTTGTATACAGAATTCCTCTTATCAGCCGGATGTATACTGCCGTAAAACAACTCAGTGAAGCTTTTTTAAGGAGCGGGAAAACTGTTTTCGAGAAAGCAGTGATGATTCAGTATCCTATTGCCGGCACCTTCGCCATTGGATTTGTTACCGCTACTTCAAAGTTCAATACAGTTGATGGTAAGGGCAGGGATTTTGTAAGCGTTTTCCTTCCAACCACCCCCAATCCGACTTCGGGGTACTTTCTTATGGTTCCCGAAGAGGAAACAATAGAACTTGGTTGTTCCGTCGAGAGCGCCTTGAAAATGGTTATATCAGGAGGGTTCTTCAAGCCGTACTTTCCGCGGGGTGAACCGGTTGTCCCACACGGATGGATGCCTAAAACGGAAGATTAGGTTTGGAGCTGAGGCTGGAAGCTGTCCAAATTGGGGAAAGTCCTGAATAAATAGCGCTTGACTTAAATCCAGGCTATGATAGTCTTTAGGTTTTTAAACCGAACCCGCTCGTTATTGGAGTGATATGAGAGAAGAGTTAGAGAAAAGAGTCGAATATATATCAAAACAATACATGTCCGGTGATTATACCTTTTCGCCGGATATTTTTGATAGATTAAAAGCCCCTGATATTGCTGAAATAATGATGGCTCTGGACAGTGAAATCGCGCTTTTCTTATTTAAATCCATTGATATAGATTTATCCGCTGAAATCTTTCCTGTTCTCGACGAGGGGATATCAAGGAAATTCCTGGAAGAATTAGAACCCGAAACGACAGCTCGTCTCGTAAACAGAATGGCGAGCGATGACGCCGCTGACCTGATTAATCTTATGGCCGCCGAGAGGATCCCTCTCGTACTTGAAAGGGTAAGCAGGGAAGATTATAGAGATATAGTAGCTCTTCTGAAATTCGATGAAGAATCAGCCGGCGGTATTATGGCCAAAGAGCTGCTTGTGATCAGAGAAGATATTACGATAGGCGAAGCTGTAGATTTTGTCAGAGATGAAGCCAGGACGGTTGAAAACATACAGAATTTGTATGTAGTCGATAGAGAAGGTGTATTTCTTGGTATAATACCGGTTGTTAAGCTTATTCTTGAGAATCCCGGGATGGATGTTTCTGAAGTGATGGATACAGATATTGAGAAGGTTAATGTGGAGATGGATCAGGAGAAAGTGGCGGCGATATTCTCCAAATATGATCTCTACAGTGTGGCCGTGGTTGACGGAAAGGGGAAACTCCTCGGGCGAATTACGGTTGATGACATCATAGATGTTATCGAGGAGGAAGCTAACGAGGATATTTCGCGTCTCGCGGGTACCGGTGATGAAGAGTTCTGGGCGAAATCCACACTGAGACTTTCAAAGGCGAGAATACCATGGCTCGTTGCCGCTCTTTTCGGGGGGATTACTGCAGCACTTGTTATGAGCGAATTCCGCGAATCTCTTGAATCGATTCTTTCTCTGGCCTTTTTTGTGCCGGTAATTATGGCTATGGGCGGAAATGTGGGGATTCAATCCTCCGCGGTTGTTGTCCGGGAATTAGCTACGGGGGAGTTCAGTCTTTCCGATACGACAAGAAAGATTTTAAGGGAATTGAGGGTGTCAGTTCTTAACGGCACATTTCTCGGAGCAATTCTCTTTATCGTTGTGGTAATATGGCTTAAGGATTACAAGTTGGCGACTCTTCTGGGGCTTTGCCTCTTTTCTGTAGTATTATGGGCGGCTCTTATAGGCACATCGGTTCCACTGCTGCTCAATAAAATTAATATCGATCCAGCTCTTGCCACTGGACCTTTTATTACTACATTCAATGATATACTCGGGATAATCTTTTATTTGAGTATTGCCACACTCTTTCTCAAGTGATTTACAGGCGGCTAAAGGTTTCCGCGCGGAGTAGTAATGAGTATGATTCTCAAGGACTATGCTGTAGTATTAAGAACCTTTGATTATAGTGAATCGAGTCTGATTGCTGTTTTGTTAACCAGGAAGAACGGTAAGGTTAGAGTGTTGGCGAAGGGAGCTAAAAGGGGAAAAATGAGATTTTCCGGCAGTCTTATGACTGGCAATATATGTGAGGTTGTTTTTTATTATAAAGCCGGAAGGGGTCTTCATATCCTGAAAGAGATAAATTGCCGTTCATCCTTCAGCGAAGCGGGAAGTGATTTGAAAAGGCTGCTTATTTTCCAGGCGACGATTGAGATTGTGGACCGTTCAGTCATAGAGCGGGAAACAGATGAAAGGATATTTACTCTCGTCGATAATTTCTTTTCACTTCTACCCATTGTTGAAGATCCGTGGGCCGGGTTTTTTACTTTTGAAGTAAAGCTGCTGAAACTAACGGGATTATTCCCGTCTGTTAAAAAGTGTCAAAGTTGTGGAAAGAATCTTGACGGCGAGAGATTATGGATAAATACTTCATCGGGGGATGTTAGATGTGAAAGATGTGCCAGGGAAGGTATGTTTTTAATATCAGCATCCGCCTCTTATATATTAGAGTGTATGGAAAGAAAACCTATGGACAATGATATTATTGGATTAAGACTTGGCAGAAGAGAACGAAGGGAGATCGGACGTTTCCTGCACGAGATTTTCAGATCGCATCTTGATAATTACAAGCTTCCCTCTTCTCTTGGTTTGTTAAAAGGGGTGAATTGAAGTGAACTTTCAGAAGCTTGTACTTGATCTGGAGCATTTCTGGATGGATAAGGGGTGCCTGCTTGTAACCTCTAATAATTCTGAAGTCGGAGCCGGAACGATGAATCCTTCCACATTCTTGAGAGTTCTGGGGCCTGAACCCTGGAAGGCGGCTTACGTTGAACCTTCCAGAAGACCAAAAGACGGCAGGTACGGCGAAAACCCCAACAGGGTACAGCAGTTCAATCAGTTTCAGGTTATACTCAAGCCGTCTCCGAGTAATGTTGTCCCCCTGTTCATTGAGAGCTTGGAAGCGATCGGCATCGATCCATCCCGTCACGATATCAGATTCATAGAAGACGATTGGGAAGCGCCCACACTCGGAGCATCCGGACTTGGGTGGGAAGTATGGCTTGACGGCATGGAAATTACTCAGTTTACATATTTTCAACAGGCGGGGGGATTAGAGCTGGACCCCGTATCAACAGAGATAACTTACGGACTTGAGAGAATATGCATGTATATACAGGGTGTCGATGATATTATGGAGATCGAATGGGGAGCGGGGATTAAATGGGGGGATATCTATTATCAGTTCGAAAAGGATTTCAGCTCCTTTAATTTCGAAAAAGCCGATATCAGCATGTATTTCAAGATATTTGATAATTACTATAAAGAGGCGAAGAGGATGCTCAAGGAAGGGCTTATATTTCCATCTTATGATTATGTGCTCAGATGTTCTCACATTTTTAATATACTTGACGCCAGGGGGGCTGTGAGTGTTTCGGAAAGAACCAGTTATATCGCGAGGATAAGAGACCTCGCGAAAGAAGTAGCCGCGGAATATGTAGCGGTAAGAGAGACGGGCGGGTTTCCCCTGCTCGCGAGTCAGAAAGCTTATTAGGCCGGTTTGTCCAATTACTGTAATAAAGGTTGGAGAGAACCGGAACCTGAAAGGTTTTTTTAGAAAAACGGGATTGACGCGGAGCTTTGAGGGTGCAGAAAGGAGAATCGATGGGAAGAAATTTTCTACTTGAAGTAGGCTGCGAGAATCTGCCGAGCAGTTATCTCGACCTTGCTCTTGAGCAGCTGGAAAAGAAATGCGCTTCGGAACTTGAAGATAAAAGGGTAGGATTTGATTCCGTTTACGTCCTCGGAACTCCAAATAGAATTGTTATCTACGTAACTGATCTGGCAAGTAAACAGAGAACTGTTGAAGAAGAAATTACCGGCCCTCCGATTTCAGCCGCGGTATCTGACAGGGGCGAATACACGAAGGCCGCTTACGGGTTTGCTAAATCGCAAAATGTCTCCGCGGAGGACCTTAAGAAAGTTCGCAGGAAGAAGGGGGAATATCTCGCGGTCGTAAAGAAAATTCAGGGTAGAAAGACCAATGAACTCCTTATGGAAATAGTACCTGACTGGATAACGGGGCTTAAATTCCCCAAGACTATGCGCTGGGACGGCAGTGGTCTGCGCTTTGCCAGACCCCTCAGATGGATACTATCTTTTCTGGGGAAGAAAGCATTCAAGTTAACCATTGGTTCGGTTTCCTCGGGCAGGAAGACCAGAGTCAACCCCTTTTTTGACGAATACACGAAAGTTGAAGACATAGACGGGTATTTTTCGCTTATGAAGAAAAACGGGATTATTCTGGATCCCGTAAAGAGAAGGAAAAAGGTGGCTGAAGCTTTGCGAAGAGAAGCTCGGAAGATCAAGGCGAAAGTAGTCCCGGATGATAAGCTCGTTGCCACCGTTGCCAACCTCCTTGAATCTCCTGTGCCCTTTACGGGCAGATTTGATGACAGCTTCCTGAAATTACCCCGAAGAGTTATTGTTACAGCTCTAAGGAGCCATCAGAAATATTTTTCAGTTGAGGACGGAAACGGGAAGCTCAAACCCTTTTTTATAGCCTTTGCCGACGGGGTCAGGAAGAACCGGAAAGAGATAATCGGGGGGTATGAGAGGGTGCTTCAGGCCCGGCTCGCCGACGCGGAATTTTATTACAATGAAGATACTTCACTGCCGCTTTCTGAGATGGCGGAGAAACTTGAAGATATTGTGTGGATGGAGGGCCTGGGCAGTCTGGCTGAAAAATCCTCGAGGATGGAAAAGCTTGCTCTCTGGATTATGTCGGAGTGGAACCCCGCCGGTGACGGTCTTTCATCTGTAATCTCAAGGGCCGCGAAACTCGCGAAAGCCGATCTCGCGAGTGAAATGGTAAGGGACGGGAAAGAATTTACTCTGCTGGAAGGTTATATGGGAAGGGAGTACGCGAGGGTTTCCGGAGAAGAAGAGAGTGTGGCGGAAGCAGTATATGAACACAATCTGCCCCGCTTCGCCGGGGATGATATTCCCGAAGGATATGCCGGTGTTATTCTTTCCTGCGCCGACAAAATCGATAACATTTCCGGAGGGTATATTCTGCGTTGCCAGCCCACCGGGTCTGTGGATCCATACGCCCTTCGCAGACAGGCGATGGGTGTCCTGCGTCTTATGATCGAGAAGGAGATTCCGGTTTCACTTCCTCGGGCTGTAAATGTGAGTTTGTCTCTATTTAAAGATGTTGAGGGGGAAGGTACATCCCTCTTTGACGCAATCTATGAATTCTTTAGCCGGCGTTTTTTCAATATGCTCCGCGCCGAGGGGTTCGGTCATGATATAGTGACCGCTCTTATGTCAGCCGGTTGGAACGTGCCTTTTTTGACAAGGAAGATGGCTGTCCAACTTACTCGTATGAGAGATGACGGAGTACTTTCTCCTTTTATTCTCGCGATGAAAAGGATAGCAAATATAGCGGGAGACCTTTCAGAAAGCGATATTGGAATTGACGGATTAGAAATGCTTGGACTGCTAGCCGGCGGAGATATCGAGAAGATGACTTTCGACCCGGGACTTTTCATAGATAAAGCCGAGAAGGATCTGTTTGATGCCGCCATAGAGTCGGCGGCGGGGATTTTGAGACTGAGGAGTGAAGAGAGAGAGGAAATGGTTTTCTCATTATTACGGGAAGAGTTGGTCGAGCCCGTAAATAGATATTTCGATGAAGTTCTTGTGAATTGTAATGATGAAAAAACAAAGAAGAACAGGTTGTCTTTTCTGCGCGCTTTAAGTTCCGCCTTTTCTTACACTTGTGATTATTCCAGAATAACCGAAGAATAGCCCCGTCAGTTTAATATTATACTGATTTGACGGCGCGGGTAAGCGGTGTGTCTTGTTGGGGGGAATCAAGGATAGTTCTTGATCCCGTTTAAGAATTAACATCAGAATTAAAAATAAAGGTTCATTATTGGACATTCCCCCAAAATCAGGGCAATATTTTAGTAACGGCAAAGTTACAGGGTAATTACCTATATTGAGAAAAGAGCAGTTTCCCTCTTGACATGACAAATGATTCTATGGTACAATACGATAGTCCTTGAATAGGGTCGAGAACCCTGTAAAGGGGTGGTTTTCGTGTAAAGTGGGGTTTTTGCCTTACGCCGGCCACCGTTGGAGTCCAGGCTTACTCGACATAAATTTGGAACTAAAAACGGAAGGGGGCCCCGCTGGTTTGCCGAATCTAGCTACAAAGGAGGCGGGTAACATATTGATTCGGCCGAATAATCAGCCGATCCTGGTCAAGCGACATAAATAAATTAGCTTATTCTCTTAACACTTGGGGGGAATAAAGAAATGAAGAAGACCTTAGTAATTGTACTAGGTATTTGTCTTGTTGCAATGTTTGCCGGTACCGTGTCGGCGCGTGATATCGACAGAGGCAGCAAGAGGATTAAAAAAGCCCTGAACGGCACTGGACTTCTTACGGATGACAGTGTCCCGGGTTACTATCAGGCTGCGGCTGTTGATACATACCATATCGTAAGATACAGCTTCGAAAGTGCTCAAGGCTGGACGACGGTTGATCACACAGCTCAGCAGAGTATATTCTGGCACGTCGATGATTTTGTTGGACTTGCGGGCGGAGATTACGGTTTACTTGTGCCGATTTCCGGTACGAAGTCCATGTGGTGCGGTACGAGACCAGGAACCAGCAATTATCTCTGTGCCTGGGGAGAAGCCCCCGGTTATGGTAATAACTGGAATCAGCACTTTGAGAGTGATTTGATTACTCTTACGAGTACTGTCGGGCTCAGCTACCACGCCGTGGCCCACAATGAAGGCGGAGGTTATGATCAAGCCTATGTGGACTACCTTGACAGCAACGATGAGTGGGTTACACACAGAACATACGGCGGTTATCATGACACGGTTGACGTAATTTCTCTTACGTCAGCGGAAACCGGAACCAGCACTAAGTTCCGTTTCCACTTTACCGCGGACGGCGCGTGGAGTGATCAGGATGGTCTCCTGAACACAGACGGCGGTATCATACTCGATGACATTGAAGTTACCGCTGACGCTGCTGTTCTGAATACAGAGGATTTTGAAGCATCTACAGTTGGCGATAACAACACGACTTTCTGGACTTCATTCGGCGAGCCTGCTTACGGCATTCACAGCGGTAAGTTGACTGGCCTTATGGAACCTGATCCATGTCATGATGACTATGGAACTCAGTGGGGTTTCCTTGTAGGTTCAACTGAGCTTTCATCACGCCAGGATCTTTATCCCGGTATGTACGTGACACCTCGTTGTCTTAACGAATCCGGTACTGCAGCGCCATGTCAGAACGAGGGAATTATATCACCCCCGATTGACATGATGAAATACTCATCTACACAAACCCATGTCCAGGACACTGCCATTCCTTCAGCCGATCTTCCTAAGTTCGGCGGAGTACTGTTCAGGTTCCAGGTCTACCGCGATCTGCCTCTCGACAACCTGGTATTCTATACCTGGGGAGTTCGTAATGTAGAAGACGGTTGTCCAGGATCATGGAAAGACAGAAACTATGTCTATTACGGTCCGGATCAGGATTATCTCTTTACGGGCGAAAACGTAAGTGATCTTGTTAAGCCGGATTCCATACTTCAGCTTAATTTCGGTGTTTCCGATATGTGCGACGTATGGGGCGGATATTATGGAACATGCACAAACCATAGTCCTTCACCATGGTTTGACAATGTATATGTTGAACGTGTGAAAACCAGCGGTCCTCAGTGGAGTTACCGCCACCTCGATCTATTCCAGGATAATTTCCCGCCTAACGCGGATTATACCGGATTTGTGAGAGCTGACGCGGCTAACGACATTGCTTCAAGTGAAGAGCCGAATAGAATTGATCCCGGTGATTCAGTCACGGTTCAGGTAACTTCACCTGTAGCCGGAGCAATTGCTGGAGTCGATGCCAGCGGATATGAAAATGGCCCCGGCGCGACAGCCGAAGTCTATATGCATTTTAAAGTGTATGACGCCATTTCCGGAGCTGTCGCCGCTGATTTCGCGGCATCTGTTGATACCGGCGAAGTTGGCCCCTATGCTCTTCCGACACCTGTAGCCGACGGCACTTGGTTTAAGGTACAGGGTAGAAACGCAAGAGTTGGTAGTCCTTCAACAAAGGTAGCCGATGAATATATGTTCGATATTAACGACGCGATCTTCACTTATGATCACGTTATCGAATATTATTTCTCAGCGACGGATATTAACGCTGAAACAAACTATCTGCCTTCGAACGCTCTTGAGGGCGGAAGTTTTGAGTGGGAATGTCTACCGACACAGCCTACTGTTTACAGCATACTCTATGTAGACGATTTTGAGCATAGAGGAAGCTGGAATGGCCGAGTTGATGACTACATGACACCCGCGCTTAACGCTGTCAGTGCTTCACCCTATGACCGTTATGACGTTAACGCGCCTACTTCAGGCGTTGGAAACGGCCTTGCGAGCCGCATCAATGTGGATAAACTGAGTATGTTCTATGAAAAGATTATATGGGATTCCGGCGATCTTGATATCGGAACCATAAATAATGGAACAGACAGTAAAGAAGACGATTGCGCGCTTCTCGAGGGTTGGGCTGATGATATCGATGGTGAAGGTCACGCTACGAACCTGCTTGTTATGGGTGACGGCGTAATTACAAACCTCACCTTTGCCACCGCTACCAGTTTCATGACTAACACTCTCGGTGTACAGCTTGTAAATAACAGCTATTACAATCGCACCGGTGGATATACAGGCGGCGGAGTAATTTCACCACTTGTATCCCCAGTTGCCGGCGGACCTTTCGACGGACTGGAAGCTTTCTATGCCTTCGGCGGTTGTCCTATCATTAATCAGTTGGATGTACTCGACGTCAATGAGACTCATGCGTCCGGCGCGTTGACATATCCTGACGGCAGCTTCGCTGCTGTCGCGATGGATGATACAACAACCACGAATATGCCGAAGAGAGCTATTACAACTGGCTTCAGCATAATGGCTATGCGCGACGCTAATTCTTCGGGTGCTCCTATAAGAAATGAATTCCTGGAGAAGGCATTCTTTTTCTTCGAAAATGGAGTAAACGGGGAAATCACAGATGTCGAGGATACACCGGCATTCACAAAGCTTCACGGCAACTATCCCAACCCCTTCAACCCGAGTACGACCATCAAGTATAATATGAAGGCGAAGGGTCATGTATCGATACAGATATATGATGTTGCGGGTAGGCTTGTAAACACACTTGTAAACGACGTACGCGACAGCGGTCTTAACACAGAGACCTGGAACGGAATCAACAACAGAGGCGCTAGCGTTGCGAGCGGTGTATATTTCTATCGTATGGACACCAAAGACTACTCCCAGACAAGAAAGATGATCCTGCTTAGATAAAGCCGGTCGTTTGGATTGTTATGGTTAGCCTTAAGTGGCCGGGTCTTCTCCCGGCCACTTTTTTTGCTATTTAGATACTAATTTTGATTTTATTAACGCGAATACAGCTTTGAACAGGGGTTATCTGTCTATTTTTTTCATTGACTTTAATGGAAGTGATTACATATATTATACCTGTTGAAAACAGTATGATAATCTTGATATTAAAAGGAAAGATTATGAAGATTATAAAGACATTGTGTGTGTTAGTTTCTGCTATATTAACAGTTATGGCATTTTTTATTTATTCAGGGTGCAGGCTCGAGGAGGAGCCCCTTGACAAAAACAGGGAACCTGAAACATACCTTACATACGCTCCTCCGGAAACACTTAACGCTGATTACAAAGTACATCTATACTGGCACGGTGAAGACAAAGATGGAATGATAAGTAAATACATATTTTATATATCAGATTCGCTCAGAACATTAACGCCTCTTGAAGATAGAAACGCGGAAATGCTCGACTGGAATCCAGCCAACAGAAAATCTGATTACTTAAAGGGAAATTTTACAACCAGAACTGATACTGTCATCATGTTTGAAGGGTATGACGCTGAAAAGAAAGAAACCAGAAATAGGCAGGCGTTTCACATCGCCGCGGTAGATGACGGCGGTTTAATTGATGAAACCCCGGCGAGAATACAATTCTTTGCCACCGTGGACGCGGTTCCTGTAATTAACTATTGGGTTAAGATAGGAGATAAACCTTATAACTCATATGATCCCTCTTCACTCGATACGGTCAGCCTGTTTACACCTTTGAGATTCAAATTCCAGGGCATTACAGAAGTTGCGGGAGACGTAATTACGGGCTATAATTGGTCAGTAAGCGGTGTTACTTATCCGCGTGATAAGAAAGATCCGAATTTTCCTTCAGATGAACCCTATATTCCCGCACCCGGTGAAATTGTTGAATTCCCCTCCGAGGATAATAAATATTACATAAAAGATGAATACGGGGGATTCGATACCCTTAATACCGCTACCGCGATGAATACGAAGGATAATCCTCTTGAAAATGGAGATTTTTATTTCAGAGGAGTTGCCCGTGATCAGGCTGGAGCTCAGTCTGAAGCCAATCCCGTATCGGGAGATGGATTATGTCATATTGTAATAAATTTCGACCCTGATACCAAGGTGTTGTGGGGTGATAATTACTTCCTGAATCAATATGGTGAAGCGGATAGCGACACGGTGAGTTTTTCTGATGTCAATCTTGATACTCTCCCCTTAAATTCAGTATTACGGATCAACTATACAGGGTGGGATGATCAAAGAGATATACTTGAATATGACCCTCCAATTCCAATTAGATTCAAATACAAGCTTCAGACCAACCGCTATTCAAATCTTGAAGATCAAATGTCATCTGCTTCAACACCATACTTTCCAATACTGGTAAATGCTGAAAACAACAATCCCGGAGAGATCGATTCAGTTTCGATGACTATAGGTTCGGGTGAATATATATTTTCAGTTCGTTCATACGACGAGCAGTATAGATATGATCATACCCCTGCCGAAGTTACTTTTTACGGAAATTTTCAACCGACAGTGGAGAGTTTCGAGGTAGGTGTGTTTGAGTATGTGGTAAATCCGTACTCGGATGATGATACAATATTTGTTCCGCTGGATCCTCTGAAACTTGCCGATCCGACTGATATCGGCAATTGGTGTTTCAGCTGTCCGGAATCGTATCTGAACTCAGAGGGGGAGGTCAGACCTGTCCCTGTTATTGGGTCTACAGGCGTAGAAAGTTTGTATTATCCTATTTTGCTTAGAGCCACAGGACATGATGATAGCAGAGATCCCCCATGGTCCGCGGTCAAATCCTGGTATTACTGGGTTGAAGGAAATTCTAATTTGAGAGATGAGAACAAAATGCTCTATCCGGACACAGATAATATATTATTGAAGGATATTAGAATTAATATACCTTTATCCGGAGGTGCAGTTGATACAACCAGACTTGGGGAGATACCTTCGGGAGTTCAGAACTGGCATATTATAGGTTTTGACCTTGGAAGAGATTGTGAATTTGATCCTGAGGAAAATAGTTGTATATTCAAACAAAAGATAAGGAGTACACCCGGTGGAGATATCTATTCCAGTGGCGGTAACCTCGGCAATTATGCCAGGAAGGATACTCTGGAAGGGCAGTTTTATATTGAAAACAGCTGGTGATTACCAGATTGGGTTATTCATCGGGACTGTAGGATCAAGGCAGGAGGTTAATTAGTAATGTTAATATTCCGATCGGCTATCTTCCCGCTTATTATTTTGCTGGCAGCGTCTGTTTTTATTGGTTGTTCTGAAGACCTCTTTACGGGTGAAATGGCAGAAAACAAACCTCCGGTTGTCAGACTCACCCGTGTACCGATTGAGAGGTCAACAACATCTTATAAAATTCATTTTTACTGGGATTCCTTCGATCCTGACGGTGAGGTTGAATATTGTGAATATATTATTGTAAGCGGAGATCCCTACGGCTTTTCACCAGCTGACACAATGGTAGAGTGGGAAAAAGCCTTCACGTATACCGATAAAGATTCAACGGAGATTAAAGTTTACAATGACAAAATATTCGCGTTTCAGTGTGACAGTGTTTCATCCCGATGGGAAGAAGATTCTGAATATACGAAATTTGAGAAGACCAACACCTTTTTTATAAGAGCTATTGATAAAGAGGGAGCAATCTCGAAGGTTGAACATGTTTCATTTACATCTTGGACCCTTTCCCCGACATGCACAATTGAGAAACCTAAAGGAACTGCCAGGAACTATAGTGTCGTTATAACATTTGGCTGGAAAGCAACTGACTTTATAGATTCACCTGACAATAAACAGTTTCCTGAATCAATAAGATATTTATGCTCGTCTTTAAAGGATATAGGTAATTTGTATCCTGAGGGGCAAGATAAACCAAATGAGTATAATATCGCTGACAGCATGAATAGTTCGCCGAAGAAATTTTATTCTCTGTGGGGAGATTGGAAAGAATATTCTTCGACCGGGGAGGGATCCGGGGTAGTATATGGAGATGATATTGGTGAAGAATTAATTCCCTCAGCCGGCAAGTACATTTTCGCGATTCAGGCAAAGGATGAAGCAGGCGCCGTAACATCAATTATGAAGAGGGATGCTGACCAGAAAGGTAATTTAAGAGATTTTGTTGTTTCTCCGAATAAGACACCCAATTTGACTATCAGAGAAGCGACTATTGGGAGTTCAACATTCACCGGAACCAGTTCCCAGCCGAAGGAAGTCTTTTTACCTCCGGGAGTTGAATTGAATTTTTCTTGGTCAGCAAATGCCATTGAGTATGGAGGGATGATAGTAGGATACAGGTATGGCTGGGATATTATTAATACACAGGATGCTGAAGAATGGGATGTTTCAACTTTTGGGCTTGACTACAAACAATGTACGAAAGAATGGACTACGGGTTCACATACTCTTTATGTAGAAGCAAAAGATGACGCGGGGCATGTATCCAGAGGACTTATAAGGATACAGATTGTACAGTTTGAAATGGAAAGGGACCTTCTGCTCGTAGATGACTGGATAAGTTATATGGGAACTCAAACAAACTGGAATGGGCAGTTACCTATAGAGGATGATCACGATAATTTTCTCGCAGGTATAATTAATGATAACCTGGGATCGAATTTTAATGACGCTCAATTTCCCGCGGGTGATGTCTATCCCACTACTCTAGGGGCTTTGGAAATATCCGATATCGCTGATTACAAGAATATTATCTGGATATATAGTTCAAGCACAGAGAGTGAATGGAAGAAGAATCTCGAGTTTGTGGGAGAGAGCGAGTCCGCTGAAAGTTCTTCCGGAAGCGAGATTAGCCTCAATCTTATAAAGTTGTTTCTACACACAGGAGGGCATGTGTTGACATACGGGTACAGCGCGCGTTCCGGAGGTGGATTAACTGACTGTTTCGATGGGGACGATTTCAACCGTAAAGAACGTAATGATCAAAGATTTCCGATATCTATAGAAAACGACCTTATCGGAAATGAAAATGACGAATCTTATGAGGACTGCATGGTATACGCTGATTACGGTGTAAGAGTAATGAATAAAATCGCTTATGCGGATTATGAAGATTTTGCCGATAATTCGATGACTATGGCGATACTTGACCGAAATGACCCTGTAACATCGATGTATCCTGGACTTCCTGATACTCTTAAGTTGAATGAGAATATCACAGGACCGGGCTGGTTTTGGGATTGGCACTACGAATCGAGTGATCCATCGCGGTGCGGGTTGTGGTATGTTGAGACTTTCGACGGTCCAGATGATATGGAGAATGAGGGCATTTCCGGACATCTCGACTGGTTCCATCCAATGTATCGTATGAAAGCCTGTAGTGAATTTTCAGAGTTCAACAATTCACCCGTAGGGCTTATACTGACAAAGAATGCTTACAGAGTTCCACTCAGGGGCACATCTGTCCCGGCTAACAGCTTTCATTTCGGATTTCCACTTTGGTATCTTGAGCACGAATCTGTCGAGAAGATATTCGAAACTGTATTTACTGAATGGCAGATTAAGAAATAAAAGATTATATCGGGTATTTAAAGGAGGGATAGTGAGGTTTAAAGCAATTTCAAAAAGTTACATATTCGTAAATTTAATATTATTTTTTCTGGTTAATCCGATTACGCCTGCTGTTGGAGAAGAAGTTATACTGAAACCGGTAAAACCAGACTCAATTACCGTTAAAAATGACGGGAAAAATGTGAGAATACGCTGGTATCCCGCTCCCGATTCAATTACGACAGAAGTTGGCACTAAATTTTATGATAATTGGAATTATAAGCACGAAACAGATGGTGTTGAAATTGAATTTACCGGAGATTACAAAGGATTTATCGACAGGGGACTAAATATTTCTCTGTCGGAAAAAGGAATTTATCATGTTGCAAGCGCCGCCGACGGCGGAAGCGGTACGATTAATATAATTATTGAATTTACCGATAAATTCTGGGTTTATAATGATTTGTTGAGAAGGCATCAAGTTAAATACGAAACTTATCAACAGAGAATCAATATAGGAAACTTCGGGCAATACGGTGATACAATTCCACTTATTCTTATGAGCAGAGAAACAGGCAATCAGAAAGATCTTGGATTGAGCGTTTATTTTAAAGATGGTTATGTGGATACAACCTCGAATGGAACAAGCGCTTATTTCTCTGTCGACCTGCAGACATTTGAGGGGTTCCATGTCTGGAGGAAAGGAGTCCAAAACAAAGATTCCGACGATTATCCCTCCCAGACTGACATGATTGCTATTGCCGAGATATCTAAAGAGGAATATTACCTTTATTCAAAAATTAACAGAATCGATGACATACCTCACAAAAGATTAGAAACCTGGGAGTATTTCACCGACCGCGGTGATGAAATGGCCTATCCCAGAGTTGACAGCCTGGGAGGTAATAAACTGGTATATTATGAGTGGTTGGATAAGAATGTGTTTCCGGGATTTAAGTACTTCTACAGTGTTACAAGTTACGACAGGGGATTTTACAGGGGAAGTTCTAAGGATTCCGTGTCAGATAATTTTGTCTGTGATAATGACTCGATCCCATGCTCTGATGTTATGGAAGCAATATGGGTAGGTTCTCCGCACACAGGCGTTATGGACGATATTTATGCTGTGCCGAATCCATTCAGAACGGGTTCATCGGCTCAAACAACACCATATTATCATAATTATGAAGACGGGGATTACGTTAAATTTTTTAATATTCCCCCTCAAGCCAAATTGAGAATATTTACTATTTCAGGTGATCTTGTTTGGAAAGCAGTCAACGACAGCTCTGATGGAAGTGAGGGTATAATCAAGTGGAATGGGGAAAATATGGAAGGGCGGCAGGTTACTTCAGGAGTTTTTATATATAGATGCGAAGACACCAACGGCGACGATACTTACGGCAAGGTCATAGTTATCAGGTAGTTCTGAAATGGACTAAAAAGACTTTCTCTATCAGTTAATGCCCTTCTTTATATTATAAGTATTTTTATTTTGCGGCGCACTCTTACTATAATTTCAGGACTTTCCCCAATTTTAATTCAAATCGAGTAGTAACCCAATTTGGACAGCTTCCAGTTGATTGATTTTGTCAAAACCGCTGTCGATTCCTCGCCGGCCAAGGAAATCGCTGGCTCTCCTGCCTCGGGTTCGCTCTTTCTGTCCCTGCGGGGTCAGAAATCCTTGCCCGCTCACCACTCGGCGAGGGTTTTGACAAATTCAATCAACTGTCGTATGGTATCCATAATACTGATTCCACTCGTCCATTACGCTAATTTATTTATTAATTTGCTGTTATTCAGTTTCCTGTTCAATTTCCGGGGAAACTCCAATACTATAATTTTAGCCTCCAACTGTTAAGCTTATTAGTAATAACATATTAATATCGTTTTATAATTATCCCAATTCAAAAGTAACGGCAGCATGAGTTAGAGCAATGCTTGCTTTTTAATAATTAGGTTTATTATTTTATTTGAGCAAATTATTCAATTTATGTTGTAATTCTCCTTGTAAGATTAGTATCATAAGATAAATACCGTGTAATAAATATTATCGAAGTTATATGTCTGTGTTTTGCAAGTGGAGGGAAGAATGGATAAAGAAAAACTGGTATATTATTTTGGAAGCGGTAAAGCCGAAGGCAACTCCAAAATGGGTAATTTGCTGGGAGGTAAGGGGGCAAATCTCGCTGAAATGGCTAATTTAGGTATCCCGGTACCGCCTGGATTTACAATTTCAACAAAGGTATGCATCGACTTCTACGAAAATAATGGTGAATATCCTAAAGGTTTAAAGGAGATGGTTACCAAGCAGTTGAGGAAGATTGAAGAAGAAATGGGATCAGAATTCGGTGATCCTGCCAATCCGCTCCTTCTTTCTATCCGTTCCGGCGCGCGTATAAGTATGCCGGGAATGATGGACACAGTTTTAAATCTCGGTCTAAACTCAGAAACGGTAAAAGGTGTTGCTGAAAAATCCGGAGATGAGCGTTTCGCCTGGGATTGTTACCGCAGGTTTATTCAGATGTACGGTGATGTAGTTCTGGCAATGAAACCCGAGGAAAGGGATGATATTGATCCCTTTGAAGAGATTCTTATTAAGAAGAAGAAAGAGAGGAAGATAGACAACGATATTGACCTGGATGTCGATGACTTGAAAGATCTTGTTTCAGAGTATAAACAACTAATCAAAGATAAAAAAGATCTTGATTTTCCTGATGATCCTGAAGAACAACTCTGGCGGGCGATTGGAGCTGTTTTTAATTCCTGGAATAATGAAAGGGCTATTGCCTATAGAAAGCTAAACGGAATTCCTCATAATTGGGGTACGGCGGTCAACGTTCAAGCTATGGTATTTGGAAATCTTGGGTTAGATTCGGGAACGGGCGTTGCTTTTACAAGAAATCCCGCGACGGGGGAGAATAATTTTTACGGTGAATATCTTATGAATGCTCAGGGGGAAGATGTCGTTGCCGGTATAAGAACGCCTCATCCAATAAATATTCAACAGAAGGGAGATGCCGATATTCCTTCACTCGAAGAAGAAATGAAAGATGTCTATGATCAGCTTCTTGATGTAAGGAACCGCCTTGAGAAACATTACAGGGATATGCAGGATCTAGAATTTACGATACAGAATAAAAAACTATGGATACTTCAGACACGGACGGGTAAGAGGACCGGCTTTGCAGCTATAAGAATTGCCGTTGACCTTGTGAGGGATGGGATTATTTCAAAAGAGACAGCAATTTCCAGATTGGAACCGGAGCAGTTAAACCAATATCTAAGACCGGTCTTTGATACTCAGGAAAAGCAGAAAGCGATAGATGAAGGACGTCTTGTTGCCAGAGGGATAAATGCCGGTCCGGGGGCTGCATCCGGAAGAGTCGTTTTCTCAGCTTATGACGCTGAAAAAAAAGCGGAAGAAGGTGAAAAAGTCATACTTGTGAGAGTGGAAACAAGCCCGGAGGATATTCGAGGTATGAGCGTTGCCGAAGGTATTCTCACTTCCGCCGGCGGAGCTACTTCTCACGCGGCTCTTGTGGCGAGGCAGATGGGGAAAGTGTGTGTTGCCGGCGCTAAAGATTTGAATATTAACTACAAAGATCGGGTTATCAGAGCAGGTGATACCTTGATAAAGGAACTGGAATTTATTTCAATAGACGGCACGACCGGAGAAGTGATATCGGGAAATGTAAGTACAACTCCCTCGGATGTTATTCGTGTAATCGAGGGTGCGATGAGCGGGGAGGAATCGGAAGTTTATTCATATTACGAAGAACTTATGTCGTGGGCCGGGAAAATTAAAAAACTCGGAGTAAGGGCAAATGCCGACAGGCCCGATCAGGCCTCTACGGCTGTTTCTTTTGGCGTTGAAGGTATTGGGTTGTGCAGAACAGAACATATGTTCTTCGAGGGAAACAGAATAGATGCTGTAAGAGAAATGATTTTAGCGTCCGATATTGAGGGAAGAGAGAAAGCTCTTTCAAAACTTCTTCCAATGCAGAGAGATGATTTTCGGGGGATCTTTGAAGCTATGGACGGCAGGCCTGTGACGATTAGAACCCTCGATCCTCCTCTACACGAGTTTCTTCCTCATGAAGACAATGAAATATCCCAGCTGGCCTCGGCTATGGTAGTAAATGAGGATAAACTCCGCGAAAAAATTGCCTCTCTCAAGGAGTCAAATCCTATGCTTGGTCACAGAGGATGTCGACTTGGAATTGTATATCCGGAGATAACCCGGATGCAGGTAAGAGCTATTTTCGAAGCTGCCTGCGAACTCTCAGGAGAAGGATCAAACCCGGTACCTGAGATAATGATTCCCCTTGTAGGATCGGTAGAGGAATTTGTGATGCAGGAGGAGCTCGTAAGATCTACAGCTTCTGAGGTACAGGAATCCACGGGCGTGAAGGTCGATTATCTTGTGGGAACTATGATCGAAATTCCAAGAGCGGCATTGACCGCGGATAGAATAGCCGAAAAGGCGGAATTTTTCTCTTTCGGGACGAATGACCTTACTCAAACAGTATTTGGAGTAAGCCGCGATGACTCAGGTAAGTTTATGAATGATTATATTAATAAGGAAATATGGCCCGCCGATCCTTTCCAGAAACTGGATATTGAGGGAGTAGGCGAGCTCATAAAGATTGCCGTTGAAAAAGGACGTAATGTAAAAGGTGATCTGAAAATAGGTATATGCGGTGAACACGGCGGAGATCCGTCTTCTGTACTCTTTTGCGGTAATAATGGCTTCGATTATGTAAGCTGCTCACCTTTTAGAGTACCGATCGCCATACTTGCCGCCGCGAAGGCGGCTCTGAATGAATAAGGGGTTTTGACAAAAGGAGATTTTATCAAAGGTGAAAAGCGAATCGATAAGCTCTTAAAATTGCCTGGAATATCCTGGATGGCGTTTAAAAATTCTCCCATTCTGAGAATGTCTGTAATTAAAACCATGATGTCAACGGCCTTGATATTTACAATCGTCTCCGGAGCTGTTTTTATGCGTATCGACATGGGATTGTATAAAGATCTCCTGTTATGGACTATCCCCGCGATATTTATTTATACTTTAGTTATACTATTCAACCTTCGCTTTGTGTGTGATGATAAAGGTAAGAGAAAGAAATCTTTCAAAGCGGCCAACATACTGACTAGTGTGCGTATTATTTCTGTTGTTCCCATGTTCGTGTTTTTTTTCAGGGACTATTTATATGTGGCACTTGCATTATATTTCCTGGCTGCTTTTACCGATATCGCCGATGGGTATATCGCGAGAAGATATTCTCAGGAAACAAGGATGGGTTTGATGCTGGATCCGATAGGGGATATCTTATCGACAGAGTCGGTATATCTGTTTTTACTGATAGAGTCTGAAATTCCCCTGTGGCTTTTTATTCTATTGACATTCAGATATTTTGAGTTTTTCACAGGTCTGATTTTGCTGTATTATTATGACAAAAGGCCTGTTCTCAGAGCCACAATAACAGGGAAGATTGTGGGTGTAATTCAGTTTCTCGGAGTAGTTATTCTCGTGTTACAAAAACTCTTTCCGCGATTTGTATTGGAAGAAAATGTCAAGGATTCACTGATTCTGGTTCTGGGATTATCATTTATTGCCGTTATTGTGTCTCAGACGTCTATAGGTATAAACGCTATATTTAATAAGAGTGAACGTTCTGTTATTTCAGGAGGTTGTTGATGGATTTTGGCGGAGACCTCAAAGTTCTTGAGCCGTCTATTATATTTCAGATGATAAATATTGCCAATCTTACTGGCAGATTGAAATTGATTACAGCCCACAACGTGGCGACTTTGTATTTTGAGACGGGACAACTTACTTACGCTAAGATCGATACGGGTAACAAGCGGGTTGGAGAGATACTTATTGAAAAGGAATTAATAAGTGAAGACCAGTTGGAGCAAGCCCTTCAAGAGAGCCGGAGAGATGATGTCGATAAGAGGGTTGGGGATGTTCTTATAGAAAATGAGGATATAGATCAAAATGTGCTTGTTTCTGTTATACAAGAACAGATAAAGAGAGTGGTTTACATGGTTTTGGAATGGGTCGAGGGGCAATTTATCTTTTTGGCAGACGCGAAGACTGAAAATGAAGATATACTCATAGATGTCAAATTGGATCATCTTTTACTAGAAGGTTTAAAGCGGTTGGATGAAGCTCGAAAGATTTAGCGATTTCGGCGGTAGATATCTGCTGGTTGCTGTTTTTGCTGTTTGTGTTTCTGTTTGTTCAAGATCAGCATCAGCTTATATCATACGCACCACAAGATCAGAGTCAATGGGTGGAACGCGTGAATCATTTAATAATGACGCGTCTGTGATTTTTCTTAATCCCGCGGCTGTTTCGAATATAGATGTCCCCCTTTTTTATTTTGATTATACCGGCAATCACATAAGCGGAATGAAGGGGGCATTTGTTTATCCTCTCAAAGAGATGGAAATGGGATTTTCGTTTTATCGCAGAAGAAATAAGCTAAACGAAGCAGCTGAATCTGTAGCCGCTGGAATTTCGAAAAAATTATTCAGCGGCACTCCAAGTACTTATTTAGAAATTGGAGCAACTTTAAGAATAGATCGATTCATTTTCGATATTTATTCCGGCTGTTCTTCCTGTAACGAAACCAGAGTGTCTGACTCAGATATAACGGGTGATATTGGAATAATAATAAGACCCGTACCGCCTGTTTCTTTCAGATATACAGCTGCAGGGTTACGGGAACGTAATAAACTGGATTATGATTCTGATGTTCTCAGCGAAAGGGGAAGCTGGTTTGGGGCCACGTTATATCTCAAAGAAAAGCTTCTTGTATCCTGGGAAGGAGAATACAGGGGCAGTCATCTAATTAACCATTATGGTTTTTGCCTGGAAACAGGCGCGCCGCTGGAGCTTATGGCCGGTTTTTCCGAGGGATTCATATCCGGCGGCGTGAGACTGAGATGGAATTTTATCCGTTCTTCGGTCGCTTTTTTCCGAAATAACAAAGGGAACATTCAAGGAAGGGTCTCATTAGAGCTGGAGCCCGGCAGATTCCCCGCCACTTTTTTTAAATAATTACGGCAATTTAATATGGATAAAGAGTTCAAGATAATAAGACGCTTCCCCTTTCTCGGTAAAATATACCAATATTTGATTATTACCTGTCTTTTTTCAATTTCTCCAATCTTTTCCTATTCGCACATCTCGGCTTCTTCGTCAGGTTTAACATCATATTTAGATTGGTCTGCTGTTGGTAGAAATAAGATTGAACTTTACAGGAACTCGAGCCCTTTCTCCTGGAACGAACATTCTCATTCGAACGACGAAATTGTTCTTATGGCGAAAGCTAATAATATTGATCCCTTTGATATATTCGTCAAATGCTCAACTGGAAGGTATGATGCCGGATCTTCCGATTATACTAATTTATTCTATCTTAAGCAGGGGCATGTCGGGTTGGATTTGTTCTCTAATAAACTTTCGCTTAAGGCTTATCTTAGAGAGAGGGTTTATAATTCGGGCATGTTGTTATTGCCTTATATTTCAAATGATTCTCCTTATCTGGCAAAAAACGCAGCGGGGATAGATGTCGGTATTGATACGGGCGGATGGTTTGATATATCTTATAAGGAAGTTAGAATATCAGAAATTAATCCTGAATATTCAAATGGCGGTTTGCCTGATTTCAATGACCCCGCTGGGAGTTTCCGTCATTTACAAACTAATCTTAAATGGAGAGATATTATTCATTTTGGTATTTCTGTCTCAGAGATACAGTCAATTCAGTCGGGGAATGCGGTAACTTTTGGTTTCAGCAACGAGCTGGCTTTTTCGGGAGTAAGAGTGATAGCTGAGTTTTCTGAGAGAATTAATAGTTCTTTTATGGACCTGAACAGAAAATCTTTTACGGCTTTGGATTTGAAACAATTTGGCAAGTATGGGGTTAGCGGAATGTTCCCCGATAATTCAATTTTTTCCATGGAATTACAGGGGGCTAGGTGGAAAAATCCTTCTTACGGTTCTATCATGTTGGTTCCCGCATATAGATACTACGGAGTTGATTACAGCAACCCTGAAGGAGAAATTCAGAATTCACTAATCGAGAGTTATTTGCTTTGCTTGTGGCGTCATCCCCGGCTCGCGGCCTCCTTCAGAGTAAAAGGAGGGGATATTTATACTTATGATCTTAATGAAAGATATAAATATCTCAGAAACACTCTCCGCCTGCGTTTTAGGCAAGGGGTTACTTTAGGCGGAAATCTTCTTTTAAGGGAAGGGAAAAGGTCTTCATATATTATAACATTAGAAGACGATAATAATTTCAGCCGGCTTCTAACTACATTTCGTGTAGATGACTGCGGCGGCGAAAACAAGATCTCCTTTCTTTCGGACGGATGGGTAAATATATCAGATTCATGGATGTTACGAAATTCACTATATCTGCACAGGTCAGCAAAGAGCAGGTACAGTATGTCCATTGAATATCGTCCGTCGCTTAGATTTCTATTCAGTGCTTCTTTTGGCTCTTTCAACCCGTACTTTAAAGCGATTTCCCTGAATCAGGAATGGAATCCGAGTCTCTCTGAAGAAAACAGACAAATCTGCTTCTTTACAAGAATATGGCTTGGGGGTATAAGAGATTGAATACTGATTTCGGCCGAATGATAATAATCTTTGTTGGTGTTCTCGCTCTAGCTATATCTCCCGCCGATGGAGCCGTTTCTCTTGACGGTGAGCAGATAATATTCAGTTTATCAATTCCCAAAGGGGCTTCAGTTTATCTCGTGGGTGATTTCAACAACTGGAATCCCACGATGGATAAAATGGTTTGGGAAAATGACCGTTATGAAATCAGATTGTTTTTGTTGCCGGGTAAACACAAGTATATGTATGTAGTTAATGGAGAAACAAGGGCTGACACTGATAATCCGTGCGAGGATAAAGATGGGAATTCATGTTTTTACTTCAGTGAAGATAATGGAAAGTACAGAATTAGATATTTCAGAAAGTCCGGGATTACTAATAAAAAAGATTTGCTTGAAACTGATTTGTCATCCGAGGTTATCGCCGTTTATGATAAAGACGATTATTCAATCTCCGTAAAGGGAGCGTTGGAAGGAAGTATTGAGGAAGACACAAGATTGAGGATTTCATCGGCGATACTTACCGATAGCAGAAGAACAGACTCTGACGCCATTGGGCCGGTACTTTTACGTTCCGAAGCATTAAGTGATAAAGGTAGCTGGAAGATGAGGGCCTTTTACAGAATGGGCGAATTGGCTTTCGATGATCCCCTCAGACTTATCGGCTCGGTAGGTCCCTATAATTATCCTCTTGGATTGTTTTGCCGGGGCATAGACGCGGGTGTCAATATCGCGGAACAATTTTCGGGCAGAGTCTTTTACGCTGGAAGAACTAACGGCTACAGCAGTTATTCTACAAGAGAGAGAAACGATATAGTATTTAACGATCAAATGCAATATGCTGAAAGAGATTTGAGTGATTCCGACATTATTGCCGCGATTTTAAAGGGGAAAGTAGGGGGTATAAATTTAAATTATCTTTTCCGCCATAATAAGAATTACGCGAAATGGTATTTTTCAGCAAATGAGAGTGATTGCTTTCTGGGAGGCAGCGAACTGGTAAATATCAATGGAGGTTGGTGTTCATTTAACCTTCGCGACAGTATGTTGGTTGAACTGGAATACTTACATGGAAGTACCCGTCTGTCTCAGCTTGAAAATTTTTCTGAATCTGTCGGGGATTGTTATATGGATGATAGCCGGGGAGAATCAGGTTGGAAGATGTATGCTGGTATCAGGAGAAAATTCAGCAACGCTGAACTCGATTTATTCTATTCATACCAGAGGAGAGAAGGCAGTTCTGAAGATTTTGCGGAAATTCAAGGAGGGGCGGCGCAGTCACTGGGGTTTGACGCAGATATGACATTGGGAAGGTTTTATTTGGGTGTAAACGGTATGGCAGAATTTTTCTCAAATCTTAAGGCAAATTATTTCTGGTTTCAGAGTAACAACTTCTGGCTTGACGGTGATAGAGTTGACTCGAGCAGCCTCCTGTTTTTGAATTCACCCGGGATATACAAAGCGCGTCTGGACTTAAGCAAAGCGGGTTATGAAAATAAAACATATCCAAATTCAAGAGGAACTGATATATCTTTACTCTTTATGTGTGAGAGCGGTGATATCTTAAACAGAGTAATAGAGATGAAAATAACGCATTCGATTCCTCTGTATCCGTTTTTACCCTTTGAATTGGCTGATAAAAATCCAATTTTAAAGAATATAGACATATTTGCTGATTTAAGAGGTGTTTCCTATAATCACAGAAAATGGAGCGGTAAAAACATATTTATTGATCCCTTTCTGGCGCTGAGAAAGAAATTCAATGAATCTTCTTGGTGTATGATTGGTGTCGGGTTGAATCCGTATATTTTTGATAAATGGTATTATAATATTTCATATAACGGGCGGGAAAGATTTCTTGAAGATAAAGGAGTTTTCAGAGAACTTTCACCGTTGAATCAGAATGAATTAATAGACGGTCTGGGCAACGCCGAAGAGGAGATGTCATCCAGTTGGATGATTTCTTTTGAAACAAAACTTGTTTTCTGATATAAGGAAATCATGAACAGAATAGCATTGGTTATATCTATATCGGGTATGTTATTATTGTCATGCGAGAGGTATTTGGGAAAATCTATAGAATCCCCCGTGGTAGATAACAATAGTGTAACCTTTCGTTTGAAAAACCAAGCTGCTGAAGTAGTCCAGGTCGCCGGGGATTGGAATAACTGGTCGGAAGGGGATGCCGACGAGGGAGAGGTTTTCGTAGGATTGATGACAAGAAATGATTCAGTCTCATGCTGGGAAAGGACCGTTGAACTTGAAAGGGGCCGGTATAAATACAGGTTTTTGATCAATGAATCTGTTTGGTTATTGGACAGTAATAATCCGAGAATTGTGAATGATGGAAAAGGAGGGAAGGCAAATCTCCTTATAGTGCCGTAATTATGAGATTATTAAGAAATATGTGTGATAAGTTGCCGTTCCTTATAATTTTTATTTTAATCGGATGCGGTAGATTTCCGGGATTTGGCGGTAGGGATATTTTGCCTTCTGCCGGGCCTGAGGTGGTTGGCAGCGGGATAAGATTCTCTGTTTATTCAACCGAAGCTAAGGAGATTGCTATTGCGGGCAGTTTTAACAACTGGTCAAAATCAGTTGATTTACTCTCGCTAACCGATGAAAAAGGTTTATGGGAAATTACTATACCTTTATCTCCCGGAAGGTATGAATACAAGTTTGTTATTGACGGAGAAAAATGGATTCCTGATCCGGGAAATCTGAAGACTGTCGATGATGGCTTTGGGGAAGTTAATTCTGTTGTAATTGTCCCGAAAAAATTAGAAGAGTAGATAATTTTTTACCTAAGAAATATTAATATTCTTATATAACCACTAAGAAATCAGCTTCAGGTTATCCCGTATTGTTTTCTTAAATAATATATTATGTTAAAATGATTTTGTTTAGAAAAATTTATCCTTTTCTTTTTTTCATCAAAATCACATATTTTATTACACTATGATAAATTGTCATAGTTTGCCTTGTTGCATTCTGACCACTTTTGTAGTAATCTTGGTTGAAATGTGAGGCTAGTTACTAATAATACCAGGTTTCAGTTACATAAATTATACAGGTGGGCTGAATGAGTTGAGTTTGTTATTTATGTTGTATACTATTACTTAGCAATAGATTAAGTTGGATTTGCTACAAGTTTTGTTTCTAGATGTAATTTTGCTGTTTTACCTTAATAGCAATGTACGGATTAGAGCTTTTTTACTCCGTATTTGTCCGGCTAACTGGCATAACAATTGCCAGTTATAGTAAGGATGATGAATATTAAATTGAATAATTTTATTGCGAATCTCTGCCGGCGAAGCAAATTACTGCTGTTTATTTTTATCGGTTTAATTTTATCTTCAGCGGAAATTTTAAATGCTGCTTCGGGAAGCGGTACAGCGACGATAACTCCCGCCGACGATGTGACTGTAGGTAGTTCGGGAGAATGGACAATTACCTATATTGCATCTGAGAATTTTTCAAATGGAGAAGTATCTCTTTCTATACCGGCGGGGTGGACAGTTCCTCAGTCTTCTGACAGTTCCTCATCCGGATATGTAACCGTGTCGAGTGAAGGGATCCTGGCCGCTGACCCAATCAGTATTGCCTCGAGTGTAATAGTAATATCAATCGATTCACTTACAACAGCGGATACTGTCGCTATAGTATACGGGGACAGCACAGAATTAAGTTCCGGGCAGGCTGCAGCACAGAATTCCGTAGAGTCAGGCATTGAGTTTACAGTGAGTTCTGATCCTTCAGGCAGTTCTCCAGTAGCTATTTCCTCTTCGCCGGTATTAAATACCACGCCGGATGAGATTGATAGTATAATCTTTACTACACCTGAGACAAGCGTGATTGCCGGTGATATAACTGATAAAATAAGAATCCAAACAGTAGATCAATATAATAATCCGAGTTCAGTGTCTTCAGATCAGGTTGTGAATCTTTCTTCCACTTCTTCAGATGGGGAATTCTCTATTTCAGGAGGCGGCGGGTTCAGTGATACTTCAAGTGTTACAATTTTATCCGGTGAAGATACAACCTCGTTCTATTACAGAGATATTACAGTGGGAACCCCTGATATTACAGCGTCAGCTCAGGGACAATCCTGGACTGACGCTCAGCAGCAGGTTACAGTTAATCCGGGTTCTCCTTTAAATATAGAAATAACGCCCCGTGATACTACGATAACGGCAGGCGATTATGCAAGATTCATAATCTCAGTTGAAGATACATTCGGCAACGAAAGTCCGCTTTCATCTGATCAGACTATTGACTTAATAAAAGCAGGCGGAGACTTCTACGAGATTTATGATCATTCCACTTCGATATTAGGGACAGTTATTCCGAGCGGAAACAGCTCAAAAGAAGTGGATTATATGAACACGAATATGGAGATGAACTTGGGTTATCTGCTTGTGTTCGATGATGACAGCAGTCCACCTGATTTGAATCAAACAAATACTAATGTATATGTTAACAATGCCGCGTTTAACTCCGACTCTTCTAGTATTTCATCCGGAAATGACACGTTAACCGCAAACGGCACAGATCAGCTTGCGCTTACTGTGGTGGTACGTGACGAGTATAACAATCCGATCTCAGGGAGCACGGTACTCTTTGAGTCAACCGGAACCGGCAACGATATTACACAGCCGGCAGATACTACCGGCTCAGACGGTATCGCGGCCGGAATTATGACATCCACTGTAGCAGAGCAGAAGGTAATAAGGGCGACAGTGGACGGTTTATATCTAACAGACAGTCTGGAAGTCTTATATGAGCCCGGGGCTGCGGACCTGGCGGCATCTTCACTCTCCGGTGATACCAATGTTGTAACCGCAAACGGCACAGATCAGCTTGCGCTTACTGTGGTGGTACGTGACCAATATAACAATCCGATCTCAGGAAGTACGGTACTCTTTGAGTCAACCGGAACCGGCAATGATATTACACAGCCGGCAGATACTACCGGCTCAGACGGTATCGCGGCCGGAATTATGACATCCACAGCAGCAGAGCAGAAGGTGATAAGGGCGACAGTGGACGGTTTATATCTAACAGACAGTCTGGAAGTCTTATATGAGCCCGGGGCTGCGGACCTGGCTGCATCTTCACTCTCCGGTGATACCAATGTTGTAACCGCAAACGGCACAGATCAGCTTGCGCTTACTGTGGTGGTGCGTGACCAATATAACAATCCGATCTCAGGGAGCACGGTGCTCTTTGAGTCAACCGGAACCGGCAACGATATTACACAGCCGGCAGATACTACCGGCTCAGACGGTATCGCGGCTGGGATTATGACATCCACAGCAGCAGAGCAGAAGGTAATAAGGGCGACAGTGGACGGTTTATATCTAACAGACAGTCTGGAAGTCTTATATGAGCCCGGGGCTGCGGACCTGGCGGCATCTTCACTCTCCGGTGATACCAATGTTGTAACCGCAAACGGCACAGATCAGCTTGCGCTTACTGTGGTGGTACGTGACCAATATAACAATCCGATCTCAGGGAGCACGGTACTCTTTGAGTCAACCGGAACCGGTAACGATATTACACAGCCGGCAGATACTACCGGCTCAGACGGTATCGCGGCCGGAATTATGACATCCACAGCAGCAGAGCAGAAGGTGATAAGGGCGACAGTGGACGGTTTATATCTAACAGACAGTCTGGAAGTCTTATATGAGCCCGGGGCTGCGGACCTGGCTGCATCTTCACTCTCCGGTGATACCAATGTTGTAACCGCAAACGGCACAGATCAGCTTGCGCTTACTGTGGTGGTACGTGACCAATATAACAATCCGATCTCAGGGAGCACGGTACTCTTTGAGTCAACCGGAACCGGCAATGATATTACACAGCCGGCAGATACTACCGGCTCAGACGGTATCGCGGCCGGAATTATGACATCCACTGTAGCAGAGCAGAAGGTGATAAGGGCGACAGTGGACGGTTTATATCTAACAGACACTCTTGAGGTGTTATTTGAGCCCGGGGCTGCGGACCTGGCGGCATCTTCACTCTCCGGTGATACCAATGTTGTAACCGCAAACGGCACAGATCAGCTTGCGCTTACTGTGGTGGTACGTGACCAATATAACAATCCGATCTCAGGGAGCACGGTACTCTTTGAGTCAACCGGAACCGGTAACGATATTACACAGCCGGCAGATACTACCGGCTCAGACGGTATCGCGGCCGGAATTATGACATCCACAGCAGCAGAGCAGAAGGTGATAAGGGCGACAGTGGACGGTTTATATCTAACAGACAGTCTGGAAGTCTTATATGAGCCCGGGGCTGCGGACCTGGCTGCATCTTCACTCTCCGGTGATACCAATGTTGTAACCGCAAACGGCACAGATCAGCTTGCGCTTACTGTGGTGGTACGTGACCAATATAACAATCCGATCTCAGGGAGCACGGTACTCTTTGAGTCAACCGGAACCGGCAATGATATTACACAGCCGGCAGATACTACCGGCTCAGACGGTATCGCGGCCGGAATTATGACATCCACTGTAGCAGAGCAGAAGGTGATAAGGGCGACAGTGGACGGTTTATATCTAACAGACACTCTTGAGGTGTTATTTGAGCCCGGGGCTGCGGACCTGGCGGCATCTTCACTCTCCGGTGATACCAATGTTGTAACCGCAAACGGCACAGATCAGCTTGCGCTTACTGTGGTGGTACGTGACCAATATAACAATCCGATCTCAGGAAGTACGGTACTCTTTGAGTCAACCGGAACCGGCAATGATATTACACAGCCGGCAGATACTACCGGATCAGACGGTATCGCGGCTGGGATTATGACATCCACAGCAGCAGAGCAGAAGGTGATAAGGGCGACAGTGGACGGTTTATATCTAACAGACACTCTTGAGGTGTTATTTGAGCCCGGGGATCTAAGCAGATTTGTTATTTTACACGACGGGGAGGCAACTGCCGGTATCGGGGAAAATATAACATTTGAAGTTAGGGATGCTGATAATAATCTAAAAAGAAATTTTGAAGATACCGTAAAAATATATACAAATACAACAGACCTTGCCGACAGAATATCATGGGGGATAGGAACAGGTACAGGAACAATAATAGCGGAAGATACAGATACACTTAGTTACAGGTTCTCGCCAACTGACAATGGTGAGATAACCCTTCTGTTTACAGATAATAAAGCAGAGTCAATTATTATAACAGCGGAGTCGGGCGGCGTGATTTCCACTGGTCCGGGATTGTCTGTCGGTCATGCCCAGCAGGATAGAATAATTATAGAAAGCGGCAATAATCAGAGAGAAGTTGTTGGTAATCCCGCCCAAAATCCTATCATTGTAAGAGTTGAGGATGAATGGTCTAATCCCGTTGACGGCGCGGAGGTTATCTTTTCAGTAACAGATGGCGGAGGAGAGATTGATACAGATACACTGACTTCAGGGTTGCAGAACAATTCTTATTCTAACAGCAGTGGTTTGGCAGAATGCCAATCCTGGATTTTGGGTACTGTAAGCGGATACGAATCAGATCAAGTGCGGGCGTCAATATCTTCAGGTTCTGTTACAACGGTTTCCTTTTCTGCTACTACAGATCACGATATACCCGCGGCGATTACTATAGCGCCGCCCGGAGGAAATGTAACGGTAAACAGTTCTGAACGTGTTGTGGCTACCTTAAGAGATCAATACAGCAATTTGGTGACTGGAAAGGATATTTATCTATACATTAGAGATTATCCGGACGGCAATTTATCACTTGACGGGTCCAATTCAAACCCTACTTATTCTGTGGGAAGCTCAACCCGCTACGGAACAACCGACAGTACGGGAACGATTTCAGTTCTTTATAACACATCCGCGACAGCAGGTTTAGCAGATACAATGGATGCTTATCATAATCCCGAGGTCCCCGCCGACAGTGTTTCAGATATTGCTTTTACATCTGTTGCAAGTGGAGCGACAAGTCTTGATGTAATAAATATTACACCTCAGCCGGTAGAGGCGGGAGAGACATTCTCTTTCATGATAAGAGCTGTTGACAGTAATGGTAATCTGGATCCGGATAACAGCAGTCATATATCATTAACACCGGAAAGTGAAGGAGAGATTGTATTTAGTCTTTCAGATTTTGGAGCTGAAGTTACTGAAGGGGATTTAGTAAATGGGGAATTAACACTTTATGGAAGGGCTGAAAAGAAAGGTCAATGGAATATCGACCTAAGCGCCATAGCTCCGACGCTTACTTCAACTATTTTCAATGTAGATGTATCAGCTAACAGTACTATAGCCTCATATCAAGTCAATGCCTCCCAATCAGTTATAGCAGGTGAGGATTTTTCTTTTGAGGTAAGGGCTGAAGATTCTTTTGAAAATTTTATTCCGACAGCTTCGCGGTATATAAAAATTAGAGCTGTAAGTGCCATTGACACAAGTCAGTCCGCGGGGGATACACTGTCAATTAGTGCCGGAAATATTGTAAATGGAATATTTTCAACTAATAACATCAATTATAAAAAAGCGGAGCGCATAAAGATAGAAGTAACAGACACCGTTTCCTCTATTGTCCGCTGCAGTGATACTATAAACGTGGATCACACCCAGGCATATCAGATAATCGAAATTGCCGGCGATACCACATCCGTAACAGCCGGTGATTCCGTGATTATACGTTCAGCGGTCGAGGATGTTTACGGCAATAGAGTTGGCGGCGAACCAGTATCTTTCGCGGTCCTTGAAGGTGGCGGCAATCTCCAATCCGCCCAGGAGACAACTGACAGCGCAGGTACAACTTCTGTAACTTATTATACAGGCGAGTATGCCGGTCTTAACAGAGTCAGGGCGGCTATACTCGATGGTTATCCGGAAGGGCTGGAAACCCGTGTTTACGAAATAAGCACTGTGGCGGATAATGTGATATCTTATGTTGATTTAGTTGTCGGGGGGTCATCTTTTGAAGCGGGGCAGGTATTTTCATGTCAGGCGTCAGCGTATGATCATAATGACAACCTGATAGTATCCGACGATACAACAAAGCTTATTCCAGTCGCGGAATCATCCGGCATGCTCTTTTCTCAGGATACTCTGGTTTTGTCAGGAGGAGAGGTATCTTTTACCGCAGTTGATACAATAGCCGGAGACAACAGGATTTCGATTGAATCTCTTGCCGGCGAGGTGCTAAGTCCATTTGGTTCCTATTTAACAATCAGTCCCGCCCCCGCCTATAATATAGCAAAAATAAATGGTGATACAACAGGTGTAATCTCCGGTGACACGATTGAATTAAAAGTGAGTGTAACGGATAAATATTTGAATATTGTCCCCGGTGAAATCGTTCATTTCATTATCACCACTAACCTTGGAGGTACACCGGTTCTGATAGACGATAACGGTGATCCGGGTGACGGGTTGGACATATCGGATTCGACAGGCACAGCCGCATGCAGTCTGGTGACAGATATTAACGCGGGTACAAACGGAGTGGCGGCTACTATTCTCGATGGAGATCCTCCTTCAAGAGAGAGAACGGATTTCAATGTATCAACTACTGCCGGAAATATTTCCCGTTACGAGATATCCACAGGCAATTACACTCATACGGCGGGAAATAATTTTGATGTTGAAATAGTTGCTTTTGACATGAATGATAATATTGCTTACGGAGATGACACTACCCAAGTTGAGCTCAGCAGTGACGGGTCCGCTTTGTTTTCTAATGACACCCTGGTGCTTTCAGACGGCTCAGCGACTGTTATTGTTCATGATAATATCGCTGAGAGAGTAGTGTTATCGGCGCGGACACTTGGAGGCGGGGCGTTGAGCTTCAGTGATACGTTGACGATAGATCCTGATATACCCTCCGGAACTATAGGTATATATTCAGTAATACCCGATACTATTACAGCTGATTCCCGTAGCACAAGTGCTATAACGACTGATCCCATAACGGACACCTTCGGTAATATCGTTCAGGAAGGAACACAAATAACAGTTTCTGTAACTGACGGTTTGATATCGAGCGATGATATGAATACATCTCTTGCGGGGGTACAGAGAGTTTCCGGATCAACAGGGAGAATAAGTGTATTTACCAGATCATCCGGAACCCCCGGAGATGTAACGGTTGCTTTCAACAGCGTTGAAGGAAGCGCCGCCGGTTCGGCAAACCTTGTTTTCGCGCCGCAACCCCAGTGTCAGTACGGAGGATATTTAGCTCCCGCAGTTATCGTTCCCGACAGCAGCGCGGCATTTAAATGCCTGATAGAAAATGTCAGTCCCACAGGAGTGAATATTGACGGTTCAAGTAGAATTTCCTTTTCAGATGGTGTAAGCACGTTCAGCGCGGCTCTGGGGTCCAGTTATTTTATCCCGGGACTTTCTTCGGATACACTCGTATTTAACGAAAGCACTGTCCCATCCAGTTTATTTGGGGGAACATATACACCTAAGGTTACTGTTACGGGTAATGATGTATATTCTTCGGAATACACAACACAATTTGACGCGGGGTATAATTCTGTTTCTGTATCTATAGTTGAAATAGAGGATATCACACTGTATAAGACTATTCTGAGTAGAGGTGATACAAGCCAAGTTGATGTTACAGTTAAAAACGGCGGAGGCTCTGATGTTTTCGTAAATGGACTGCAGCTGAAATTCAGTACGGGTGATTACAGTTTGCTTGATAACTGGCAGCCTCCATTAGTTGACACTATCTCGTCCGGAATGAGCAAAACCTATTCAAGATTAGTTAGTGTTCTTCCCGGCTCTCCAGTGGGAATAGATACGGTGGATGCCACTGTTCACGCGACTTCGGACGGAATGGATGTTTATGATTATTCCGCTGATGAGAATATTCGAACCTGGCTTATTCAGTCAGCCGCAAGATTCACTTATCAAGCGGGAACTATACAACCCGAAGTGGTCTCAAGGGGACAAAGCCACGCTTTTTCGATATCCCTTGAAAACACTGGTCAAGCGGCGGTTATTATCGACAGAAATAATACGAACCTTTCTTTTTCTGACGGAACGGAATCTTTTACGGTTTACCCGGAAGTCGATGAAGCCCTGCCCGGTCTGGCTGTAACAGATATTGATTTTACTGCCGGCATGATACCCTCCTCGATGGATGTGGCAAAATATCCGGTACTGTTAACACTGTCCGGGGAGGAAAATGGAGCTGATTTTGATACATCTTTTGTCCTTGGTGATTCTGTAAATGTTGTTTTGCCGGCAGAACTTGACTATCTTCCCGCCTCTCTTACACCCGTATCGGTGAGTAAAAACAGCTGGGTATCATTCACCGCGGGTCTGTCTAATTCAGGCGGAGCGAATGTTATATGTAACAGCGAAAGCACTTACATAAGATTCGATGATGGCTCTGTTTACTATACTTCTTCTCTTAATGATCAGCAGGGAGACACTCTAAGCCCCGGAAATAATACCCTTTATTTTGAGTCCGCCGCCGTTCCCACGGATATGATCACAGGAAATTACAGCCCTGTTATTCATGTTGAGGGTTATGAGAACGGATTGCCTTTCACTGATGATATTTATCCCGATACTTCTATAACAATCGAAGAACCATCCAGGCTGGCTATTAACAGTATTGATGTTACACCTCGAGACCTGGTAACGAAAGATCAGCAGGCATACTGGACGGGGAGTATAAAAGTTCAGAATAATGGCGAAGCTGCTGTGAGACTTGACAGTGTTCAGTGTAGATTATATTCGGGAAGCAGTATTGTAACGGATGAATACCTGCTCTCCTATATCGATTTTAATCCTGGAGCGGAAGAACTCGGCGGCGGGCAGATTGATAGTTTTCAAGTTCGTTTCGAGGATGATACGTCAAATTCAATGACAACTGGTATGGTGGTCATAGAAGCTACAATATGGGGCACCGATCTCAATAGTCAGAACGAGCTTGTTGGTACAACTGAATATGGGGGAAAAGGCGATTTTCTTGTACAGACTCCGGGGATACCTGTTGTATCAGCCATAACAAGTTCGGTAGAGGAAGCCACTGTTTATCAGAGTAAAGACTGGTTTGTTGATGTTGTCTTAGTCAACGAAGGAGAATCGGACCTTGCTTTTGATTTTGACTCTACGGATACACATCTTACATTCTCCACATCGGATGATTTTAATGTTGTTTCACCTTCCGCTTTTGTATCCGGCGATACAATTTTATATGGTAATTCAACTGATACACTCCATTTTCTGATAGATTCCACTGGCAGCGTTGAGGGAACGTGCACTATCAATATCGCCGGAACAGCGAGAGAGATTAACAGTTCCCGCGTTATCTACCCTGTACAGGGTGATCCCGGAGTTACTGAAGATGTTTTGATTCAGCTGCCCTCCTTACTTGAAATTACCGGATTCCACGCCTCTCAGGATCCGGTTACAATAGGTCAGCTTAACGATTGGTATATAGACGTGAATATAGTGAATTCCGGAGGGTCGGATGTAATGCTTGACCTTTCCGACCATGATTCTTCCACGGTAAGTGTTCAGGGAGGAAGCGGGTTTGTTTTTGATTATCCAAATGAACTGTCAAGTGGAGGTGTAACTCTTAAGGCCTCCCAATCGGGTGTGCTGCGTTTTGTCGTCACAACGACGGGATCTGTGCTTCCCGGCAAACGGCTTCTTTCCGGATCTGTTGTGGGAAGAGAGATAAACAGCGATAATGCCGTTTATACTTACCCGGGAGAAGTTACAACTTCTGATTCCGTTACGTTCGAGTTACAGCCAAATCCGGAATATATATCCTCCAGTTTATCTCCTCTTTCAGCAAGCGCGGGAACAGAAATCTCAATTGAATTGGGTGTAGCCAGCCCCAATAGTGAATCCTCTGCTCTTGACCTTCATCCTTCGAGTACTTACATAACATTTGCTGACGCGGATAGTGATAGTTTCAGGGCGTATCTTTCGCCAGCGTCTCAGCATTTAGTTTCAGGAGGAGAAAGTGTTGTTTTAATTTTTGAGAGCAGCACAGTCGATTCAGCCATAGCCCCGGGTTCCTACACTCTTGCGGCACATCTTGAGGGAGAAGAAAATGGAAATCATTTTGAAACAGATATCTCTTCAGGTTCCGATTATATCGAAGTAGAAACAGCTCCCCGCTTAAGTATCACAAGTATAGAGAGTCCTCAGAGTGTCACGGCGTCGCTGCAGCCTGAGTGGGAAGTCAGAATGGTTGTTCACAACACCGGTGAAGCGTCACTGGATATGGATCTTTCAGCTTCGAACACTTATCTAACTTTTAATGTAGCCGGGTCAGGTGACTGTACGGGGGAATACACTGTCATAAATCCCGGGAGTCTTCAGAAAGCGGGAACTGATACTCTCGCGGGTAATCAGGTGGATACACTTCTGTTCCGTGTTACAATTACAGGAACGACAACGGGTATAGCGGTAATTGACGGTCATGTAACAGCGAGTGACGTTAACAGCGCGAATATCATAACAGATGACACATTCAATGGAGGGGAAGGATACGTTAGTGTTCAGGAACCCGCGATACTTGCTGTTACCGGAACAACTCTCAGCCAGAATACAATTACTTCAGGACAGACATCTATCTGGGAAGTTGATCTGCTTGTTGAAAATCAGGGTGAAGCTAATATAACCCTTTCTATGGATAGTACTTATATATACAGTAACTATAGTCTTTCGGTTCCTTCCCCGCCCTCAGAATTCTCCGGCGGAGGACTGTCTCTTGCCGGAGGAGAATCCAAGCATCTTGTATTTGGTGTCACCCCTTCTCCGGAGGTGACAGTTTCCGAGAATATTGAAATTTACAGTCATGTTGGTGTGTTCGAGAATAACAGAACACATTTTTTGAGCTTTGACACTGGCGTTGAACACACTGGTTATGGTATTATTGAGATACAAACTCCAGCTGATATATCAATTCTTTCACTTAAGAATACCGCCCCCCGATCTCCATTCGTTAATTCTGATCAGTATTTTCCAGTAGTGCTGGAGGTTGAAAACAACGGAGGCGCGCCTGCTGACAGCATCGGAGTCTCTCTGTCAAGCGACGGATCTTCATTTATTGAAAACCCTGTCCATTATATTGGTTCTCTCGCTTACGGTGATGTTGCCCAAGATACTTTCAATGTCAGAGCTTCTTCCACAGTGGGCAGTGAGAATTTCTACGCCGCGTTGGAATATGCTGTTGATACCAATTCCGGGCAGAGTGACATTACTATATTCTCTAACGCTACTGACAGCACGGCCGCGGCTGAAATACAAAGTTCCGGGGAGCTCGTTATAAAAAGAGTAGTTCCTTCACAAGAGTTTGTAACAGCCGGACAGACATCCGACTGGAATTTGACCGCGGTTGTTAATAATAACGGCGGCGCGCCTGTCACCTTGGATCAGCCTGACAGTGGTAATATCGTATTTTATAAGAACTCCATTCAACTGACAGATTATCTGGTAATTGCTCCTGATGGTTTTTCGTCCGGCACTTCCGGTTTTACTTTACAGGAAGGTCAGACTGATTCTCTGCGGTATCTGATTTCATCTACCGGACTTGATACCGGTACCGTTTCTGTGAGCTGTACTCTGGGTTGGAGAGATGAGAATATTCCGGATTCTTCGCAGACTCAGGTGAGCCGTGATTCCGCGGTAATTGTCAGGGAACCATCCGGGCTCAGGATTATTTCTATAGACAGCGATGCTCCAAACAACACGGGAGTTCAGAACACTTCAATAGTTAATACTTCTCAGGAATTTAATATAACGGCAACGATTGAAAATACCGGGGGAGATGATCTTGACAGCATCGATGTCGCGCTTGTAACTGACGGGACTTCCTTGATCAGCACTGCGGACAGCTGCCCTCAGCTCGGAACAGCCGAACAGGGCGTTTTTGTGTTTAACGTTACGGCCTCCTTAAATCCCGGAGTTGAAGTTCTTTCCGCTTCGATCGTTAAGGCTGTTTCTGTCAGTACGGGCGAAGAGATATCTCCTCTTCAGGCAGTAGAGTCGGCTGAGAATATCGAAATACAAAACGCTGCTGAACTTGCTTTGACTATCGGAATAATATCTCCCGCGGGAGCGGTTGATGATACCATTTCAACGGAACAGAGTTTTATTGTCAACGCTACTGTCAATAACAACGGGGAAGCTGAGGTTGATAATTCAGGCGAAATAAGCATCACTCTGCCCGACGGTTTTTCATTGGCGGATTCTGCCAGCGAACCGCTTGCAAGGTCATTTGTTGTGGATGAAGATATTACATGGACTCTGATTTCACCTTCAATCCCCGATCCCTCTGATACACTGAGTGTTGGAATAACCGCAGTCCCTATTGACGTCAACATTGACAAGCCTGCTTTCCGCGCTGAACCGTATGATAGTATTATTATTTTAACTGAAGAAAAGGCAATGGTTAAAAATTGCGGTCTGGCTGTTGATTCACCTCCGGGTGCTGTGGATGGGCTCTTATCGACGGATCAGGATTTCACCGTCAGGGCTTCTGCGACACCTTCGTCTAATTCCGATGAAGTGTGGCTGGAGCTGTTACTCCCCGGCGGATATTCAGCGGAAGGAGATCTCAGGCGTAATATCGGAAATGGAGAAGGAATTGAAAGATCTGTTGTCTGGAATCTTTCCGCGCCACCTGATGAAGATCCGCAGCCGATGCAAATAGAATTGACTACCGGCGGGAAGGATATTAATTCGGGGAGTTCCTTCAGCGGCTGTGTCAGTTCTCTGGAGGTTGAGACTGAATCTGCCGCTGTTATTGATTTGTCCGCGTTTATATCAGGTCCCGAGCAGGCTCTTGAAGGGGAGTTGTCTGTCAGCCTTCCGTTTAATATTCAAGCTGAAGTGGCAAATAGCGGAAGCGCGGGAGTCAACACGGATGAAGCGAGTTTGAAAGTTGATCTTCCTCCCGGTTACACCTTTGTTGACGGAGACAGTATAAGGCAATTTTCTATAGGAGAACCTGTAACATGGAATTTAAAGGCTCCTTCTTCTATGTCGCCTCCGGGTAATATACGTGTTCATTTCAGAGAACCTTACGCTATTGACGTCAATACGGACAAGGCCGCTCAAATTGGAACAGGAGAAATATCAATTCCTGTGAAAACAGACGCGGGTATTGTCTCGATGAGTAATATTTCAAAGAATGACACAATCGCGATTCCGCCGCACGTGGTACCGCAGGGAGCACGTAACGTCCCTATGCTCAAGGTTTCTTTTAGAAACATGTCGGCTTACACAGTAGGACTCGACACACTTTTCGTAACTGTTCGCGACGTGAACGGTCTGGATGTCGAGAATCCTTCGCAGGTAGTTGACAGCGTAAGTTTTGTTGCCGGAGAGGTTAAATATTCAACGAGAGCAACAGATGTAAATCCCGTACCGGTTATCGTGGATCACGCTTTTACGATTAATTCGACCGACAGCGCCGCGGCAATTCTAGAAGTTGACATCGCGAGCGGCGCCCCGGCCGGCGGCATGAGAATTGAACTTGTCAGTAATGACGATGTTAGATTATCTATAGGCGGAGAAAGCACCCCCGTCAGTGTAGTCTGGAGCGGAGATGATGATGAAATAACAGGACATTTCTTTAATACTCCGTTTACGATAATGAGCAGCAATTTCTCCGAATACACGCATAACTATCCAAACCCCTTCAGAGCTGGAAGCGAGGAAACACAAATCGCTTATTTCCTTACTGAGAATTCAGATGTGCAAATAAGGATATATGACTACACAGGTGAACTTGTGTGGTCTAAGGATATCGCTTCCGGCGGCGTTGGAGCTACAGGCAGTACAGATAAGATATATCACAGTACTCCGTGGGATGGAAGAAATGGAAGGGGGAATATAGTAAGGAACGGGGTATATATATGTAAAATTACGGCGGGTTCTAATTCAGCGATTTTCAAGATAGGGGTAGCAAAGTAGAACGGTATTAACATGAAAAGATCAATAATTCTGATACTGATAGTACTGCTTGCCGGGGGCAAAAGTATGTCCGCTGAAGTGGGTACGGGAGGAACAAGGTCTGTTTTTACACTTGGAGCGGGTTCACGGGCAATTTCTCTCGGCGGTGCATTTACCGCTGTCGGCGATGATCCTTCCGTTATTTATTACAACCCGGCCGGGCTGAAGTTGAACAAATATACGGGAATAATGGCGAATCATATCCAGCTTTTCTCCGATTTCAGCGGCTCCACTTATGATTTTGTCGGAGCAGTATATCCCACTCTTTCAGCGGGCGCCTTTGGGATCGGGATAATGACAACAGGGACTGACGGAATACGAGAATTTGACAGATTCAGCAGGGAACTTGGAGAAATCTCTTATCGCGAGAGCCAAGGGATATTGGCTTACGCCTTTGATTTGCCCTATGAGCTGTTCGGGCGATTTACATTCGGAACTTCACTGAAGGTGTTAAATCAGAGTATGGGTGATTATTCAGATACGGGGGCGGGGATGGATGCCGGCCTTTTATACAGGGTCTCATATATGAGAGGTTTTGTTATTGGCTGCAATATTCAGGATATCATGGGAGCTGAAACCAAACTTGTCTCTATCAGCGAAAAGGTCGACAGAACGATGATGTTCGGAGCGGGCTACACTTACGAATTTAAAAACGGGTCGTCCCTTATGGCAACAGCTCAAATGGATATACCGGAAAGGGCCGATAAGGATATAAGGTTCGGTCTTGAATATAATTTAAAAGATATAGCAAGTTTCAGGGTTGGTTTTGATTCTGAACAAATAACAGCCGGGATAGGATTCTCGTGGCAGGGGTACACTGCCGATTACGGGTATTTCAGCCGTGAGGAAGCCGGATCTTCACATCCGGTTTCGATATCGGTCAATATTGGTGAATCAGTTGACGAAAAGAGGGAAAAGGCCGAAGAGCGCAGAAGAGCGGAGGAACGAAGGTATCTTAAGAAGGTTATTGATCGAAGATTCAAAAACCATTTGGAAAAAGCAAAATCGCTCAGAGAGAAGGGTGAATTAGCAAAAGCTTATGACGAGTTTAAAATTGTGCTCGAATATGATCCGTCAAACGACGAAGCTTCCAGAATGATTGCTGAGTTGGAAGATGAGCTAGTCAAACAGCAGCAGGAGGAAATAGAATCCGCTGAGAAACAGGTTCTTATAGAGCGTCATTTTAAACTGGGATTGAGATACTACAGAAACAACGAATATCTTCTTTCGAAAGAAGAATGGAATTCTCTGCTTGAAATTGATCCTGATAATAAGAAAGCGCTGGAATATATAGCCAGAATAGATGAAAAGCTTTCCAAGCAGATAGCGGAGCACAGGGAAAGAGCTATCGAGTATGAGAATAGTGATAAATATGCCGAAGCAATGGATGAATGGAATATTATAAAAACACTCGATCCGGAAAATAAAGAAGCCGAGAAAGGATCTCAGAGGCTGAAGAGGAAATTGGAAACACTGAGTGTTAATTTGGATTCAACCAGGATGAAGTTAAAAGCAATTGATATCTTCGAAAAGGCATTGAACGATTTCAGTATTGGAAACTATCGCGAAGCAGCTGAAAAGCTCAAGCGGGTATTGGAGATTAACCCTGATCACCGGGAAGCGGGAAAGCTTCTTGATAGAACCCGCCGCCGACTGGTTCCATTAGACGATAAAGAAAAAGATCAAATACGGAAATTGTATATCAGAGGTATGGAATACTTTGCTCAGAGGGAATACGGATCGGCAATAGAAGTTTGGAATAAAATTCTGAAGATCGATCCGGAAAATGAAAGTATAAAAAAGAATATTAAAGAAGCTGAAGACAGGTTAGAAATGATTAATTCGGGGAAGAATGATTAATTGAAGAAAAAGAACCTGAAAAAAGAGAAAAATTTTCATCTCGAGTTTCACGCTGACGAAAACAATCTTGGTGACATAAGGGATTATATCTCGAATATTTGTCTGCAGGCGGGATTTAGCAAGCGGGAGATAAATAATACCAAACTAGCCGTAGATGAAGCCTGCACAAATATCATTAAGCATGCCTACGTTGGTAAATCAGGTAAGATAATTGTTGATATTAGAGCTTGGCCGGGAAATGTTGAAATTCATCTCCGTGACAGGGGAAAACCTTTCAACTGGTCGGGTGTTGAAGATCCGGACCTTGAAGAATACGTTGAAATGGGTAAACGGGGCGGGCTTGGAATATATCTGATGAACCGTCTCATGGATCACATTAGGTATGAATCTTCCAGCGGCGGCAACCATCTGATAATGAGTAAGAGTTCAGAAGCATTCCAGCAGGATAAGAGATCCCGACTTGTCTCGCTTAAACCAAGATGGACTCAGACACTTAGATTTAAATTTCTATTAAGGGCTTCAGCTGGTTTTTCCGTGCTTATTGCCGTTATCGGTATTTTACAATTCATAAGCCAGACACGTGAACTTGAGAACAACAGACAGAAAGCCTGGATGCAGATAAGAAATTTCGCGCGCACGCTTGAGTTAAGAAGTGAAAACGCTCTTGTGCTTGATGACTTATATCACCCTGAATACAGAAAGCTAAATGAGTTTATTCACGATGGAATGAAATCTCACCCCGAAATCGAGGCTATGAGGGTCGTAAACAAAGAGGGTGTTATAGTCTCTTCGAGCGTAGCTGATGAATTTGGACAACCTATTGAAAATCTCCCCGGTGCCGGAGATTTTTCTTCATATGGGAAATGGGTTTCCATGAAAAAGAATGAAGAGAATATCAAGGCATATCATTTGCCCGTTATACTTTCAGAAAAGAATGACGATAAAAGAATTAATTTGGGATATCTCGTTATGGAAGTATCAGCCCGGAAGATCGAAAGAGGCATCCAGGATCAAAGGTATAAGCTGATTGTTATTCTTTTAGGAATATTTGTAGCCGGAATAGGCCTTATTTACCTTCTTGTATCGATATTTATCAAACCTATACAAACTCTTACTGATGGAGTTTTAGCAATTGGCGAAGGGTCTCTCGAAGATGAACTTGACATAAAAGGTCCGAAAGAAATAGGAGCCATAGCGAAGGCCTTTAATGATATCACGGCAAAATTCCGCGTGGCCCAGGAAAGTGTGGTAGAAAAGGAAAGAATGCAGAAAGAGATGCAGGTTGCTCAGGAGATACAGCATTCTCTTCTTCCCCGGAAAGTGCCTGAAATAGGCGGATATGATATCGCAAGTTACTATAAAGCCGCAAAGGAGGTTGGCGGCGACTATTATGATTTTGTAAATGTTGATGAGGATACCGTTGGAGTTGTTGTGGCGGATGTCTCAGGTAAAGGAGTGCCGGGTTCCCTTGTGATGACTATGATTAGGACCGCGTTGAGAATGGAGGCAAGAGGGAATCGTTTAGCTGCCGATGTTATGGCTAAAATGAATGAGTTTGTCACGGATGACATGAAGAAAGGAATGTTTGTAACGATATTTTACGTAATTCTTGATTCAAGAAACAGGGTTATCAGTTATGCAAGTGCGGGGCATAATCCGATGATTCTTTACAGAGCCAGTACGAATGAAACCTTCTATCTGAATCCAAGGGGATTTCCGGTAGGAATAAATCTCCCGGATGACAAGCTTTTTCGAAAATCGATAGATGTTGAGAAGATCAAGCTGAAGAAAGACGATATGCTTCTTATATACACAGACGGTGTTACCGAGGCAATGAATGTAAATAGAGAGCAGTACGGCGAGAAAAGGCTTCTCAAACTCATGAAAGAAAGCGGCGGAAAATCACCTCAGGAGTTTCTAGACAGTTTAAGTGAGGATATTGATAGGTTTACGGGAGAATATCCGCAGAATGACGATATTACAGTTGTTGCCTTCAAAGAAAAATATGTGGCCGATGAAGTGTTGTCCGGTATTAGGAAAAAACTCTTGGATCTGGTAAGCGTTGAAGGAATATCTGTTGCAGAGGCCTGCAGAAAGATGAAAGTCTCTCCTTCGACATATTACAGATATAAGAAACGTCTTGAGTTGCTGGGTGAACGCGGACTGAAGAATAAAAATCTAAGAGAGGATCAGGATCTAAGGCGTTTCAGTAACGAACAAAGAGCAAAATTGATGGAAATAGTAAAACAGGATCCCAAGTTTGGCCCTAAAAGGATTGCGGACAGATTTAATGAGGGAAAAGCCGAGGAGAACAAGATTACTTCCTCATTGGTATATGAAGAACTGAAGAGAATGAGGCTGAACACATACGAGAAGAGAGCGGAATATTTAAAGAGAAGCGGGATAATATTCGAAGGTGAGCGAGAAGTTGAATCTAAAGATATTGATAAAGCAAAAAGAGAGACTGCCGGCATAGAAGAAGAAAAGAGTGAGAGTTACGTTTCACCCGATCAGAAAGAAACTGCTGACAAGCTGCCTGTTGCTTCGAAAACTGATTCGGGAGAAGCTTTTAAACCCGGCGTGACTGAAACTGTTGAGGGTAAAACAAGTAGAGAAATTGAATATCAAGAAAACATTGAGGAAATGGAATATGGGACAGATTCGGTTGTAAATATTGAAGATGAAAAATACAATGAGGATATAACCATTCTAAAAGTATCCGGCCACCTCGATTCTTCCTCTACAGGTGAATTAGAAAATATTATGGAAAACCTCTTTGAAGAGGGAGCAACTAATATAATTGTTGATTTGAAGGACGTTACTTATATAAGCAGCGGTGGATGGGGTGTATTCGTGGGCCGGGTGAAAAATTTAAGGGAGAAAAAAGGTGATGTTGTATTAGTCGGGATGTCCCGGGAAGTATATGACATATTTGAATTGCTGGGCTTTATGGATATCATTATGCAGTTCCGGTTGAAAGAAGATGCCTTGGATTATCTGTCACTTCCATTCAAGGAAAGGCAGAAACACTTAAAAGTTAAGCAGAAGAAATACAGGAAGAAGAATCCTGAAAAGACACCTATTTCAGAAGGGCTGGATATTGAACATGCTGATATGATTCCATTAAGTATAAAAGCGGGATCGGTTGGAGAGAGCGGGGAGATTACCGTCCTGGAACTAAACGGTATAATTGACACAGTGAGTTCCGTTAAATTAAGTGATATATTTGAACGAGTATTACAAACGGGGTCTATAAAGATTGTGGCTGATATGTCCGGCGTGGAATATATAAGCAGCGCCGGCTGGGGTGTCTTCGCTTCAAGGGTTGAAGGATTGAGAAGAAAGGGCGGTGACCTTAAGATATTCGGGATGGATTCAGAATTAAACAGGGTATTCACAATGCTCGGATTTGATGATCTTATGCGTTCCTTTAATGTGATGGCTGAAGCGGTAGAGGATTTCGATGTTGAAATTGCGGCAGCCGGGTACGATGAAAACGATCTTGAATCGGAACCTGCTGTTGTGGCTGCCGACCATAGTAACACCGGTGCAGAAGGGTACTCATTTGGAGTCAATCTCGAGAGAGTCAAAGATTCTGGGAGTGAAGGTGTAATACTTGAAGTAGAAGGCGCGATAGATGCTTCAAGTAATGACGAATTCAATAGAAGTCTCGAAGAATCACTCGCCGGTGATCCCGACTTTCTGATTGTTGATTTATCAAATGCGGTATATATAAACAGCAGCGGATGGGGAAATATTGCCAGATACGCACAACAACGAATGAAATCAGACGGAATGAAATTAGCTCTTTCAGGAATGAATTCTGCAATATTCAATATTTTCACAGACCTCGGGTTTGAAGACCTTATTCCTCATTTTACAAACACGGAAAGGGCTGTTGAAGAGCTTAGAGTTACAGAAGGTGTGGGCGCTTCCTCAAATAATAGAAATAAAGGAGCAGATGAGGAAGAGATATCAGAAGAAATAACACAGAATAAAGTTGATCATACCGACGGTATAGAGAGCAGCAGAGAGGAAGAGAAAGAAAAGCGGGAAAAAGAAATTATCTACTCATCCAATATTCAAAAAGACGGTTATATTGAGTCAGACACAGCTAAACAGGAGGATGAGAATTCCTATTTAAAAGATTTGTCAGAAAAAGAGGAAACTACTTCCGGCTCAGATATTGACGTTGAAAAGGAAAAGATAGACAGGCTGGAGGATAAAGACAGCAAAATTAGAAATATCGGATGGGACGCTTATGGCAAAAAGCTTTCAAAGAAGAATAAAAAGGGAGATAAAGGAACCGATAAATGAAAAAATACGCTATAATGACGATGAAGGGTGGAACGGGCAAGACGACCACAGGTGTCAACCTTGCTCATGGACTAGCGTTGAGCGGAAAAAAGGTGCTGCTTATAGATTGTGACCCGCAGCGGAACACTTCAATCACTTTTGGTAATCAGGGAAAAAGAGGACTTTCAAGTCTTTTGCGAACCGGAGATGTAGATATTATGCTGGTGAGGGACAATCTCTTTCTTATTGATTCAGGGGGGAAGGATCTTATGGAGGTTGAACTTCTTCTTGGAAGTCAGCAGAATCGCGAAAGGAGAATGTCGAAGGCCCTTTCTAATCTCAAGGGACCTGATTTTGTTATATGTGATTGTCCCCCTTCATTGAACTTGATAAACATAAATGTTCTGGCCTTTTCCAATGAAGTCATAGTTCCCGTTTCTCTTGATCATCTTTCTAAAGTTGGATTAACTCAAACGATTGAAATGATAGATGAAGTTAAATGGCATGCTCCAAAGAGGACAATTAACTTTATTGTTCTTCCCACTTTCTTCGACTCACGTACAAATATTTCAAAGATCGTTCTTGAAGAGATCAGATCAAAATATTCTGAAAATATATTCAAAACTGTGATTAGAGTTAACACCGCTCTGAGAGAAGCTCCGGGCTTTAACAAAACCATATATGAACATGCCCCCCTCTCAAGAGGCGCTTTTGATTACTACCGTCTAACCGAGGAGATACTGAATATTTGACAGGGTTGAATGAGGGTTTGACACTGCTGTATATTGGAGTATCCTGAATATGTATGCTATTCAAGAGAATTTGAATTTGAAGGAGAAAAATTGGCTGATAATTTTGAATTAAGAGAGGAAATAAGCAGGGATGGAGAAAAGTATTTTCTCCAGACTACTTTTCTGCCTCGGGATAATTCTATTGTGGCGGCGTTTTTCAAAAAGGGGGGTTGTTTTGATTCAGTTACTTATCCCCTGAAGGAAGGAAAAACGCCGGACGAGTCTGTTGAGACGGCAAAGATTATTCATAATAGGAACAAGGCTAAGTTTCTTCTGCTTCTTGATGTAAGAGAAAAAATAAGATCCTCTGATAAAGCCTGGGCTCATCTCAAATTGGCGAAAGCTCTGTTTCTCCGGAATCTCTATAATGAAGCTATCGAAGAAGCGGAAACTGCCGTAAAGAAGGGTGAGAAGGGAGCAGAGCCTTACAAAATAATCAGCGGATCCTGGTATGAAATGGGTGAATATACGAAAGCTTTTCACGCTGTGATTAAGGGATTGAAGATAAGAGCGGATTACCCTGATCTACACAATCTTGCCGGGAAGATATACTATATGCGAAATAACTGCAGACTCGCTGTGGACAGTTTTAATCGGGCGATTGAGCAGAATTACTATTATGGTGAAGCTTATTTGAATATAATAAAAACTTTAATGTTGAATTCAATAATAAAACAGGATTATGAGTTATCGCGTGAACTTAAGGGTGATTTTGACGAATATCTCGATAAAGTCTCAACGCTGAATCCTTCTTTGAACAGGGATAAAATAGAAGAGGTAAAGAAGCTTTTCAGTGAAGAAAAGTATGAAGATGTTTTGAATGTTCTTGACCGTGTTGAAGAAGTTTCAGATAGAATCAATGTGGATAAGATTATAAGCGAACTTTATTTAATGATATTGCAGAGTGGAGATGATCTTGAAGAAATAGAGATTGATAAATATCTCGAGAGTATGGAGAAAATAGTAGATCAGAATCCTAATTTCGCCGACGCGCATAATTCTCTTGGAATACTATACGCCGCCAAGAGCAAGATGTTTATGGACAGAGCCGGGAAGGCTTTCAAGATGGCTGTTAAGATCAATAAAGATTATGAGAAGGCCAAAAAGAATATCAGGCTGACAGAGAATGAAAGGCAGGGGATTTTTATATTATTAAGGGCCTTATTGGACTGAACCTTGCTTATAAATAACTATTGATAGAAAAGGGGAATCTTAGATATGAATAAGTTGCGTATTGAAGAAGAATTTATTGAAGATATAACAATTTTAAAGCTTTTTGGGTTAATTGACTCCGCGACTTCCTTTTATCTTGAGTCAAAGCTCGATGAGTTAATAATCGCCGAGAGGGTAAGATTAGTAATTGATCTGACTGAAGTGGATTATATCAGCTCAGCTGGTTGGGGTATCTTTGTTTCCGAAATTAAAGGGTTACGTGAAAAAGGGGGAGATATCAAGCTAGCCGGGATGACCCCTGAAGTCCGTGATGTTTTTGAACTCTTAGAATTTGACACATTATTGACTCCATACGAGTCCGCTACGGATGCTTTGATGGCATTCGATTCGCGAAAGAGCAATAAAACGAATTAATATGCAAATCCAAAAGGAGTGGAAATGACATGAACGATATCAGTGTTTCTTTTTCCAAACCAGAAGAAAATCAGAATGTTTCTATTGTAACTGTAAAAGGATTTATAGACACAACTACATCCAGCGAGTTGGAGGAAGCCATTAAAAAACTTCTTGATGAACGGAGATTTGATATTGTTATCAATTTGGGCGATGTGGATTATATTAGCTCAGCCGGCTGGGGGATTTTCATAAGTGAAATTAAGAAGATACGGCAGAACGGCGGAGATCTTAAACTTGCCTCCATGGTGGGCGATGTTTATGAAGTATTCGAACTTCTGGAGTTTCAAACAATACTGGAAAGTTATGACAGTGTAGATGAAGCAGTCCGCAGCTTCGGCGGATTTAAGGAGAATAACTGGGAAAAAACTGGCAGTAAACAAGTTTGATCTGACTGCTCATTACAATACAAATTAGAAATTTTGGGCCATTCAGTGTTTTTTATTCACTCTTGGCCTATCTGTTTATATCCCGCAGCGCTTTCCTGCATATTAGAGTTATACTTCGGATCTTTCCCAATTTTTAACAAATCGGTTTTCATTGATTTTTTAGAGATGGTGGCTGATTGATATTTTCAAAACCCTCCGGAGGGCGAGCGGGCAAGGATTTCTGGCCCGAAGGGGCAGAAAGAGCGAGCCCGAGGCGGGAGTGGCGATTTACTCGCCGGGGAAATCGACCACGATTTTGAAAATATCAATCAGCCGCACAGAATACAAATCATCGACTACCTTATAGGTTATAAAAATTGGGAAAACTTCAAATTATGACTCCTTGATTGATATTTCTTTTTCTATTACACTTGCCCATTGCCTGAAGATGAAGGGAAAACCGTGTTTGAAGTTGTTGTAAGTATGATGACAGGATTAGGCTTATCGGGTTGGATAGCCTGCGCGGTATTTATTATTTTTTCTTTTTTTATCTACAGGAGATCTTTTCCTCCCATTTCACGATTAAAGAGGGGGATTTTATCCGGTCTCAGGGCCATGACTTTCCTTTTCCTTATTATCCTTATCGTAAATCCCATTATCACATATCAGAATAGTGAAGAAAGAAAGCCGTTAATTCCTGTACTTGTAGATGTTTCAAAAAGTATGAATATAGAGGATTGTTCAGGCGGAAGCCGGTTTGAGTCATCAATATCTGTTCTGAGCAGGCTGGTTAACATGGGGGATGAATATTCAGCTGATATGGAAATCATACCTTTTTCAAGCAGTGTGAATGAAAATTCAATACCTGAGGATAGCCTTCCGGAAGCTAATGGAGAAGGAACTATGATTACAGCCGCGTTAAAGACAGTCGCAAATCGGTACAGGTATTCTAATACTCCCGGGATAATACTTCTTTCAGACGGTGTTCAGACAGATCAGGATAGGTTGACTGAAGGATTTGAATTACCGGTGTATTCAGTAGGATTTGGAGATTCTTCGGGCGGAGGATATTTATCTATAGAAGATGTTATATATGAAAACAGAGTTTATGCCGGAATGAAAACGAGTATAGAAGTAGTATCCGCCGCGGGAGGACTAAACGGAGATGGTCAAATAAAGGCCAGATTGTTCGAAGACGGCAAATTAATAGACAGTTTATTGATTTCTACCGGGAAAGATATTGGTGAATACCGGGCTGACTTTGATTATACAGCGGGGAAGGCCGCGCGCCACAGAATGAAGATTGAGATGGAATATGAAGAGGAAAGATTATCCGGCAGAAGAATTGAGGAATTCAATATCAATATACTCAAGGAAACGCAGAAAATTCTCTACATTGATGAGCATGCCGATTGGAATATGACTTTTCTCCGTAATCTCGCGGATGAAATGAAAAGGTACGAATTTGATTTCGTTACCTGGAACCGCGAACACGGCTTTATCAAGTTGCCGGAATACCTCAAATGGCAGTTTCCAACCGGCAGTCCGGGGTTAAAGCGGTATGACCTCGTGATTATTTCCGATGCTGAAAAGATTTTTTCAATACGTGAGAATGCCGATAATTTGATTGAATATACCCGCGATGGCGGAGGTGTTCTGTTCCTTGCCGATGGAAAAAGTCCTTTAAATGCTGAGGTTTCATATAAACTTATAGAAAGTGTTGTTCCTGCCGAAAAGGTGTCGGTATCAAAGATATCAGGGGGTGAATACTATTTGAAGCTCCCTCAGGATAGAAATAATCCCATTACAATCAGGGTTGCCGAGAGTGGAGATATTTATAATCTTCCTCCATTGACCGCTTACCTTTATGGATTCAGTCCTTCTATGGGGACGGAGATTCCTCTTTATTTAACTGATAAGAATAAGGACGACTTAAAACCCCTTATAGCTGTTGAAAGAATTGAAAGTGGTGTTTCAGGTCTATTATTTGGGATGTCACTCTGGAAGTGGAAGTTGTCCGGTTCGGACAGAGAGAATATCTACAATGTGATCTTCTCCGCGTTGATTCAATATGTTGCTTCCGGAGCTCAGAGTCATATGCTGGATGTTGTTCCATCTAGAAACAGGTATACTGCCGGAGAAAAGCCCGATATATCCGTATATTTAAGTGCGGAGAGAAAGCCTCGAGCTATTAAGGGGAAACTCTATAAAATTGAGAAAAATGAAGAAAATCTTCTGCGGACTTTCATTTTCGATCCTGAAATTACGAAAAGAGGAATTTACAGGTCTAAACTATCCCTGCTTAATCCGGGTCGTTACAGGGTTGCGGCGAGGGAAATTCTGGATTCAGGCAGAGGTTTTGAAGGAGAAACGGAATTCAGTGTTGATTCGCTCTCAGTTGAGTATATCCAAAGATCCATGGATGGCGAATTTCTCAAGCGTTTGTCTGAGAAGTCTGGAGGCAGGTTTTATCTCCCGGAAAAAGTTGACGAAATTTTTTCGAGTATGACTCCTCATACCGATAAGATCGAGATAACTCGAAAAAGCTCATTCCGAACTAATGTCATATTCCTTGTTGTAATTATCAGTATGCTAACAGCCGAGTGGATTTTGAGGAAGTTATGGAATATGGTATAGCTGACCATCTGATATTATTTTTAAGATATTATTAAAAAGTTCTTGAAATAACTTTCTGATTTAATTTAATATGAATATATCGATCCTGTGAGGAGGTTGTGATGATGAAGTTGAAGGGTCATACCAGAAAGAAGATCTTTCCCAGCTATAATAACCTAAACCTTAATATTTCCTGCGGAATGTTCCTGCTGTTCGGTCTCTTTGCGCCGGGAGTATTTCCGGCCCCGTCTATATGTGCCGAAGGGATAGTAATCAATGAAATATATTATGATCATCCAGGCAGTGATACCGGGCATGAATTTGTTGAGTTGTATAATACAGGTGAGGAAGCTGTTAATCTTAATGGATTCAGGATTGAATTTTTGGATGGCAGGACCGGAGGTTCGGAAACATATTTCAGTTTTATCGATAATATTTATCTTGCCTCTCAAGAATTAATTTTTGCTGGAGGACAATATTGTGTTCCCACTCCCGAGTTTACGGCAATGTGCGGACTGCAAAACGGACCTGACGCGGTAAGGCTGATATATAACGGGTCTATCGTTGATCTGGCGGGGTATGGAGAATTGAGTTTAAGCGCTCTCTATGAATCGAAACCCGCTGTAGATGTGGATGCGGGGTTTAGTCTCTCCAGGAAACCGGATGGAAGAGACAGTGAAAACAACAATGCCGATTTTGTTCCTTCTTCTCCTACGCCGGGAGAAAAGAATTTCTTTAGAACAGATCTGGAGTTGTCAATAAAAAATGATGAACTTTTCCCATGCGCCAATGCCCCGGTCAGTTTGGATATCGAACTTAAGAATTGCGGTTTAGAGAATTTCTCCTGTCCCGTTCACATTTGTGTAGCTGCAGTTTCAAAAGATATAAGGGAAAAGATCGCGGTCATATCTAATAAAGAAGCGCTAAAATCGGAAGAGGTTTTTGGCTATAAACATGATTTTTCAGTTTCAGGATTTAGTGACAGCGTTTCGGTCTTAGCATTTATCGAAGAGGATGAAGACCAGAATACAGGGAATGACTCAGCTTGTGTATCCTTCTATATATCTCCCCGAGACCTTGTAATAAACGAAATTATGTACAGACCTGATGACGGTTCATCTGAATGGATTGAATTATATAATACCGGCGATAACTGCGTTAATCTGCGGGGCTGGTTCTTAAGCGACGCGAATCGGGCCGGGAAACTGATTTCCAGCAGTGAACTTTTAATAGCTCCCGGGCGATATTTACTTCTTGCTCAATTCCCGGAAGGTCTGAAAGAAACTCTTTCTGACGGAAATATCGCGATCCATGACGTTGAAGGCGGATGGCCGGTGCTTAACGATTACAGTACACCTTCTTCACCTGAAGTTATTATTATGAAAAACAGACGGGATAGAATAGAAGAAAAGATCGAATATCATAATATCACCGAGGAAGAGAGAGGAAGGTCGATCGAGAGGTTTTCTCCATTTGTATGCAGCTTGGTCAAGGGGGGATTATGGCATAGATCTGCCGCGCCCTGCGGTTCAACCCCGGGGAAAGAAAATTCATCTTTCAATGGGCTTTCCGCGATAACCGAAAAACTTAGAATATCGCCGAACCCTTTTTCTCTTTCCAGAGACGGCGAGCTTGTTATCTCCGGTAAGGCTCGAAGCCGCGACAGCGGTTTTCTAGTGAGAATATTCAATATGGAGGGGATGGAAGTTATCCGGCTGGCCGGAGAGAAAAACGGGGCCGACTATTTTTCTCTCCTGTGGGATGGTCTCGATTCCGAAGGCAGGGCTGTAGTGACGGGTCTTTATATCTGTGTTGTGGAGTATTTCGGGTTGGGTGGTAGTGTATGCAGAATAGAGAAAAAGTGTGTGGCGGTAAAGAACGACAGATAATATTAATAATCATTCTGTATTATATTATTAATATTCCTGTGCCGGTTTCCGCTGGCGCGGCGGTTTGGACTAAGGCGAGAAGTGGAGCGGTCCATCCCGGTATCGTCCCTAATTTGAATTGTCTAAGAACTGACTGTAATCATATCGGGCTGATTTCCTCTGTTTCCAACCCATATTCAATAAAAGGACTCACTGATTCCTTTCTTTTAACGGGAATCCATAACGGCAGTAATGATCTATGGATCTCTTGGTCTCTTCTTAATCATGATTTATACAGAGAAGACCGCGTTAGAATAAGATGGATAAGAAGAATAGCGCGATGTGGTATTAAATTGGGGTTAGCTCCTGGTTTTAGAGGCAAGAGGGTTGCCGGGTTTAACTATGAAACAGAGAAAACGATAGGAGTATCAGCAAGTTACAACTGGAGAAATCTTCTCGGATTGGGAGTTAAGGGGAATTTACATAACTTTGATTGTTATGATAACGAAAAAGTAAAATTCATGGTTTCAATAAGTGATCCCCCCATATCTCTTCTTTTTAATTATGTTGTTCTGAGGAGGAATGACGATAACTTCCTTATCGGGTTGGAAGTTAATTTGAGCTGTAACTTTTGTATTTTGTCCGGGTACGACGAAAACACAAATGAAATTTCAACGGGCTTGGTTTATCGAAGAAATTATTGGTATTTCGGTGTAACTTGGAACAATCATCCAGTGCTCGGAAGCACGATTTCGGCCGGAGTTGGTGTGTTATGGGCGGGATGACTTTGTTTATCAGGGCTTGTATATTTATAAATATATCCCTGATTCTTACAAACGTAAATCTGTCCGCTGAAATCTATGATGACTCCGCGGCAGGATCAATAGAGGGTTTTTCCGAAGAAGAGTACAGGGTTATTAAGTTTCTTCAGGATAATCCTGTTGATCTTTATAAAGCGAGTGTCGGGGACCTTATGGAAATCCCGGGATTTACGATACCTCTCGCGCGCAGGGTTATAAAAGCTGTCAATCAATCTGAAGACGATAGTGATTGGATGTTATTATTATCTCCTCGAGACAGGAAGGAGATAGTAAAATACAAAAGGTTCATAATTATCCCATCGGTGAAGGGCTACAATTTTGAGTTACGATACACATCCAGACACTTATTAGATTCAGACGGATATACCGATGATGGATATATTCATCTTGAGAACGAATGGGCGGATTTTTCGGGGAGGATCAGAAGAAGGGGGGGCGCGCCCGAGATGACCGCATACGTGTTGTTTGATCTTATAGAAAGGCATTTAAGCTTTTACGTCGGGGATTTCCTTCCTGATTTCGCTATGGGACTTGTAGCAGAAGGGCAGACGTTCTATTACCCTTTTTCATACAGTTACCCGCTGAACAACTACAGGTTTATAAGTAAAGGAACTTACTTTTACGGAAAAGTTATCAGGGGAATGGCTACTTGTTACAAAAGAGGTTTATTCCGGATATTTATTTTTAACGGGTTGATGCGAAAATATAAGGACGGAAAGTTTATTTTTAGTGATAATCTTTACCGGGGAGGGAGATTAGAGACAAAAATCGGCGAATCAAAGGTTGGCGCTTCCATTATAAGAGATGGAACATCATCTGGAAATTATGCCGGAATAGATGCAAGGATCAAAAGGGGAAGTCTGGACCTTGGTTTAGAGCTGGCATTATCTGCGGAAGGAGGAAAAGCCCTTTCCTGTGCCGGAAGCATTAAGAAAAGGAAAACAAAAGCGGGGATTCTCCTTTATAATGTGAACAGATATTTTGGTAATTCTCTGGGGAGGATTCCAGCGGACGGAAGGAAATTAAACGGGATGCAGCGCGGGATCTCTGTTGTGGTCGAAAGAGAATTTCTAAAAGATTTATCTCTTCGCTGTTCGATCGAGCGTTGGATGAACAGACGATCCTATTTACTGGAAAATAAATTATCCCTGAGGTTTCAGCTTATCAGGAAAATGAGTAATAAGAAGATCCGTCTGGCATGGAAGCACAGTGAAAAAGAAAAGAAAGGGGCTATGCTCCGGGAAATTGAACCTTTCTCAGCTTCTAACACCCTTAAATTATTATTTAACTGTAAAGCCGGTGAGCATGTTAAGATCCGCAATTCAATGAAAATCCCATGGGAAGAAGATTCATACGGCTACCTGATTGCCCCTTCGGTGGAGTTTACTTTCATGGACGGGCTTATCAAAGGAAATTATTCATTCGCTGCGTACAGGGCTCTTGAGGGAAACCCTTCATATTATTACTATCAGCCTTCCGTAAGGGGGAGTTTTGCCTGGAAACATCTCTCCGGAAGCGGTTTCCGCAATGTCATAGGATTCGAGCTTTATTATAGAAAAACACTTATACATTTGCTGTTCTCAGTTGATTCTTCAGGGAAGACAGATATGACCGTACAGGCTGTTATGGGATTATAGTATTTTACGCTAAAGTTTCACATTGACTTCTTCTTATCCGCTTATCTTCCATACTTTTTTTACTCTGAATACCTGAAAAGCGGATTAGTTAATTAACATAATTTAAGAATAAGAATTGAGAAATTACACTGATAAAACGGAAGCTTTTTATTGATTGACAGTTATATTTTTAGAAATTACTAGTGGAGTTTCCCCAATTTTTATAACCTATAAGGCAGTCGATGATTTGTAACAGTATGCGGCTGATTGATATTTTCAAAATCGTGGTCAATTCCCCCGGCGAGGGAATTGCCACTCCCACCTCGGGCTCGCTCTTTCTGCCCCTTCGGGTCAGAAATCCTTGCCCGCTCGCCCTCCGGAGGGTTTTGAAAATATCAATCAGCCGCACTCATCAGCAATGAAAGCCCTATTCCACTTACTAATCCTAATAAATGATTGTATTTCGCATTGTTAGTAAAATACTTGACGGATTTTCGGGGAAGCTCCACAAATTACAGATATTGACAATAACCTTCCGAAGAGCTAATATATTGGATACGATGTTAGCTGGCGCGTAATATTATGCGTAATAGAGGATAGAGTGGATTGTTTGATATTTCCGCTCAATTATTAATTATATAATTCTTTGGCAAATAGTCAGTTATGATTGGAGGACCTATGCTGGCAGAAAGAATGAACCGGCTTGGAACTGAGACTGCTTTTGAAGTCCTTTCAAAAGCCAATAAAATGGAATCCGAGGGACGTGAAATCATCCACCTTGAAATCGGAGAACCCGATTTTGACACTCCGAGGAATATAATTGACGCGGCAATTAAAGCTCTAAATGACGGATTTACTCATTATGGGCCATCAGCAGGACTGCCGGAAACAAGAAAGGTTTTTGCTGATTTTATAAGTAAAGACCGCGGTGTTGATATTGGTCCCGAGAATATCGTTGTAACACCTGGTGCTAAACCGATTCTTTTCTTCTCAATTCTGGCCCTTGTTGACGCGGGAGATGAAGTTATATATCCGAATCCCGGATTCCCTATATATGAGTCTGTTATTAACTTTGTTGGCGGCAAACCTGTTCCAATTCCCTTGAGAGAGGAAAAAGAATTTTCCTTCGATTTAGATGAGATGAAGGATCTAGTAAATGAAAAAACCAAATTGATTATTTTGAATTCACCCCATAACCCGACTGGCGGAAGCTTGACGCCGGATGATATGAAGGGTATAGCGGAACTGGCTGTTGAGTACGACGCGTGGATACTTAGTGATGAAGTTTACAGCAAGATGGTCTATGATGGTGATCATGTGAGTATATATGATTACCCTGAAGTAATGGACAGAACTATTCTTCTCGAGGGTCATTCAAAAACTTACGCTATGACCGGTTGGAGACTTGGATACGCTTCTATGCCGGAGGAACTGGCGGCGCAGATTGCCAAGATCCAGACTAACAGTAATTCCTGTACATCAACTTTTATTCAGAAGGCCGGTGTAGAAGCTGTCACGGGACCTCAGGATGAATCTAAAAAAATGATGGCAGAATTTAAGGCAAGAAGGGACATGTTCGTTGAAGGGCTAAACGAAATCCCCGGGTTTAAATGTCTGAAACCCAAGGGTGCCTTCTACGTTTTTCCGAATATAACCGGTACGGGGAAAAAATCAAAAGAGATAGAGGAATACCTTCTGGATGAAGCGGGTGTCGCGGGCCTCAGCGGTACGAGTTTCGGAAGTTATGGAGAGGGTTATTTAAGGTTCTCTTACGCTAATTCTCAGAAGAATCTTAAAAGAGCTCTGGAACTTATAAAAGAGGCGCTGTAGTTTTATAACACGTAAAGCTTGACTCCCTGGCGAGAACCAACACCTTTCGCCGGGGAGCTTTATTTCTGGAGGTTGCTTTGAAAACAGATATTGACGTAATAGCACTTGGCGGAAATGCTATTTTACCCGCTGAAGGAGAGGGTACGATAGAACAGCAGAGAGAAGTGACGAGGAGAACGATGAAGCAGATATGCTCTCTCATAAAATCCGGCAGGAAGATTATCATCACACATGGCAACGGACCTATCGTTGGTAATATTATTGAGCGGGGAGAAGCGGTAAAAGACCATATACCTCCGATGCCTATAGACGTTTGCGGCGCTGATTCGCAAGGCGGGATTGGATATATGGTCCAGCAAATACTTGGGAGTGAACTCAGAAGTGAAGGGATTAATAAAGAGGTTGTTTCTCTTATTTCGCAGGTAAGGGTGGCGGAAGATGATGACGCCTTCGATAAACCGACTAAACCTATCGGGCCATTTTATACAAAAGAAGAAAAGGAAGTTATCGAAAGAGAGAAAGACTGGATAATGAAGGAAGATGCCGGTGGGCGCGGATTCAGACGTGTTGTGCCGAGCCCAACACCTCTTGAAATTATTGAAACACCGGTCATTTCGAAACTCCTGAGCCTTGATGTAATTATAATTGCCGTCGGAGGGGGCGGGATTCCGGTGGTTAGAAGGGAAAATGGCTTTGAAGGCGTCGAAGCTGTTATCGACAAGGATAGAGCCGCCTCTGTTCTTTCCGAGGATGTTAAGGCTGACAGGCTTATTATACTTACTAATGTTGATTATGTGTATGTAAATTACGGGAAAAGCAACCAGGAAGCACTTGAGAGAATTTCACTATCGGATTTAACAAAGCTCTACAGGAATTATGAATTCCCCGCTGGAAGCATGGGGCCTAAGGTAAGGGCTGCCATAGATTTTTTGGAATCCGGCGGTGATGAAGCTATTATCTCCCATGCTTCTCATCTGCTTGAAGCCTGCGAGGGCAAATCCGGCACTCATATTTACCATGATTGATTAAGATAGTTGAGTAACTTTCTTCTCCGGGTTAAAAGTTCTCTTTGGTGTAAAAATACTCGATCAAGATGCTGATTCAATATATTACTATTAAAATGGAATCTCATTTGTGCTGGAAATAGAATAGACGCAAGATATTTTTATAAAGAACAGTTTTTAATAATAATCAATTCATCTCCAGAGGAGGGAGTTTCAATGAAGGTCCTGGTAATAGGCTCGGGGGGGCGGGAGCATACACTCGCGTGGAAAATTTCCAAATCCCGGGAAGTTGAGAGAATATATACAGCGCCGGGAAATGCCGGAGTTGAAGGAGTTTCTGAATCTGTTCCCGTTGAGGCAAATGATATTGAGGGACTCTTGAAATTTGCCTTAGATAAAGGGATAGACTTGACAGTCGTAGGTCCCGAAGCCCCGCTTGTAGATGGTATCGCGGACAGATTTATCTCTGAGGGGTTGAGAATATTCGGGTTTACCGGATCAGGGGCTCGTTTAGAGGGAAGCAAAGTGTGGGCTAAGGCGTTTATGGAAAAATATGGGATTCCAACCGGTGGTTTTTCTGTTTTTGATGATCCTTCCGCTGCGCTTGAATATATTGAAAATAGCAGTCCACCCTATGTGTTGAAGGCGGATGGTTTGGCGGCGGGCAAAGGTGTAATTATTTGTCAAGATGATAAAGAAGCCGGGGTTGCTGTTAACAAGATAATGAAAAAAAAGGATTTTGGCGAAGCGGGCAGCAGAATAGTAATTGAGGAATATCTCGAAGGTCAGGAAATCTCGATAATGGCCGTTTTTGACGGTAAGGATTATCGTCTGTTTGTACCTTCACAAGATCACAAGAGAGCCTATGATGGAGATGAAGGTCCAAATACGGGCGGTATGGGGGCCTATGCTCCCGTCCCTGTTTATACGGAACAGCTCAGGGAAAGAACGATAAAAGAAGTAATCGAACCGACATTCAGTGGAATGACCAAAGAAGGCATCAAGGGCGCGGGAATACTTTATTTTGGGCTTATCTGTACCAGTAACGGCCCGAAGGTTCTCGAGTATAATTGCAGGTTTGGGGATCCGGAAACACAGGTTGTTTTACCCCTTTATGACGGCGATCTTTTTGAGGTTCTTTTTGAGGCAACAAACGGAAATCTCAGCTCTGTTGATTTTAGAAACAGTTCTGACGCGGCTGTGTGTGTTGTTCTTGCTTCAGGGGGATATCCAGTGTCGTACAGGAAGGGCTATGAAATAAAGGGAATTGACAGAGCTCTGGAGGAGGGATGTTTTGTCTTTCATGCGGGAACAAAAAAAGAGAATGGTAAAATTGTAACTTCGGGAGGCAGAGTCTTGGGAGTAACCGCCGTTTCAAAGACACTTGAAGAATCCATAAGAAAGGCCTACCGGGGAGTGGATTTGATAAGTTTTAATGATTCATTTTCAAGAAGAGATATAGCTTTAAAGGGTGTTTGATTTTACGCGGTTGTAATGTGTTGAACCGGTAAGTAGCAAGATATAATATAAAAGAAATGAAAGTTGTATTTTAACGTGTGGGAATTTTTGCTTCATTGAAAGGAGTCGTATATGAACGGCAGTATTGATGTTGCTGTGATAATGGGCAGTGAGTCCGACAGGAAAGTAATGGAATCTTGCCTCGAGCAGCTTGAAAAGTTGGGCCTGGAATCTGAACTTGTTGTTTCTTCCGCCCACAGGAACCCTGATAAAACCAGGATGTACATTGAAAATGCTGTTGAGCGTGGAGCCAGGGTGTTCATTGCCGGAGCGGGAATGGCGGCCGCCCTGCCGGGATTTACGGCTTCTGTTACAGTGCAGCCTGTAATTGGTGTTCCTATCCCGAGCGGTTTACCCGACGGAATGGATGCACTGCTTTCGATGGTGCAAATGCCTCCGGGTATTCCGGTTGCCACAGTTGCCATTGGAAAGGCCGGAGCGAAGAACGCCGCGGTTCTGGCAGCTCAGATAATTGCTGTTGAGGACGAAAGTTTAAGAAAGAAAATAAGAAAGATGCGGGAAGAATGGAGAAAACCCTAAGAGGATATTTTGAATATGTCGGTATAAACGTGATTTCTGAGCTTCTCGCTGAAGGTGATATTGCGGTACTTCCGACAGATACAATCTACGGGTTTCATTGTCTGGCGGTCAATCGATCGTCAGTAGAGAAGGTTCTTTCTCTTAAGGGAAACAGGAAAAGCGGAGGGTTTGTTCTCCTCTTTTCAAATATTAGGATGGCTGACGGCTGGGTTTCATCCTGGAGGAATTCTTCGCGCGGAATGCTCTCTTCGATTTGGCCCGCGCCGTTGACCGCTGTGCTTCCCGCCTCTAAGTTTGTCGATCCTTTGTTAACACACAGAAAAAAAGTAGCTATAAGGATTCCGGCAAAGAAGCAGCTGAGAGATATAATAGATATACTCGGGTATCCTCTTGTGTCTACCAGTGTTAACAAAACCGGCTGTAAACCTCTTACAAGGATATCTGAGATAATTACAGTTTTTCCCGGACTGGGGGCTTATATTTCCAGGAAAGGGAGAACTCCCGTTCGGCCTTCAACTATTGTTGAATTTGGGATTCCTACCCCGAAAGTATTGAGGCACGGAGCTTATAATTGGTCTAATGGTTGAGGTTGTAAGGTATTAAGAAGTGTTTTCCCAATCAGATGGTTCTAACATTTATATCGAGTTCTATAATTTGTTTAGTTAAATCAAAGAATAGGAATAACTGCCGAATATAGGTACTGCAAGGAGTGAATTATTTGATTTCGAACTCGATGTTGTAACTTATACACTTGAAGCAAGGTATAGTATGGGTTTGACAGAAGTCGCGAGTGAAGAAGAAAATTCTAATATCAAGAACCAGACTTTTACAATATTTGCCGGTATAATGTTTTAATAGGTCAGGATATTTTAAATATAAAAACTTGATAAAAAGCCGTAATTCAGGCACATATACAGCGTTCGACGGTTAATTTAAGCAATTTTCTCTGTTATTTGATCTATAATTGATAACTTCCTGAAATAGATTACCGGAAAAGATTTATAAACTTAATGTATGGGCCTACAGTAGTTATTTATTTGATATTACTTTATGCGGAAATTATGTAATTCTAAATTGGTATGCAGGAAAATCGACCACGATTTTGAAAATATCAATCAGCCGCATACTGTTACAAATCATCGACTACCTTATAGGTTATAAAAATTGGGGAAACTTCACTGAGAAAAAATCGTTGACAAAAAATATAATCACAGGTAAAATATAGGTGCAAGTACCTATTATAACGGTTTAAATTAGTATCGGCCCGATTCTTTAAAGACAGAAGTTAAGGAGGTTTTCTGTGAAGAAAATGTTAATAACAGCAGCCACGTTTATATTTTTGATTACAGCTGTTGGTTCCGCGCATGCGATTCAGAAGACACTGGCGGTTACTCAGGTATGGCAGCACAAAGATACAAACATGTTCTGTAATGTGTGTGGAGCGGGTGCTACACATCCAGTGCATTCACCCGGATGTAACCATTGTGACATGTACTGCGGCCCGGCTTCAGTGGCTATGTATGCCATTTTTTCGGGAAGAACCGGCAATTTTATACAGCAGGATGATATCTATGATAACGGCAAGAGTTCTCAGGGAGAGATAACTGGAAATGGTATTCTTGAAACTCACGGTGTCGGGATGTACGCCGGTCTAGCATCTAACCCACCTGAGATTCAGAACGCCTTTACATATGGTGTCGGCTCTGCTCCCTATCAGTTTGGTCCTGGAGGAACGACAAATCCTTTGCTGACATGTTCTATGATAGAGCTCTACATAGATAATAATCAGATATTCTTGTGGATTGATGTAGCAGGTTGGCCTTCAGATATGACTGTGCCCAGTGAGCTTTATTACGATTCGGGTCACTGTAAAATCATCGCGGGGTATGATGATAAAGATACCCCTGAGGATTGTACGGATGACTCATTCTACATCTTCGATCCCTGGCCTACTTCGGGATCACCCAACTGGGTTTCCCAGAGCAGTGTGCTAAATAACACGAATGATGTTTTCCTTACGACTTATTCACCCGAATCACCGGCGGGGATAAGTTCTTGGGGCAAGATAAAGAGTATGTATAACGAGTAGTAAGATACAAATATTCGTTTATTAAAATAATGGGGAAGAGAAAGAGGGGGGCAGGGGTATATACCTGTCCCCCTCTTTTATTTTCTGCCTGATGAGGCGATATAGTAAAGACCGCTTAGTGGAATTCTACTTAAAGCACAACTGTAATTCCCTTAATATTTATTTACAGAGAAATGTGGAGAAAGTGATTGGTGTATAAGGGACGAAAGTATTGAATCTACTGTAAAAATTATCCGTAATATTTATTAGACAGGCACTATTTTGATGAATCAAGTTTAATATCCAGTGGGCGTATAAGAAGTGTTTTTTTATGATAACCAGGTGATTAAACAGAAAATATTTCACGCCAAGTCGTGGTAAATTGCTGCTGAATATGTTATAATTTCTGTGAGGTTAGCGTTTGGAAAGAAAAGACAGGAGAGAAAATGAAATTGCCTGAAAAAGGGAAACATATATTTATAATTGTAATAGCAGTCTTTTCAATGATCTTTTCAGCGGGCGGGGTCTCAGCCGCGGAAGATCAGGAGATTGCATCTCTTCAGCGGGAAATTGACAGCAAAGGATATAATTGGACAGCTGAGAGAACATGGGTGACAGATCTTTCTGATGAAGAATTCCAGAGGCTTCTCGGCGCGAGAATACCTGAGGATTTACAGAAGCGGATAGACAGTCGGCATGAGACAATTATTCCAAAGCTTCAATCACGGCTTCTTCCTTCAAGTTTTGATTGGCGGGATTATGATATTGTAACGCCTGTAAAGAATCAGGGATCATGTGGAAGCTGTTGGGATTTTGCCGGAATTGGAGCTTTAGAGGCTGTTTTGGCAATCAATGAGTCTGTTGAGTATGATCTCTCTGAACAGCAGATACTTTCATGTGCCACGCCGGGATCGGGATGCAGTGGAGGATGGTATGCGACTGTGTGGGATTATATCAGAAACAGCGGCGCCGTGCTTGAATTGTGTATGCCCTACGAAGCTGATGATACTGTGCCATGTGATGATGGCTCCTGCGAGAAAGTTGCTTCAAATAATGGCTGGGTAGACGTTCAGAATAACGTCGATGAGATAAAAGAACAGGTACTTATTTCTCCGGTTGCTACTACTTTTCATGTTTATGATGATTTCGGATCGTATGGTGGAGGATGTTATGAGCACTCGGGCGATGACCCGATAAATCACGCGGTAGTTATTGTGGGCTGGGCCGACAGTATGTGCGGTAATGAGGGCGCGTGGCTTGTTAAAAACAGCTGGGGGAGCAGCTGGGGAGATTCAGGATATTTTTGGATAAAGTATGGTTCCTGTAATATTGGAACCGCCACTCAGCGGGTAATCTACAGTACTGGAAATCAACTGGTCTTCGATCAGTATTCAATCGGCGACTCAACTGGTGACGGAGACGGAAGAGCGGATCCGGGTGAGAGTGTAGAACTGACTGTTACACTATTCAGCGATATTCTCTCAGAACAGAGACAGAACGTGCAAGCAGGCATTTCTACTTCCGGCAGCGTAATTGACGTTATTCAATCCAGCTCCGGTTACGGAACAATGAATCCCGGTGATTATTCGTCCGGAACACCTTCTTATGAAATAACTGTAAGTGAATTCGCTCAACCCGGAACCCATATTCCTTTTGTTCTTAATATAACCGCGGACGGCGGGTTCACCTCTTCTGATACTTTCGAAATAGCTATAGGGAACCCACCGGTTCTCCTTGTCGATGACGATGACGGGTCAGGAATTGACAGTTATATTAAAGAATCCCTGGATAACAACTGTTATTTCTATGAGGTTTGGGAGGAAGTGGAAAATGGTTATATTACCGGTTCTGAAATGGCTAATTATTCTTCCGTAATTTGGATGACAGGTACGGCTGGTGATATAGAGTCTTCAAACAGGAACGCGATTACTTCATTTTTAGGGTCGGGGGGGAATTTACTTATTACAGGTCAGGATGTAGGCTGGCAGCTTAATTATGAAGGGAACAGCGATGAGATAGCATTTTACAATGACTATCTACGGGCTAATTACATACAGGATGATTCAGGATACAGGAGTCTCACCGGAATAGCTGGAGATCCTGTAGGTGACGGGCTGTCATTTGATATTGGAGGAGGGGACGGAAGTTGCAATCAAAACTGGCCAAGTGAGATTGAACCTCTGGTTAACGCGGAAGCGGTTTTTGAATACCAATCGGGAATAGAAGGGGCTTTGAGATACACCGGTTCGTACAAACTGATTTATTGTGCTTTCGGACTCGAAGCTGTTAATATTTCAGCCGTTCGTGATACTCTGATCAGGCGAAGCCTCGAATGGCTGGTTGATTCATGGCCCGATTTAGAACAACCTCAAGTCGAAGTTATTGCGCCCGATGGCGGTGAAACTTTCAGGTGCGGGCAGGAATGTGAAATATCATGGGCAGCTTCTGATAATACGGGAATAACTTCTGTAGATATACTTTTGTCCCGGGACGGGGGAATGAGCTTTCCCGACACAATTGCAGCCGGAGAATCAAACGACAGTCTTTATACGTGGTTGGTTTCCGACAGCGTGAGTACTTCCAACAGAGTTAGAGTTATCGCGAGGGACGCCGCGGGCCTCGCGCAGTACGATAACTCAGACGGCAATTTTTCAACGGAAGTAATAACAGGTGAGCCGGACAATCCAGAACCTGGACGGTTTATTCTATCTCAGAATATTCCTAACCCTTTTAATCCTATTACAACAATCAGGTTTAATGTTCCACGCAGGTCTAATGTGAATATTTCTGTATATGATGTCGCGGGACGTCTTATTCGTGTTTTACTTGATAAAGAAGTTGAACCCGGACAAAGAGAAATTATTTGGGATGGAACCGATTTCAGAGGAGATAAAGTTGGATCCGGTGTATATCTGTGCAGGATGATTTCAGATGATTTCGAAAAAAGTTCTAAAATGGTACTAATGAGATGAATTTATACTTGGGAAATTTATTTACCTAAATATAGAGCTTAAATTCATTTATATAGGTTACCTTTGTAAAAACCGCGTAAAAGCGAGACCGAGATGCAGAGCCCGCAGACTTGCTCGGCCGGCGAGTAAACGACAACGATTTTGAAAATATCAATCATCCGCGTACTATTACAAATCATCGACTACCTTACAGGTTATAAAAATTGGGCAAACTTCACTTTAATAAATATTGGAGTTTCCCCAATTTTTAACATTCCTTTGTATATCCGGCTATTGGTATTTCAAAACCCTCTCGGAAGACGAGCGGGCATGGTTTTCCCATTTCCTTTAAGGAAATGGGAAAGAGCGAGTCTGAGAGCGGGAGACGCTATTTCCTCGCAGGGGAAATAGACGGCGTTTTTGACAATACCAATAGCCGGATAGAAACTAAATATCAATTGCACTTATCAATATGGATAATTACTTGATAGTTATGCCGTTACTAAAATATTGGCCTGATTTCGAGGAATGTCCTGTAATAAATACTCTTGAAGTGATACAATATATTTAGTATCCTGATAATAAGTACCCTTAATATTTTATTTTCTTTCAGCCATTGGGTAAATATATGGATGATTACAGTGATAAAGTACTTATCTCGCTGAGACGCATTATCAGAGCTGTTTCTATTTATTCAAAGGGGATAGCGGCAAGGTACGCTCTCACTGTGCCTCAACTTTTGTTACTTAAAGAGATTAAACGCTCGAATAGGATAACTGTCAGCGAACTTGCCGGTGTAGTTAACTTGAGTTCAGCGACGGTTAGCGATATTGTTGACCGTCTTAAGAAGAAAATGCTTATTCATAAAAGAAGATATAAGTATGACAGAAGAAAAGTTCTTATTTTTCTCACGGAAAAGGGTGAAGAGGTTTTAGCTAATGCCCCTTCGCTGCTGCAGAAGAGGTTTATTGATAAATTCAAGAAGTTGAAAACTGAAGAGAAAGACGATTTGTGCGCGGCGTTAGATGTAATTGCATCTATGATGGAGGAGGAAGCTCTTGAAGCCGGGCATGTTATTTCCGGCGGGGTTAAAAGTGCCGCTAATCTGAAACCATAAACATTGAAGTGGTATTAAAAGGGAGAAATTATGGGCAAATTTGAAAATAATGAAATAGAAATCCATGAACTCAGGAGTAATAATGATTTTCCAGAGTGGCTGAATCGCGACACCTTAGCTGAATTTCTGTATGAAAGTCTTAAACCCTTCGAAGATCCTTTGCCGCAGGTAAAAAGCGGAATTGACTACGCGCTTTCATCTACAGATGTTAAGAATGGTTTTATCGTGCTTGCCTTGAAGGATAAACAGCCGATTGGTTCAGTAGTTATGCTTAAGACTAATATGTCGGGGTATGTTCCGGATTATCTGCTTCTTTTTGTTGCTGTAACACCCACGGAGAGGGGTAAAGGTATTGGAGGGAAAATAATCATGGAGGCTATTGACCGTGCCGATGGTGATGTAAATCTTCATGTTGAATATGATAATCCGGCCAAGAGATTGTATGAGAGGCTTGGTTTTGTTAATAAATATGCGGATATGAGATATTTGAAAGAAGGCAATTAAAAGGTGAGGTGAAATGAATAGAATTAGAATTAATCTTGAGGCTATGAGGCAGAATTTAATTGCCGCTAATGAGTTGATGTTAGCGCAGGGTGCGACTTGGACTGTGGTAACTAAGGTTTTGTGCGGTCATGTTGAAACTCTAAGGGCGCTTGTCCTAAGCGGCGTGAAGTCTATAGGTGAATCCAGATTCAGGAATCTTCAGTCTTTTAAGGAGTACGTACCTGATCTTGAAACCTGGTACCTTAGAATTCCAAGTATGTCCGCTATTAAAGAAGTGATTAATTTCTCTGAAGTAAGTCTTAACAGTGAATATGAAATCATTATGAAATTGAATAAAGAAGCCAGAAGGCAGGAAAAATTACATCATATTGTTATTATGATCGAACTTGGTGATCTCCGGGAGGGTATTCTCCCGGGGTCACTCGTTAAATTCTATAAGAAGATATTTCACCTTTCCAATATTAATGTGATCGGTATAGGAGCGAATCTGGGCTGTCTGGTTGGAGCTATTCCAACAATCGACCAGTTTATGCAGTTAAAATTATACAAGGAATTGCTGGAATTGAAATTTGATCGCAAACTGCCCCTTATCTCAGCAGGAACAACAGCAACACTTCCTCTCGTGATCGAGAAACGTTTACCCAGGGGTATAAATCATTTTAGAATTGGAGAGGGAGTGTTTCTTGGAAATGATCTTATTAACGGAGGAACATTACCCGATTTCAGAAACGACATTGTTGTCCTTGAAGCGGAAGTTATTGAAATCAAGAAAAAAAGTCTGGCCTCTACCGGGGAAACAGGTTCACTGGCGCCTTTCGAAATTGAATCTGAAGAGGATTACGAAGTAGGGCAGCGCGGCTACAGAGCCCTTGTAAATGTCGGACAGCTCGACACAAATGTCAACGGACTTACACCTGTAAACGAATCTTACAAAATAGCCGGCGCGAGTAGTGATATTACTGTTGTTAATGTGGGTGATAACCCTTCCGATCTTAAGGTTGGGGGATATATTAAATTTAAGTTGAACTACGCGGCCCTCTTAAGACTTATGAATAGTGAATATGTAAAGAAAGTAGTTGAACCGTCACTTGAAGGATTTGAGTATAGAATAAAGGGTGAAAAGGCGCTTAATATGCCGGTATCCCTTTCGAACGAGAATTCTGATATTAATGTTGGTAAATAATAATATAATACTGAAACTGCCGATATATTATGACGAATAATAATCTCATCCTCTGGGGCATTATAATCGCTTATATGGCCTTTATATTTATCAAAGGCGTTTCTAAGGCCAAAAAGATCGAGGATTCAGACGATTTTCTGGTAGCGGGCCGCGGTGTAACATGGTTTTTCCTCTTTTGCACAATGGGTGCTACGGTTATAGGCGGCGGTTGTTCTATAGGTGCTATCGCCAAGACATATGACTGGGGCATTCTTATGCTTCTGGTTTCTACCGGATGGTATCTGCATTTTATATTCAGCGGTTTGTTTGTAGCCCCGAAATTCAGAGACGCTGAATTATATACTGTTGCCGGTTATTTCGGACACAGGTTTGGGGAAAGACCCCGTTTTATTGTTTTGATTCTTTCTCTCCTCTTCTCGGTATTTATAGTTGCTGCTCAGATGGCGGCTTTTGGAAGTGTTCTCTCCGCTGTTCTTCCTAATTTCGCGGACGCGCAGAATATTCTAAGATGGTCAATCTTTGTAGGTGGAACAATGGTAGTAATTTATAGTACTGCTGGTGGACTTTTCGCGGTTATTCACACCGATATGTTTCAGTTTATCATTCTTATCGCGGGTTTTATAATTACACTCATATGGTGCGTTCCTGATATCGTGGGGTCCTGGCATTCAGTTAGAAATACTGTTAAACCGGAATTCTTTATGCTGGAAGGGGGGAAGGGGTGGCTTTTTTTAATAACCACTTTTCTTACTTTTCTCTTCGGTGAAACATTTGCTCCGGGTTACGCTACAAGGTACTGTGTTGGTAAAAATATTAAAGAGACTAAGATCGGGATTGCGGGAGTTGGATTCTTCCTTGCTGTATTTTTCCCTGTTGTTCTATTTTTTATAGCTCTGTACGCCAGGATTCATTTTCCCGATATAGATCCTCAGCAGGCGCTTCCTCAAGTTGTGCGCCAACTGAACAATCCGGTTATCGGTGGATTAATAATAGGGGCTTTACTAATGGCCGTTATGTCCTCAGCCGATTCAGCCTTGAATTCATCAACCGCTATTTTTGTGAAGGATCTATTCGAACATCAGCTCGGCTGGAAGGATAAAGGTGATGGGCGTATGCTCAGATTGGCCAGGATCTGTTCAGCGTCACTTGGTATCGCGGCTGTGGGTGTTGCTATTCTCTGGTCTGATATCATAGGTCTGCTCCTCTTTACATATCATCTGTGGGCTCCGGCTATAATTCTGCCAATTATTATTGGGGTATTCTATAAGGAGAAAACAAGAGAGCTTAATAATCATATAATGATTTCAATGCTTGCCGCAATCTTTACAACTCTAACGTACAGGTTTATCTTCTATCAGGGTAATGTTGACACGAGCGGTTTCAACGAATTTTTTAAGAAGCTTGTAACTATTGACCCCGCTGTAATAGGTGTAATTACGTCATGTCTGGTGTTTCTTGTTATTAGAATATTATCCAGAGCATTAAACACATTTTCTTTTCAGAGTGAATCATAATCATAATATTTCTTAACATCTTTTCTGCTTAAACAGTTACAACGGGGTTTTGTGTCAACTACAGAAATCTATCATATAATGAAGCAGTAAGTGATTTAGTATCATCATAGTTATTTATACTATGGAATTTTAGCGGCTGGGATATAGATAATTATTGATTGGAGTTTCCCCAATTTTTAACATTCCTTTGTATATCCGGCTATTGGTATTTCAAAACCCTCTCGGAAGACGAGCGGGCATGGTTTTCCCATTTCCTTTAGGGAAATGGGAAAGAGCGGGCCCAAAGAGCGGGAGACGCTATTTCCTCGCAGGGGAAATAGACGGCGTTTTTGACAATACCAATAGCCGGATAGAAACTAAACATCAATTCCACTTATCAATATGGGTAATTACTTGATAGTTATGCCATTACTCAAATATTGCCCTGATTTTCGAGGAATGTCCTGAATTATTGATATTTAACGGTAAAGGGTATTAAGGATTAACTTACAGGATATTTCTGAAGCCCCGCTATTGTTCCTTATGAATTCCGAGGCTATTTTTCCGTATTTTTCAAGAAGTTTCCTGTCATTGAGGAATTTTGACGCGGTTTCAGCAAATTCTTCGGGAGTCTCGACGATCGTTCCGGCGCCAAAAGAAATAAGCTTCAGAGCTTCAAAAGAATTATTGATTCTCGGACCGAAAAGAGTCGGGAGAGAAAAAACTGACGGTTCCATGACATTATGCACACCTGTCGTGAAGCTTCCTCCTATATAGGCGAGAGAACCGAAGCGGTAAAGTTCGGCAAGATATCCCACACCGTCAGCAATTATTACAGGTTTAGTATCAAAACTCTTTTGATCGATAGAGGAAAGAAGGTGATAATCGATACCTTGATCTTTAAGAGCAGCTTTGATCTTGCTGATACGTTTCCCTGTAGGTTCATGGGGAGCCAGTATAAGTTTCAACTCAGGATAATCACTAATCAGCTTTCGGAATCCGGGTATCACCACTTTTTCATCTTCAGGCCAGGTGCTCCCCGCGATAATAAAATCGTTCTGTCCGGTGGTTGGAATACCAAGAGGTTTCACATCAGAATTCTCTATTCGCTGGATTACTTGATCAAACCTTGTGTCACCGGCAGTAAATATATTTAATTTTCGGCCGTATTTCTTAAATCTTGCCGCGTCTTTTTCCGAAATTGCGGCAATAGAATCAAGAAGTGAATACAGCTCTCCATAAAAGCTTCTAACCAGTGGTGAAAGTCTTTTTGACTTTGAAGACAAGGTTCCGGAAATAAGTATTTGCGGAATATCGACTTTAGAAGCTTCCATTATGAGATTAGGCCAGAGATCTGAATGAACATAGATAATAATATCGGGGTTAAGATTATTTAGGCAGAAACGGGCGTTGGCGGGAGTGTCAAACGGAAGGTAATCAACGAAATTAATTATTTCCGTTTCCCCGGGGAGGCTGAACTTGCTGTAATTTTTTATCCCGGAAGGTGAGTAGAACGTAAGGGCTACATCAACTGAAGACCCCAGTTTTTCAGAAAGAAGACAAATCACTGGTTTTGCTTGAAGAAATTCGCCCACAGATGCTACATGAAACCATACGATCTTTTTTTTTCTATCGAGATTGCGGCATTTATTTCTCCACCTTAATTTTATTCCTTTACGGGCATGAATTCCTTCAGCGATTTTATTATTGAATATTCCGGCCAGTTTGGCAAGATGAGGGGCAATATAACTGAGCGCTCTATATGTATTTTTTCTTAAAAACATCAAGGAGCTCTCCTTTAAAATCATCTGATGACTATCTTTTCAGCGAGTATCGATTCGATATTTTTAATAACAGTATCTACGCTTATAGATTTCAGACATTCTTTTGTTCCGATCGGGCATACGTTTGATCCACTCCTCGAGCATGGTCTGCAATCCAGATCGATCTCGACAGCTTTGCTTTCTTCAAGGAGGGGGTAGTAACCGAACTCTCTCACGGTAGGGCCGAAAAGAGCCGCTACAGGTGTGCCGACATATTCTGAAAGGTGTAGAAGAGCGGAGTCATTTGTGACCAGAAGAATGCATTTCTTCAGAATGGCTCCCGTTTCCCATATTTTCAGTTCTCCAGTTGTGTTAATTAAGGGTGATTGGCTTGTCTCGGCAATTATGTTGGATAATGTTTTTTCTTCAGCCCCTCCGACAATCACAATATTAAAGTTGTTTCTGCCCAGAGTTGAGACAAGATTCCGGAATTTTTTCTCAGGCCATTTCTTCGTATCCCACTTTGCTCCCGGAGCAACTGCGATTATTTCTTTTTCTCCAAAATCAGCTTTTTTGATAATAGTATCCGCCGTGTCAAGTGCTTCGCGCGGCAGCTGGAATTTATTTTCCTCCCCTTTTCCGTACGACGCGTCAAATAAATTTGTTAAATCAAGGTATTTTTCTACCTGAGTTCCGGCTTCTTTGTAGAGATTGATTTTATATTTTATAAGCAGCAATTTTTTTATATGGTCTTTTGTGATCTGAGCTTTTCTTTTCGCGCGGGTTGTGTGGTAGAGAAAATTACTTCTGATTACATTGTGAGCGTCCAGAATAATATCATATTTATTTTGTTGAATTTTTTTCCGAAGCACGAAAAGTTGACGAAAGCCCCCTTCATTTAAAGTGTGCAAATTGTCGATATTTTTATTTCCTTCGAACAAATCGCTGTATTCTTCTTTAGTGGCGAGGTCAATAACGCTATTTGGAAAGATAGCCCGAAGCCTGCTTAAGAGAGGCAGCATTAAGATAAGATCCCCAAGCGAACTGAACCGGATAACAAGAATTTTCAGATCTTCTGAATCCATAAAATCCAACCAATTAAGGAATTTGCTTTAATGTGGGAATACTATATTAAAACATGATGAATATATAGGAAGAATTTACAAAAATCTATATCTTATTTTGTTTAGTATATTTTACTTTTGTCTATGATTTGATTAATAAAATTTAATTAATTATATTGATGGGTATTCAATGCTGCATGAGTGAAATATTGTTATATGGAGTCTGATGAGGAATGGTAAGTATGGTAAGAGATAAATGGATTGGAAAGCGGCTCAAAGAGCACAGGCTCGCGAAGGGTTTGACCCTAAAAGAAGTAGAATCCTCTGCCGGAGTCTCTGCTACTCATATCTCGGAGATTGAACGGGGGATGACTTCGCCTACAATAGGGGCTTTATCAAAAATTACTGATGCTATTGGCATTGAGCTTTCCGGTTTGATAAAAAAAGAATATTTTTCCGGTATGTCCATTGTATCTAGAAATGAACGTAAACCGATGCAGTTCAAGGATTGGGGCGCAACGTATTATTCTATGACAAAAGATATCAGCAATCCGAAGATTTCTTTGCTGGAAGTCAAACTTGACCCCGGAATTAAACGTCCCGAAGAGAAAAGTTCCCATGAAGGGGAAGAATTCGCGTTTGTAATAAAAGGAGTTATGGAGATACTAATTGGAGATGAGCAGTATATTATGAAAGAAGGCGACAGTATCCATTACATGGCCAACAAGCCCCACGCGATGAGGAATATCGGGGGAGTTACATGCCGCGCTATTTGGGTAACAATGCCGCCGTTTATACTGTGAAGACTTAATTTCTGATATTGGAGAAAAAGGTAGAAGATGTTAAAGACAAACCAGGTTGGTAAAAGGATAAGAAAAATTAGGGAAGCCCGATATATGACCCTTAAAAAGCTAGAAGCCGAGGCTGGTATTTCCGCTACTCATATTTCAGAAATTGAGAGGGGTAAAACTTCTCCTACTATAAAAGCGCTTATTCGTATCGCCGATGCGTTGGAGAAGGATCCGGCTTATTTTCTTGAGAAGAAAGAGCTGCCGGATGTTTCTTTTATATCTCTTGAAGATCGTCAAACCATAGATCTTGAAAGAAAGAATGGAGTTTCTTCTGAGCTCACAAACTCAATACCCGGCGGCAGAATAAGTTCCCGCCTGATTACTTTGGTCCCCGATGGAGAAGGGGAATTTGACATACATGCTCATGAGGGTGATGAAACTGTTCTTGTATTGGAAGGTTATGTTACTTTTCAGGTCGAAGATAAGAATTACACTTTGAAGAGTGGCGACAGCATTTATATCGTTGGAAATCAGAGCCATGGTTTTCGGAATGTTTCCGATAAAGAAGAAGCCAAATTAATATGGGTTGGCTCAGAACGTTATATAAGATAACTAACTGCAGATACGCAAGTTGCAGGCATATTTTTTTGAACTTAATTCCGCCTTTATTTAATAGGGGTTTATCAGCAGGTTTTCCAAAATACATTCTTCAGGTTCACAGACCCTAAAGCAGGTATTCAGTTATATATTATTACAATAGATTTTATTTTAATTCTATTCGCAAGGGGCTGATTGAATTTTTAAAAACCCTCGCCCAGGCGAGCGGGCAGGGCTTTCTGACCCGAAGGCGCAGAAAGAGCGAGCCCGAAAGCTCAGAGCGGCGATTTTCTCGGCCGGCGAGAAATCGACCGCGGTTTTGACAAATTCAATCTACTGGAAGCCGTAAGAAATGCTTAAAAATAAATCCAATTTACAAATCGGGGAAACTCCAAATCTATATTTTTGTTGACAGGTAAATTTAATTAAACCTATAGTTTTATAAGTAAGTTCAAGGGGATGATTTAGAAAGGAGACGTGACAATGAATGAAAATGTAGGTGAAGATCATAATAGAGAGGGATATTTATTTCACCATCTTGTCGCGATGTTTCAAAGCCTCGCCTTGCAGCAGATGGGGAAATTAATTAATCCCATTAGCGGAGAAGTGGAAGGAGATTTGCAACAGGCCAAGATAACGATAGATATGCTAGAGATGATACAGATGAAAACAGAAGGAAATTTGGAAGAAAACGAAAAACAGCTTCTTGATAGAATAATTATGGAATTGCAGATGAATTATGTTGAAGCCTTGAAAACAAAGGACATAGAGGACGAAAGCGAGAATGCTGAAGACGTTGAAGAGGATGAAGAAGAGGACGAAAATAAAACCGAAAAAGAATCAGAATCAAAATCAGAATCAGAATCAAAAGAAGAAAAGGAGAGCAAAGAATAATTAATGTTAAAAATTGATTTAGACGAAAACATTTAAATCGTAGATAGGTTTCCCCCGTTTATTTAGTATTTAGGGTGAATGTTTGAAAAGGAGGGTTGAAAAAATGAAATCACTAGTCGTTTTACTTATGATTGCCGCCGTAATAATGACACCCGTTGATCTAATGAGTAGTAATACTTCATGGAACGGCACTGCCGGCCTCTTGAGGGTTTACGGAGCTAATACAATAGGAAGCGGTAAACTCGTATTCTCGCTTGGCACCTCATATTCAAGACGTTCGGATTTAGAATTTTCATCAGATCCTGTTGATTACAATTTTATGATTTCCAGGGCGGGAGTAACTCTCGGTTTAAGCAGGTATATGGAGGTTTCAGCCGCTATTGATGTTAGAAACTGGATATTGCAGAGTCCAGATGATACCTGGTATTACGGGGGGCTCGGAGACACAAGGGCTAACCTGAAATTATGTCTGCCTCTACCTACAGAGCGTATAAAACTGGGGGCTTTGACTTCAGCGAGTTTTCCTACCGGTGAAAAGGACAGGATGTTTTCAACGGATGCAGTTGATTACAGTATTACGGGGTTAGCCACATTGGATTTAACAGATATTACTGATTTTGTTCCTACAAGAGTACATTTGAATACAGGTTATCATGTAAACAGGAATGAGAATGGTTTTGGAATATTAACTACGTTGAATCCTTTTCAAGAAGGTTTTTACCCGCCGGCTTATCCGGCTACACCAGATGGTGAAGAAAGCAGTTATAATGATATGTTCCGTTTGGGGACTGGCGTTGAATTTATACTGAAGGAAAGATCAAGAATTTTTGCTGAATTTGTATGGGATGAATTCAGAAATGCTGATTTTGGTGATTCACTAAATACTAGTACATATACGATAACTCCCGGATTCAGTTTGGCTTCAGCGGACGGGGTTGAGCTCTTAATGGCTATTGAGATCAATTTGAACTCAGAGGATTCGCCTTCCGTAAAGAACCCGCCGGACTGGTTCGCTTATGCCGCTCTGTCGTTTGGCGGGTTTGTAATCCCGCAGGACGCGGATAAGGACGGCATCGAGGATAAACTTGATAAATGTCCCCAAGAAGCTGAGGACGTTGATGGTTTTGAGGATGAGGATGGATGCCCCGACCTTGATAATGATGGAGACGGAATAAAGGATGTAGTTGATAAGTGCCCCGATCTGGCAGAAGACTTTGACGGGTTCGAAGATGAAGATGGTTGTCCCGACCTTGATAATGATGGAGACGGGATAGCGGATGTCGATGACAGATGTCCTAATGAGCCTGAGGATTTCGACGGCATCCAGGATAGCGACGGTTGTCCGGATGTAATTCAAGATACTGATGGAGACGGTGTTCCTGATGATTCAGATAAATGTCCCGAGAAGAAAGAAGATCCCGATGGTTATCAGGATGAAGACGGTTGTCCCGACCTCGATAATGACCTCGATGGAATACCTGATGATAAGGACAAGTGTCCAAACGCGCCGGAAACATTCAATGGATATGAGGATGAAGACGGTTGTCCGGATGAAAGACCGATAAAGCAGAAGTTCATTCTAAAGGGTGTACATTTTGAGAGCGGATCTTCCAAATTAACACCGGATTCATATTCTGTCCTCGACCGTGTTGTAAAGACTTTGAAGGCCTATCCCGAAGTGAAGGTGGAAATTCGAGGTTATACGGACAGTGTGGGAAGTTGGGAGGCGAATCTAAAGCTTTCGGAAAAGCGCGCAAATTCCGTGAAAGAATATTTGCTTAATTCAGGTCTCGCTTCAGACAGGTTGGTTACTGAGGGGTATGGTGAAGCTGATCCGGTAGAATCTAATGAAACTGCCGAAGGAAGAGCTTCCAACAGGCGGATAGAATTTCATAGATTGAATTAGCTTCTGCCTGTTAAAAATCGAAGAATTTGCACAGGGCCGCGGTTTGTTCTAACCGCGGCCCTTTTAACTTTCGTCCAACTTGAATTTGATTTGTTCGGATTTGAGATTAAGATATACCTTGTTAATTACATGAGTTTTTTGCTCTTTTGCCAAAGATGTTCGAGTTGGTCAATATCGAGGTCTGAGAGTTCAATTCCCATATCCATGGATAATGATTCCATAATTTTGAACCTTGCCGTAAATTTATCAGCGGCTTCTCTAATTGATATTTCGGGGTCGACGTTAAGACGGCCCGACAGGTTAGTTACAGTGAAGAATATATCCCCCAGCTCTTCTGTTATTTTTTCCTGTTCGCCCGATTCTATAGCGGTTTTAAGCTCTTCAATTTCTTCGTAGAGTTTGTTTATGACACCTTCATAGTTTACCCAGTCAAAGCCTATGTTAGCCGCTTTCCGCTGAATAGCTGCCGCCCTTCTTAAGGGGGGAAGTTGTTCCGGCAGAGAATCCATCTGTGATTTCCCTTTTCTTTCCTTTCTTTTTGCCCGTTCCCAGTGAGCGAGACTCTCCCTTGTGTTATTCGCGCTGGATGAACCAAAGACGTGGGGATGGCGATCGATTATTTTTTTGTGGACCCTGCGGATGATTTCTGACAGCGAAACTTCTCTGTTCTGGTTGTGTAGTAGATGGATAAAAATCAAAATATAAAGAGTATCCCCTAGTTCCTCTTCTATTTTACTTGCTATTTTACTTTTTACGGCGCTTTGAAGCTCATAAGCTTCATCGATAAGGTAAGATGTGAGGTCATCAATGGATTGCTCTCTGTCCCAGGGGCATCCGCCGGGTTCTCTGAGAGCATTCAAGGTTGCCCTAAGTTTATTTATTTCATCAGAAATTGTGTTTTTTTTCTTTTTCATATGATATTTGTCAAAGAAAAAGTCCGACGAAGCTTTTATAAACTGCAACTTCCAGATTATATCCGGAATTGAATAATTTTTCAATAAATGATATAATCTAAGCTTACCTCGTTTAATCAGCGGGGGTTTTGCACCTTTCTTTTGATATAGTTTTTTGATACCGGGTTCGAATATTTATGGATAAGATAATAATAAAGGGCGCTAGACAGAATAATCTAAAGAGTATTAACCTTAATTTACCAAGAAGAAAGGTTATATCTATTACCGGTGTCTCCGGTTCCGGGAAATCTTCCCTTGCTTTTGATACTATATACGCGGAGGGACAGCGAAGATATATTGAGTCAATTTCCACTTACGCGAGACAGTTTATAGAAAAACTCGAAAAACCTGATATCGACAGCATGGAAGGGATAAGCCCGACTATAGCTATTCGGAGAAAGAACTCAGTTAAAAGTGCCCGGTCGACTGTGGGAACATCGACAGAGATATACGATTGTCTCAGACTGCTTTTTGCGAGAATTGGAAAGATTGTATGTCCCGACTGCCGAGAAGAAGTCAAATCCTATTCGCCGAGTGATGTCTCTGACGAGGTGTTGAAGAGATTCAATGGGAGCAGGGTCTACATATTGATGCCGAAAGGAAATATCAACAAGGATACCTGGGGGAAAAACAGAAGTTATTTAATTTCCAGGGGTTTTTCGAGATTGTTCACTTCCAGAGGCAGTGTGAGGATAGATGATTTAGATCCAGCAAGTTATGAGGGGGAGGATCTATTTGTCCTGATCGACAGAATTAAGGCTGTTCGAGAGAATTCGGGCCGTATTGTCGAAGCGGTTGAACTCGCTTACCGCGAGCATTCAGGGTTGGTTGAGGTGGTAAATACAGATAATGGCACTAAATTGAAGTTCTCCAGTAATCCCTTGTGTTCAGTATGCGGTAGAAGTTTTGAAAAACCCACCCCGCAATTTTTCTCTTTTAATAATCCATATGGAGCTTGTCCGGATTGCAGGGGATATGGAAACCGTATGGAATTTTCTGAAAAAATGATCGTACCTGATCCTGATAAATCTATTATGGAGAGGGCTGTTGATCCCTGGGCGAGAGACAGATTCGAATATTTTTTCATGTTACTTATTGAATTCTGTAAAAGAAAGGAAATACCGGTAGATATTCCTTTTTACAAACTTGAACCGCGCCATAAGGATCTTATTTTCAAAGGTAAAGGGGACTATCCGGGTGTTATACCTTTTCTGGAAAAAATGAGAGAAAAGTCTTATAAAAAGGGGCACAGATTCTTTACAAGAAGGTATATGTCTTTTACTGTATGCCGCACTTGCGGCGGAACCAGGCTGAGACAGGAAACAGAGTACGTGAAATTGTCCGGCTTTTCAATAAGTGATATTGTTCGAATGACTCCCGGAGAGATAATCAACGTTATTAACAAAATGAAATTTTCAGAAAGGGAAAAGATCATTTCCAGAGATCTTATAAATGAACTTATTTCAAGATTGGAGTTTATGATAGATGTCGGCCTGGGATATTTGACGATGGACAGACTTTCCAGAACCCTTTCGGGCGGTGAAGCGCAGAGAATAAATTTGGCCAATTCAATGGGAGCTAATCTTGTCGACTCGGTATATATCCTTGATGAACCTTCCGTGGGACTTCACGCCTCTGATAATAAGCGTTTGATCAATGTGATGAAAAAGCTTAAAAAATTGGGTAATACCGTAATAGTCGTGGAGCATGATCCGGATATTATCCGCGCGTCAGATTATCTTGTTGATCTAGGACCTGAACCCGGCAGCCGGGGGGGCGAAGTTTTATGCAGCGAATATATAGAACTACTTAAAGGCAAGAAGTATCCTCGTTCTAAAACGCTTGATTATATTTTCGGTAATGTAAAGAGAATAAAGAAAGAATCGAAGCCCAGAGAACGAAACGGAGCTATAACCCTGAGAGGTGTTTCAGAACATAATTTGAAGGATATCGAAGTTAAGATTCCCCTTGGCAATCTTGTAGTTGTAAGCGGGATTTCAGGTTCGGGGAAAAGCTCATTGGTGGTTGATGTTTTATATAATGTAATGAAAAATAAACGGCTTTCTGATATTAATATCGGTGATTGGAAATTAGACGGTAGAATCGATGATACTGTTCTTGTTGATCAAAAGCCGGTTGGCAGCACTCCCCGTTCGAATCCCGTAACATACATAAAAGGTTTTTCCTATATCAGAGAACTGTTTTCCAGGCAGGATAAAGCAGTCAGGAGAGGGTATGAACCGGGAAGATTCAGTTTCAATAAGCCGGAAGGAAGGTGTCCCCGCTGTAGCGGAATGGGATATAGAAGAGTTGAAATGCATTTTATGGCTGATATCTTTGTTCCCTGTGAGGAGTGCGGCGGTAAGCGATACAACAGAGATACACTTGAAATTATGTATAAGGGAAAGAATATCAGTGAGATATTGGATTTGACAGTTGATGAAGCAATAATTTTCTTTGATAAAATCCCGAAGCTTGGCGAGAAACTATGGATATTATCCGAAGTTGGATTGGGTTATCTAAGGCTGGGACAGCCCTCAAACACGTTGTCCGGAGGTGAATCGCAGAGGATTAAGATTGCCAGGGAACTTTCAGAATCAAAAGATGAGATAAATCTCTACATTATGGATGAACCCACAACAGGTTTGCATATGAGTGATATTGAGAATCTATTGAGGGTTTTTGATAGTCTGGTTGATTCAGGTCATACACTTGTTGTAATAGAACACAATATGGATGTCATAAGATGGGCTGACTGGATTATTGATCTTGGACCCGGGGGCGGTGAGAATGGAGGTTTTGTTACGGCATCCGGGTTACCCAGTGATATAATGAAATCAAACAAGTCGAAGACCGGTAAATATTTGAAAAAATATCTCGGGAAATAATGAAAGGGGAGTTGAATGAGGATTCTTGTAACCGGCGGGGCTGGATATATAGGCAGTGTTGTAAGTGAATATCTGCTCGACGAAGGTCATCAGGTTATAATTGTTGATGACTTGTCTACCGGGCATAGAGACGCGGTTGACAAAAGGGCCGAATTTTTTGAGCTGAATCTCTTTGACTCCGAATCGCTCGAAGATATTTTAGCTGACGGCATTGAAGCTGTATGTCATTTTGCCGCCTTTTCCAGGGTGGGTGAATCCATGACAAATCCCTTAAAGTACTACGGGAACAATGTGTGTGGAGCAATATCCCTGCTTGATTCTATGAAGAGAGCTGGAGTTCGCCTTTTTCTTTTTTCATCCACGGCCGCTGTTTATGGAGAGCCTGAAATAATTCCTATTACTGAAGACTCAGGTCTTAACCCCGTAAATCCATATGGTAATACTAAGCTTGCTGTAGAGAGACTCCTTGAGGATTGCTCCTCGGCGTGGGGACTGAAACCCCTTTCTTTACGCTATTTTAATGCGGCAGGCGCGACTGAACTCCACGGAGAGGATCACAATCCGGAATCTCATCTGATCCCTCTGGTTCTGGATGTTGTGGAGGGAAAGAGGGAGGAACTGATTGTTTTTGGTGATGATTATCCCACGGAGGACGGAACCTGCATCAGGGATTATATTCATGTTAAGGACTTAGCGACAGCTCATGTCCTTGGACTGGAAAAACTCTCCGAGGGCTATTCCGGAGCTCTTAACCTTGGGGGCGGCAGGGGAGTTTCAGTCCTGGAAATAGTCAAAGCGGTGTCGAAAGTTACGGGAAAGAGAGTAAACTACAGAGTTGGAGCGAGACGTAAGGGTGATCCTGTTTCCCTTGTGGCCTCATCTGAGAGAGCTTATTCGGTTCTGGGCTGGAAGAGATTATTCTCCGAAATTGAGAATATCATCGAGGACGCCTCAAACTGGCGTAAGAATTTTTCAGAGGGATATCGTAAGTAACTATCTTTTAAAAAATAATTCTAATATCCCGCCATACTCTTTTTTTTTAATCAGCCCTTATTTTTTTGAGGAGCGGTCAGTTCACAATGATATAACCAAAAAATGAGTTACCTTATAGGATAAGTAAAATGGAAGATATCTTGCCAGTGAATGGAAAAGATTTAAATAATTGATATTTATAATATTGTAATCCCCGCAATTATAGTAGCGTAAGTTTGCTAATTGATTTATTAGCAATACTATGCGTAATAGTTACAGTTTCACGCGATTTTACCTTGAAAATATATAGCCGCCCAATGAATGGCATGTATATTGCCCTTAACAATTAAGCAGAACTATATATTATTTGTTTTTCCAGCCTTATTGGTTTTTCAGGAATCTGTAATGATGTTTGATTTGTATACACATATTCTAGAGAGGATAAGAAGGTTATCTCCAAAAACGATAGATTCCCTTTTATCTATTCTTGATTCAGAATTCAAGGATCACTACCGCGGAATTTACGCCTGCGCTATTGATATCCCTTCTAAGAATGTAATCTACCTTTCTAACGCGATATCAGGTATTGATGAGAGTGATATTCGTCCAATTCTCCGGCTGGAAAAACAGGATAATTACAGATTGGAAGTTATCAACAAAAAGCATTCTAATAAAAATAAGATGACTTCTATCGGGGCTGTAAATATCCCACTTTATCATGAAAATGAATGTTTTGGTCATTTTTCAATGTTGATCAGCGATCTTGATTCAACTCAATTTAATGATAGAAAAAACAAACTTCTATCGGAGATTTTATCCCTTTTAGTAGTTCAGTTTATATTACCATCCAGTCGGAATATCATCAAGAATGAAAGTGACTTTCTCAGGCGGAGGCTTTTTAGGGGGTTGAAAGACAGTAGTATAATGCGTTCAACATTAATGAGAATGATGGATCTTTCAGGTGCCGAATATTGTGCTTTTTGTTCAGAAGATGCCGGCAGAAATGTGCATATTATGCTGGATGGGAAAGAACTAAATTCGGAAGTTCCAGATATTACTAATAAAGTCGTAAGCGCCTTCGCCAAAGTTGCCGATTCAGGCAGGGATTCCTCGGAATATTCGGAGAAAGTATATTACAGAACCGTAAGAAGTAATATAAAGTATCTTGTAGGTAAAACTTCGATTAAGAGCTATTTTCTTGCGCCTGTAACGCGCGATTCATCGATAAGGGGAATCGTTTTCTTCGGAAGTTTCAGAAAAAGGGCTTTTACAGCAAATGATATATCATATTTCAAAGATATGGGGGGAACCAGGTGTAATACAGAAACGGTATTATATAGTGGCGGAGGCGAAGCAGAGAGTTTGAAGGACATTATTAATATTTTGCCCTTTGGGACGGCGCTTGTTTCCGAAAACGGCGATATTTCTTATAACAATCCCAAATTCCGTAAAATTCTTAAAATGGGTGATGCCGATTATAGATCAGTAGCGGATATTTACAGATTAACAGGGTACAATTTCCAGGATTTGTGTGATGAATTAAAAATTTTCAGAGACAGAATAAACGACAGAAAAATAGTATCGGCAAAATCAGATAAAGAAGTTCTTATTGTGAACTGGATTTCTATTAAAGGTATTTCAAGAGAGTTCGATTCAATTCTAATGATAGATTACGCGGAGAAAGAAAGTAATTTCGATAAAAAAATGCTATCAATTATAGCACATGAAATAAGAACACCAATCTCCGCCCTCAAAAATTCTCTGAAAATACTGTCTCAGGAGGAATCCGTATCATCCAGGGAGCTGACAGGGAAGAGTGTTAATGTTTCAAGGGAAAAATTCTTCGAGACTGCTCTGCGTACGGCCGACAGGTTGAACCTTATTGTCGACGGTTTAGTTGATGTATTCTCAGAAGGGATCAAAGCCAACTCGTTAAAGATCGAGAGAGCCAAGGCGCGTTCATTTATTGAATCTGCTACCCATATCTTTAAAGGTCCTCTAGATAAAAAAGGGATAACTCTAAGCATAAATATTGACGATAATGTTTCTGATATTGAAGTAGACCTGCACAAAATGGAGCAGATCATTCAAAATTTACTCTCAAACAGTTGTAAGAATGTGCCTGCCGGAGGCAAAATTGAGCTTTCAGTCTTGCCCGTATCCCCTCCTTCCGATACCTTGATTTCAGCTCTTCCGTGGGAGTACATTTCCAGCCCTCAAATTATAGATGTATGTGTTAAAGACAGCGGCAGAGGATTTCCTCCTGATGTGATTAAGAATGTGAACAGCATGGCTGTAGATTATTTAGAGCGTAAAAGGAGAACAATCGGATTGGGGCTTTATATATCCGGCACTTTAGCCAGATTACACGGCGGGATATTAAGGATTGGCAATAACGATAACGGGGGGAGCTCATCTCATGTCTATCTTCCGGCTGACTTGAAATCGAGAACTGTTATGAAAACGGTCTTCAGTATAGATAATATGATAAGAGAAATGATAAAGAAGGGAGATACTCCGATCTTATACATTTTGACGAAGAAGGATACAAAATGCTGGTTTGATCTAATAGGCATGTGGAACAAATATCCTTCTGTGTATCCGGATGAGACGAAGGGATTGAACGCGGATATATTTACTTGGCCTTTGTGGGAAAGGTGCGCGTTTGTTCTCGCGTCAGAAAGAATATATCTGTCAGACCCTAAAGAGTTGTTTTCTGGTAATAAAAATGGATCAGGATATGCCAATTGTAACTGGGAAGAACGTGTTAGAATTGGATGGGGGATAAGTTTTCATGAAGGAGGTAATACTAGAGAATTGATAATGAGTGCAAAGGAGAAACTGGAAAATCTTCAAGAGATACCGGTTTAGAAAAGGAGTTAATTATGCGGGCGAATAAAATATTAATTGTAGAGGATGATGAAGATATTGTTGAAACTCTAAAGTACAGTTTGGAACTCAGAGGATTCGAAGTTGATGCCGTCTTTGATGGACTGCACGCTTTGAGGAAAGCCAGAAGGAGAAAATTCGATCTTATGCTTCTGGATATTATGTTGCCCGGAAAGAACGGATATGAGGTTTCAAGGATACTCAAAGATGAAATGGATGAAGGAAAGATAAATCCTTTCAAGATTGTTGTGCTTACGGCCAGAAGGGTTAATAGTGCCGAAAGGGAAGATTTCCTCGCTACCTGGTCAAAAGCGGACGAATATATGTACAAACCCTTTGAACTGGAAGATCTAGTGGAGAGAATAGATTATCATACCGGGGAGAAATCCCGGATTTCAGGAGTGTAAGCCATCCTTATGGTGTGAATGCCGGTTAATAACAGGGAATTCCATGAAAGATAAAGCAGATAAATTATATTTTACTGAAAGGCTATTCGAAAGTTCTCCCGTGGCGATGATCTATCTGAGCAGGACTTTAAGAATAACAATGATCAACCGGGCAGCGAATGAATTGGTCGGTTATCCAAACAGTTTTCTCTATGGGCGAAGAATCAGCTCGATTATGAAGTGGAATAGATTAAAAAAGGTATTTAGCAACATAAGAGACGGGAAATTGATTCCACTGATGGGATATCCGACAAGGTTTATAAACAGATGTGAAAAAGAGGTTCCCGTCAGACTGAGAATTTCTTCCATGAAAGATGAGTGCGGCGAAATTGAGGGGTACCTGCTGACCGCGGTGGATATGAGAGAAGTAAAAGATATGCAAATAGGACTATTGGAAGCTGAGAGATTCACAGCAATAACAGAAACCGCTGTCAGTGTAAAACATGAAATCAATAATCCTCTATGTTCTATACTGGGGAATATTCAATTGATTCTCATGGAGAATAATGATATTGATCCGGCAAATTCAAAAAGACTAAAGAGTATTGAAAAACAAATATATAGAATTCAACAAATAACATATAAACTTGGCAAAATAGTAAAACCAACCCTCAAGGAATATATAGATGGCAAGAAAATGCTTGATGTTGAAGCTTCATCCGTATCAGAAAAAACTTTTACCCCTTGATTATCAAGAAAGTGTTGACAATCGTTAAAAATTATTTAAGATTTCCTCACGTGGGAAGGTAGCTCAGTCGGTAGAGCAACGGATTGAAAATCCGTGTGTCGGCGGTTCGATTCCGCCCCTTCCCACCATTTTACATTTTAAATAAATATTCTCAATCCTTATAATTCCTTTAAGAACACTATATAATAGTTATTCTAACTGACATTTTGTTTGTTTATTTCGCTGTATCGCGGAATGTGTTTAGTGGATTAATGTTGACAGTAGGGAAACAGCTGATTTATTTTTATCTCTGGTGTCTGTATTATAAAGGAGAAGAAATGGTCGATAAATTAAAAGTCGCCGTAATTTCCGCCGTCAGAGCTTATATGGAGACTGAGGAGAGAATGGGTCAGGGTTATCCTGATCGGGTTTTGAGTGAGTGGAGGATGCGGGGGCGCCGAGAGATAACGGATCGATTTAATATTCCCCGTGGAGGGAATTCTTCCAGAGTTGCTTTCCGCGGGTATTCTTTCCTTTAACGGTGTGTGTCATGATCTATTAATATTGATGAAAATGAGAACTTATGTCAGATGATAACAACAGAAATAATTTAAAGAGAAAAGTCGGAATAACTGATACTACGTTCAGGGATGGACATCAGTCTACTCTGGCAACTCGTTTTAGAACCGAAGATATGCTGCCTATTGCCCGGGAAATGGATGAAATTGGTTTTCATTCTATGGAGGTTTGGGGAGGGGCGACATTTGATGTGGCGATACGTTTTTTAAATGAAGATCCCTGGCAGCGACTCGCGGATATAAAGAAGAAGATTACGAAAACTCCTCTTCAGATGCTTCTCAGGGGACAGAATCTCGTCGGATACCGTAATTACGCGGATGATGTTGTGGTAAAGTTTGTGGAAGAAGCCGCTAAAGCCGGCATCGATATATTTCGTGTTTTTGATGCTCTCAATGACGAACGTAACTTTGAAACTTGTTTCAAAGCCATAAAGAGGAGCGGCAAACATATTCAGGGAACTATATCTTATTCACTTACTGAAGAGCGTCTCGGCGGCGAAGTTTTTAATATGAATTACTATATGGAAAAAGCCAGAGCAATTGAAGAGCTCGGCGCTGATTCACTTTGCATAAAAGATATGGCGGGTCTTCTAAACCCTTACGATGCTTATGATCTTGTTTCCGCATTAAAAGATACTATAGATATTCCTCTGCAACTTCATTGTCATTATACAAGCGGAATGGCGTCGATGACCTATATGAAGGCAATCGAAGCCGGCGTGGATGTTGTTGACTGTACTCTCGCGCCGTTTGCTCTAAGGACTTCACAGCCTTCAGTGGAATCCATGATCGCCGCCTTGAGAGGAACTGACATGGATCCCGGGTTGGACCTTCAAAAATTGTTCAAACTCGGCTCATACCTTGAAGAGGTAGTTCCAAAGTATCGGGATTATCTAAATACAACCCGCATGTCCGTAATAGATACGGGTGTAATCAAGCATCAGATTCCAGGAGGAATGCTTACAAATCTTGTCAGCCAGCTTAAACAGGCCGAAGCACTTGACAGGATAGAGGATGTTTACCGTGAGCTGCCGGTTACAAGGATGGAGCTGGGTTGTCCTCCTCTCGTCACCCCTACAAGTCAGATTGTCGGGATTCAGGCGGTGCAGAATGTGTTATTCGGACGTTACAAGATGATCACAGGGCAGGTAAAAGATTACGCTTATGGTTTATACGGCAGGCCACCTTTGCCTATGGATGAAAAGATTCGCAAGAAAGCCTTGAAGGGATATCCCAAGGGTGAAAAACCGATAACCTGCAGGGCCGCGGATATTATCGAACCGGAATTGGGTAAAGCCTCGGAAATCAGCAAGGGAATCGCCAAAGATACGCGTGATGTACTGATATGTGCTTTGTACCCTACCGCGGGGTTAAGATTCCTGCGGTGGAAATATGGGCTGGAGGATCCTCCGAAGGAAGTAAAACCTAAAACAATCCAGGAGGTAATAGAAGAAGAAGAACTAGTCGAGCGCGTAAAGAGCGGTGATTATAATATAAATAGTTCCTCGAAAAGAGAGTTAAAAGGGAAAGATACAAGAAGTTTCAATGTGTTCGTAGGCGAAGAATACTTTAATGTTGAAGTTGAAGAAGTAGGCGGAAAAGTTAAATTCAAAGGTACAGGGGGAACTGAACCTATTATTAAGAAGGATAAGAAGAAGGGGTCAGAAAAGAAAAAGGCTGAGTCTGAGGAAAACTCGGCAGGTTCAGAAAGAGGAGAGTTTGTCCTGACAGCGCCGATGCCTGGAATGATACTCGAATATAACGTAAAAGAAGGGGATAAAGTAGATGTAGGAGACCTTCTTTTGACTCTTGAAGCCATGAAAATGCGAAATAGTGTAACTTCCAATGTAAAAGGAATTGTAAAATCAATCAGGATTCCTCCAGGAAATTCCGTAGAGAAAAATCAGGCATTATTAATAATTGCGCAATAATCATAGAGGAGTTAATCAGAAGTTTTGATAGATCGCCGACTTTTCAGATTAAAGTCTCATCCCATTTTGAGCGTCAAAGAAAGTGAAGAGATACCATTTACTTATAATGGTCAGCGTATCTTTGCCCTGAAGGGTGAGATGCTCTCTTCAGCCCTGTTCGCGAACGGTATTAGGGTATTCGGGCATCACAGTGTTGACGGAGCGCCTCAGGGCATCTTTTGTGCTAACGGACAGTGCAGTCAGTGTACGGTTCTTGTCGATGGTGTTCCCTTAAAATCGTGTATGACCGTTGCTCGCCCCGGCATGAGAGTTACGAGTTGTGAGGGGGTTCCCCCTTTACCTGAGGATGATGCGGCAGCCAGCTTCCGGGAAACGGAAATGATCGAAACGGAAGTTTTGATCATAGGAGGCGGCCCTGCCGGTATAAATGCCGCTATTGAACTTGGAAAGCTGGGGGCGGATGTTCTTATCGTAGATGACAAGAAAGAACTTGGCGGTAAACTTACCCTGCAGACTCATCCGTTTTTTGGTTCAACTGAGGATTGCTATGCCGGCGAGAGGGGAATCGATATCGCTGAGAAAATCACCGGAGAATTGGAAAAGTATAATAATGTTAAGGTATTTAACTCCACAATTGCGGTTGGAGCGTTTGACGATAAAGTCGTCGGTTTGTATAAAGATGGACGTTATATTCTGGTATCTCCGAAAGCAGCGGTAGTTTCATGCGGCGCTAGAGAGAAAAGTCTCGCGTTCCCCGGCTGTGACCTGCCCGGAATCTATGGAGCCGGAGCTTTTCAGACTTTGCTGAACCGCGATTTGATTCGTCCAACAGAAAGGCTTTTCATAGTAGGTGGAGGCAATGTTGGACTCATCGCCGGATATCACGCGATTCAGGCCGGGATTAAAGTTGTTGGACTCGCCGAGGCGCTTCAAAGCTGCGGAGGGTACAAGGTACACCTCGATAAATTACTCAGGCTTGGTGTTCCTGTATTTACGTCCCATACTGTAGTCGAAGCTGAAGGCTCAGAGCAGCTCGAGAGGATTACCGTCGCCGGGATAGACAGTAATTTTAATCCCCTGCGGGGTACTTTCAGGACTTATGAAGTTGACACTCTTCTGATTGCCGTGGGCCTGTCGCCCGTTAATGAATTATATCTGAAACTGAAAGAGTTTGGTATTGAAGTTTTTACGTGTGGAGATTCCGAGGATATATCCGAAGCTTCCGCGGCAATATTTAGCGGCAAAATAACCGGCAGAAAAGTAGCTCGCTTTCTCGGCAATAGTACAACTATCCCTAAGGAGTGGAATGATACAGAAAGGGTACTGCGCAGTGAACCGGGAGAGACGATAGATTTTAAACCTGAAGAATGTACTATAGATACCTATCCGATTATTCGATGCGTCGAGGAAATTCCATGCGACCCCTGTGTACATTCATGCCCCGTACATTCTATTAGTCTAAGGGGTGATTCAATTATGGGGCTGCCCGTTTTCGACGGTAATTGCATAGGATGCATGAAATGCGTTTCCTCTTGTCCCGCGCTTGCCATTACTCTGATTCGACCCTCTGAGAAAAGGGGTAAATCTCACGTTGTAATTCCATTTGAACTTGAAGAGGAACTGCTTGCTGAGGGGAAAAAGGTTATGAGTGTGGGGATGAAAGGGGCCCCGCTGGGTAAAGCCGAGATAGTGAAGTTCAGGAGGTCCCCTGACGATAAAAGGCGCCTGCTTGTTACACTGGAAGTACCCGATAAAACAGCACTCGACGTTGCCGGTATAAGGATCCAGGAGCCTGAAGAAGTCATCCCCGAGGAAAAGGAAATGGAATATACAGACGATGATACTATCGTGTGCAGATGTGAACGCGTAACAGCCGGCGAAATAAAGAAAGAGATATTAAGCGGTGTAAGGGATATGAATGTTCTAAAAGCGACCCTGCGAACCGGTATGGGATCATGCGGGGGGAAGACGTGTACCGATCTTATTTTAAGATTATTTAGAGAATGCGGCGTTGAACTTTCAGAGGTAACACCTCCTACAGACAGGCCCTTTGTAGCAGAAATTCCGCTTTCCACTTTTGCCGGAACTAAAGATGGTGAGGAGAATGACGCGGAATAACTTTGATGCTATAATTATTGGCGCGGGAAGCGTTGGATGTCCAACGGCTTATTTTCTAAGCCTCGAAGACCTTAGGGTGCTGGTTGTCGACAGTGAACATTCACCGGGTCAGGGACAAAATAAAGCGGCTATAGGAGGTGTTAGGGCGACTCATTCCGACCCCGCTAAAATATCACTCTGTCTTCAGAGTATAGAACTTTTTACGAATTGGCGTAAGATATATGGAACCGATATTGGCTGGAAGGGCGGGGGGTATTGTTATCCAGTATACAGGGAGAAAGACGAAAAAGTTTTGAAGGAACTTCTCCCTGTTCAGAAAAGTTACGGACTGGAGATAGACTGGGTTGTCCCTGATGAAGTTGAAAGACTGATTCCCGGTATTAATACCGGGGGTCTGCGCGGTGGAACATACTCTCCGGGAGATGGACAGATATCTCCGCTTATCGCGTCAGCCGCTTTTTGGAAGGAGAGCAGGAAGAGAGGAGCGGAATTCAGGTTCAACGAAAAAGTAACGGATTTGATTATAGGCAGCGGCAGAATAGAGGGAGTAAGAACGAATAAGGGAAAATATTATTCACCAGTTGTAGTAAATGCCGCGGGCTCAGGGGCAAAGGAAATCGGCCGCATGGCGGGTATAGATATCCCCGTTGTCCCGGAAAGTCACGAAGCGGGTATAACTTCTCCAGTTGTGCAGTTTTTGAAACCACTAGTTGTGGATATAAGGCCCGGTAAAGACGGAAAGACGGCTAATTTCTACTTTGGGCAGAACGATCTGGGGCAGATTATATTCTGTTACACTCCGGCCGAGTCCTTTACGGGCGAGAACAGATCTTCAACCTCTGAGTTCATGCCCGTTGTTTCGCGAAGATTGATATCTCTCCTTCCGAGACTTAAAAATACTCTGGTGCGGCGAGTGTGGAGAGGTCTTTACCCAATGACTCCCGACGGAATAATTATTCTCGACCGTGTAAGGGAGGTGACAGGGTTTTATCTGGCGGTTGGAATGTGTGGACAGGGATTTATGCTCGGGCCGGGGGTAGCCAGGAATATCGCTTCTCTAATAATCAGAGGAAAGCCCCAGATCGATCAGGAAATTTTCGATTCTCTCTCCTTTTATCGTGATTTCCATTCAAAACGGTCCGAAACTCTTAAGTAAGAACGATTTTGACTTAAATGGTATTCTGGACCATCCATTTAGTTTATTGCCGGAAAGTAAACAGGAAAAAATCTCCTTGAAAAGAGAAGACAAGCTAATATATTGAATTACTATGGGAAGCTCCTTTAGCCTTAACTATTATGGAGCTGGTGTAGCTCAGCAGGTAGAGCAACGCATTCGTAATGCGTAGGTCACCGGTTCAACTCCGGTCACCAGCTCCAAATCACCATCCGTACATATTGCCCTCTCGGTCTTTTTGATTTCCTGATGCAAATAAAAAAATTATACCCTTTCGTCTTCCACCTGGAATCTCGCGATATCAATCACCGATCGTACGAAAACAGGGTAAAATTAAGGGTAAAACAAAAAGATTGCTGACAGCTGCAGCTGTTTTATGTATACTTCCCCTGTGCGCGTGAATCAAATAGTTGATTATTAGAATTGTTTATTAATGAAAGTCTTGGGGGGTTAATCAATGGCGGAGAAGGTTACTAAAGAAGAGCTTCTTGAAAAAGCAAAAAAACCGGGTGAAGATGCCATGAAACTTCATCCTTTTTATAAGGGAAAAATCGGAGTAATGCCTAAGTGCTGTATTCGCAGCATTGATGATTTTGCTATATGGTATACTCCGGGCGTCGCGAAACCGTGTATTGACATAAGGGACAATCCCGAGAAAGTATTTCAGCACACTAATAAGGCGAATATGATAGCAGTGGTCTCCGACGGCACGAGAGTGCTTGGACTAGGCGATATTGGTCCCGCCGGGGCTATGCCCGTTATGGAAGGTAAAGCTCTTCTGTTCAAATATCTGGGCGGAGTTGATGCTGTTCCAATTTGCCTGGATACTAAGGATCCTGATAAGCTTATAGAAATTGTTAAACTACTTCAGCCAACATACGGTGGAATCAATCTTGAAGATATCTCACAGCCTAAATGTTTCAAAATCCTCGATACATTAAGGGAGGAATGTGAAATACCCGTTTGGCATGATGATCAGCAGGGAACGGCCGCTGTAACAGTCGCGGGTTTGATAAACGCCCTGAAGATAGTCGGCAAGGATATTTCCAGAGTTAAAGTGGCAATGGTAGGCGCAGGCTCAGCTAATATCTGTATCGCCAGGATGATTATAGTCGCGGGAGTTACTCCCGGGAATATAGTCATGTGCGACAGTAAAGGCATCCTTCATGAAAGCAGGGAAGAGGAGCTTAGGGATAAGTACAAAGAGAAATGGGAATTAGCGCAGAAGACAAATAGTGAGGGAAAGACGGGGGGGATTCCGGAAGCGATGCAGGATTCCGATGTAGTTATCGCGCTGTCAAAGGTTGGTCCGAATACGATCAAGAAGGAATGGATTGCCTCTATGGCCGATGACGCGATTGTTTTTGCCTGCGCGAATCCTATTCCTGAAATCTGGCCTTGGGATGCCAAGGAAGCCGGCGCGAGAGTTGTAGCTACGGGAAGAAGCGATTTCTCAAATCAGGTTAATAATTCACTGGGGTTTCCGGGGATTTTCAGGGGGACTCTCGATGTGATGGCTAAAACAATAACAGACGAGATGTGCATTGCAGCCGCTCGAGAACTGGCAAAGTGCGCTGAGGATAAGGGCATGAATGAGGATTATCTTATTCCGACAATGGATGAATGGGAAGTTTTCCCCCGGGAAGCGGCGGCAGTGGGGAGTAAAGCGATAGAACAGGGCGTAGCCCGTTTGGATCTTACAAAACAGGAAATTTATGATAAGGCGTCAAGAGTCATCAGGAATGCCCGCGAATCTTTCGAATGTCTTCAGAATGAAGGGTTCATAAAACTTCCTGTTAAGTAGTAGAATGTAATAGTGAACTCGATATCGATTGGAGGTGGTCAAAATCGCCGGTACAATAATAGAAAAGATTCTTTCAGCTCATTCCGGCAGGGAAGTAAAGGCCGGGGATGTTGTCTGGATAGATATTGACAAGAGAACCGCGAGGGATTTCGGCGGAGCGAGCGTTGTTCATAATCTTAAGAAATATTACAACCCTCCCTTTGTAAATGATCGTAGCAAGACATTTTTCACCTTTGACTGTAATGTTCCCGCGAAAGACATCGGCTACGCTGAAAATCAGCAGATATGCAGGGATTTCGCGAAAGAAACGGGGATCAGGGTTTTCGATGTAGCGGCTGGTATTGGTTCTCACGTGGCAATTGAAAGAGGACTTGTAAAACCCGGGGAGATATTTGTTGGAACAGATAGTCACCTCAATATCATGGGAGCTGTAGGATGTTTTGGGCAGGGTATGGGAGATCGTGATATATCCTATATCTGGGCTCAAGGTCAGAACTGGTTCGAAGTTCCCGCTTCGATGAGGGTTATACTGGAAGGCACGATAGAATATCCCGTAACAGCAAAAGATATTGTTCTTACCGTGATTCAGCAGCTTGGTTCATCAGGAGCTCTCGGTAAAGTCATAGAGTTTTCGGGTAAGGGCGCCCGGGAGCTTAGTCTTGCCGGCAGGATAACATTGGCCTCTATGGCTACTGAGATGGGAGCTGTCGCGGCAATGATACCTCTCAGCAGTAGCATTAAAAACTACATAGCTTCCCGCTCGGGAACAGAGCTTACCGAGGATATTAGTCCCGACGAAGAGGCTCAGTACGGCAGAACATTGAAGATTGATCTTGGAAAGGTCGAACCAATGGCAGCTTGCCCCTTTAGTCCTTCAAATGTCAAAAAAGTCTCTGAAATCAAAGGAACCAGGATAGACACAGCGGTCCTGGCATCATGCACGAACGGCAGATTTGAGGATATGGTTCACGCCGCTTCGATACTGAAAGGTAAAAGAATAAAAGAAGGAGTTAGTCTTAAAGTAGTTCCAGCCACTAATGAAGTATATCTTAGAATGCTGAAAGAAGGAATTATTGAAATATTCATCGAAGCCGGTGCTCTTATAAGCAATCCCGGTTGTGGAGGCTGCGCGTCGGGTCAGATCGGTATGATTGGAGAGGGAGAGATACAGCTTAGCACTTCCAATCGGAATTTTGCTGGCAAGCAGGGAAAAGGGGAGACATATCTTGTAAGTCCTTCTACTGCCGCGGCATCTGTTATAGCCGGAGAGATTTCTTCGCCGGTCGATTTAGCCCCCAAGCTTATTGATTTCATTCCGGATGAAGAATTTACCGGCTACCCTGATTTGTCTTTTATCTCATGGCGCGATGAAAGCAAAGTAACTGACAGCTCAAGTCCTGTTCTTCCCAAAGAGTCTGCTGCCGGAGTTGATAAAGGATCCTTTTCAGGCGATGTAATAACAGGAAGAGCGAGATTGATTACAACTCCGGACGGCTCTCTGATGGATGATATTGATACTGATATGATTTTTCACAACAAATACCTCTCTATTACTGAGATTGACAAAATGGGACAGCACACTTTTGAAACGCTCGAGGGATACGGCGATTTCGCGTCCACAGTAAAGAGTGGGGATATTATAATCGCCGGCTCTAATTTCGGGTCCGGTTCATCGAGGCAGCAGGCTGTTGATTGTTTTATTTCATTGGGTGTTTCCATGGTGATCACACAATCCACGGGAGCTATCTACAAAAGGAATATTATTAATTCCGGCTTTCCATTTCTCGAGGCTTCAGGTTTGAAAGAGTCAGGTATAGAAGATGGAGAGCAAATCGAAGTTGATTTTTCGAAAGGAAAAATCACTCGTTCCAACGGTGAAGTTATTCAGGCAGCTTCTCCTCCTTCAGTACAGCTTGACATTTACAGATCGGGAGGGCTATTCGGCTATTTAAAAGGAGATGACTAATATGGGGTCAACAATGATCGAAAAAATTCTGGCTCGATCTTCAGGCAAAGAATCGGCATCAGTCGGAGATATACTCTTTGCCCGGCCGCATAGAATTCTTTCCCATGATAATTCAGCGGCGATACTTGGAATATTCAAGAAACTCGGCGGCAAAAAAGTCTGGGATCAAGACGGGATATTTATCGCCCTTGATCACGCGGTACCCCCGCCGGACGCAAAGAAAGCTAAAAGCCATACTATGATAAGAGATTTTGTAAGAGAGCAGGGGATACGCTATTTTTATGAGGGGGGGACGGGAATCTGCCATCAGGTGCTTCCTGAATTTGGACATGTACTTCCCGGTGTAGTAATCTTCGGTTCGGATTCTCATACTACCACGCATGGGGCTTTCGGAGCAGCCGGAATACCTATAGGAAGAACTGAAACAGCCAGTGTATGGGCGCTTGGAGAGACGTGGCTGAAGGTTCCACCTACTTTAAAATTAGAGCTTAATGGCAAGGTCAGAGAGGGAGTGACACCAAAGGATATTATTCTATATATAATAGGCAGAGTTACCGCTGACGGCGCTACTTATAGAGCTGTTGAATTTCACGGTTCTGTAGCCGAAAAGATGGATATGAGCGGAAGGATGACTCTCTGTAATATGGCTGCTGAGATGGGAGCGAAAGCCGCGATGGTTCCATACGATTCAATAACGGAGGACTGGCTGGAAAGGGTTACAGACGAAGAGTATTCGCCCCTTTTCCCGGATGATGACGCTGTGTACGAGAAAGTGCTGGATATAGACTGTTCGAAGATAACCCCTCAGGTTGCAAGACCCCACAAGGTAGACAACGTGGTTCCCGTCTCGGAACTTGATCGGACAAAGATTGACGTTGCACTTCTTGGAACATGTACAAACGGCAGGCTTGAAGATCTAAGACAGGCCGCGGACGTTCTAAGGGGGAAAAGGATTTCCCCTGGTGTGAGGCTGCTTGTTTATCCGGCTTCAAGGAAAGTGCTAAAGGAAGCTTTAGATGAGGGGATAATCAGCGTTCTCATCGAGTCAGGCGCCCAGCTGGCCGTTCCTGCTTGCGGTCCATGCCTTGGGGCGTATGGTGGAATTCTCGCGCCGGGAGAGAATTGTGTTTCAACTGCCAACAGAAATTTCAAGGGGAGAATGGGTTGCAAAGATGATACTGGAGTATATCTTGCCAGCCCTGCCACTGTCGCGGCTTCGGCTCTTGAGGGAAGGATAGTATCTTATTTTTAAGATAGAACCCGCTTTTAAGCGATATATGATTATGATTTTTGCCATTTCCAGGTTGTCAACCGTTTGAGCGAGAATGAAAATAAGGGGAGGTAGATATGAAGTTAGAGGGACGTATATGGATACTCGATGACGATGATATAAACACCGATGTGATATATCCCGGTAAGTATACTTATGAACTCTTCTCTGAAGAGGAAATGGCCAGCCACGCCCTCGAGGATTTTGATCCGGACTTTGCCGAGAATGTTCGCGAAGGTGACATGATTGTCGCCGGCGGCAACTTCGGTTGCGGTTCGTCAAGGGAACAAGCCGTAACCTGCCTCAAATACGCCGGTGTGAAAGCCGTGATAGCAGCTTCATTCGCGAGGATCTATTATAGAAATGCAATTAATCAAGCTCTTTATCCTATTGAATGCCCCGATGCTTCCAGATATGCGAGAGATCATTCCAAAGAGCTTGAAAAGAGTGAAATTTCTTTAAGCCCGCTGGACGGAAAGATTGCCTTCGGAGAAAAGGTTTTCAACTTTTCACCCCTTAGCGGGAAAGCTCTCGAAATATTCGAAGCGGGAGGGCTGGTAGAATATACAAAGGGAAAGATTGGATAGTTGTTGAATCCATTTTTGCCGAACAAACAGATAAATCCCCGATTAAAGATAATTTTTTCCTCGACATGCGAAAAATAATTATTATCCTTTTCATGTAGGATTTGATCGGAAGGATTGTTAAATCTACTGTAAGTAATTTAATCACTTAAGATATTTTTATTTATTAACAACGCGAGGGTTCTTATGAAAAAGAAGAAAGTTACGATCGACGGAAACGAAGCCACCACATATTCAGCGCATAAAATAAATGAAGTAATTGCCATATATCCTATTACTCCGTCTTCGCCAATGGGGGAACTTGCTGATAAGTGGTCATCCGAGGGTAAGAAGAATATTTGGGGATCTATACCCCAGGTAACCGAGATGCAGAGTGAGGGTGGAGCGTCGGGGGCGGTGCACGGCGCTCTTCAACGAGGAGCTCTTACGACAACTTTCACTGCTTCTCAAGGCCTCCTTCTGATGATTCCCAATATGTTCAAGATTGCCGGAGAATTGACATCTACCGTTTTTAATGTTTCGGCGAGGACCGTTGCTACACACGCCCTTTCGATATTCGGAGATCACAGTGATGTTATGGCCACAAGGTCGACGGGTTTCGCGCTTCTGGCATCTAATTCTGTACAGGAAACTATGGATATGGCTCTGATTGCTCAAGCAGCTTCACTCGAGTCTAGAGTTCCTTTTCTGCATTTCTTCGAAGGGTTCAGAACATCTCATGAAATAGCAAAGGTTGAACTCTTAGGAGAGGAAGATATAAGAGCCATGATCGATGACGATCTCGTAAGGGCTCATCGCGAAAGGGCTCTTTCACCCGACAACCCATTTATTAGAGGGACGGCTCAGAACCCGGACACATTTTTCCAGGCTCGTGAGACGGTGAATCCATTTTATAACGCCTGCCCCGGGATTGTTATCAAAACGATGGAGAAATTCGAAAATATTGTGGGAAGAAAGTACAAGATATTCCAGTATTACGGAGCCCCTGACGCCGAGCGAGTAATCGCGGTAATTGGTTCAGGCGCAGAACCTGTCTATGAAGTTGTAAATCATTTGATGGAAAAAGGTGAAAAGGTAGGGCTTCTTAAAGTGCGGCTATACAGGCCGTTTTCGGGCAGGCATTTTATCGAAGCGCTCCCCTCAACCGTTAAACTTATCACAGCTCTTGACAGAACAAAAGAACCGGGAAGTCTCGGCGAACCTCTCTATGAAGATATCGTAACAGCTCTTCATGAAGAGGGAAGCGCCGCCCCTGAGCATTTCGAAAAGATTCCAGGGGTTACGGGGGGAAGATACGGACTCTCTTCAAAGGAATTTACCCCCGCGATGGCTAAGGGTGTCTTTGATGAAATGAAGAAGGATAAACCTAAGATACACTTTACGGTGGGAATTAATGAGGATGTCACAAATACAAGTATCGAATATGACAAGGAATTCGGCCTTGAATATGAAGGGCTTACAAAAGCCGTGTTTTATGGATTGGGATCGGATGGGACCGTAGGCGCCAATAAAAATTCGATCAAGATAATCGGAGAACAGACTGATAATTATGCTCAAGGGTATTTCGTATATGATTCGAGAAAAGCGGGATCGCTTACAGTCTCGCACCTGAGATTCGGCCCTGAACCGATACATTCACCTTATCTGATAAGTAAAGCTGATTTTGTGGGTCTTCATCAGTTTGCCTTTATCGAAAGGCTTGATGTCCTTAAGATCGCAAGGGAAGGAGCCACATTTCTCCTCAACAGCCCCTATCCCACAGATGAAACATGGGACAGACTTCCGCGCGAAGTACAGCAGACAATAATTGACAAGAAGCTCAAATTCTATGTCATTGACGCCTACAAAATTGCCAAGAAGATCGGTCTCGGTCCGAGGATCAACACGATTATGCAGGCTTGTTTCTTCGCGCTCAGTGATGTTATTCCCTCGGATGAAGCAATGAAGCTGATCAAAAAATTTATCAAAAAGACATACGGAAGTAAGGGTGAAGAAATCGTTAAGATGAATTATGCCGCCGTAGACAGTGCTCCTGAGAATCTCAAAGAGATTAAAGTTCCGGAAAAAGCGACCGGCAGTCGGGAAATGATTCCCACAGTACCTGAAGAAGCTCCCGAGTATGTACAGAATGTTACCGCGAAGATGATTGCCAAAGAAGGAGATGACCTGCCTTCAAGCGTGTTTGAACCTGACGGAACCTTTCCAAGCGGCACTACTAAGTGGGAGAAGAGAAATATAGCGCTTGAGATACCTGTGTGGGACCCGGAAACTTGCATTCAATGTGGAAAATGTGTTCTTGTTTGTCCCCATGCCGCTATCAGAGCCAAGGTCTATGATCCCGAGATTCTTTCAAACGCCCCTTCAGCGTTTAAGTCAATTGACGCGAAGGCGAAAGAATATAAAGGTATGAAATATACAGTCCAGGTTGCTCCTGAGGACTGCGTAAACTGCGGTCAGTGTGTTAAGGGTTGTCCCGCCAAGAACAAGTCCAACCCTGACAAGAAGGCGATAAATATGGAGCTTCAGTCTCCAATAAGGGAAGCGGAAAAGGAAAATTGGAAGTTTTTCCTCGATATTCCCTACATCTCCAGAGAGAATGTAAATCACAAAGCTACAAGAGGAGTGCAGTTTCTTGAACCGTTATTTGAGTTCTCAGGCGCCTGCGCGGGATGCGGTGAAACGCCTTATGTTAAGCTGCTAACACAGCTGTTCGGAGACAGAGCTTTGATTGGAAACGCTACCGGCTGCAGTTCAATATACGGCGGCAACCTGCCCGCCACGCCATATACGTTCAACAAAGAAGGCAAGGGCCCCGCCTGGAATAATTCGCTGTTTGAGGATAACGCGGAATTCGGTTTCGGAATGCGCCTCGGCCTTGACAAACAGAAAGAATATGCCGCCGAGCTCTTAGATAAGCTTTCATCTTCAATCGGAGATCAACTTGTAAGTAAGATCAAAAATTGTGATCAGTCGACAGAGTCGGGTATAATTCAGCAGAGAAAAAATGTTGAAGAGCTTAAAAAGAAACTCGAGGGAATTAAATCTCCCGAAGGAAAGGACCTTCTGGGACTCGCCGATGTGTTGATAAAGAAAAGCGTGTGGATCCTGGGAGGCGACGGTTGGGCATACGATATAGGATACGGCGGACTTGACCATGTAATAGCTCAGCAGCGTGATGTAAACATACTCGTACTTGACACAGAAACCTATTCCAATACCGGCGGGCAGATGTCTAAGGCAACCCCTATGGGAGCGATAGCCAAGTTCGCCGCGGGAGGCAAACCGACATATAAGAAAGATTTGGCGATGATGGCAATGATCTACGGCAGCGCTTATGTTGCCAGAGTGGCAATCGGGTCAAACGAAAGTCAGACTATAAAGGCCTTCCTGGAAGCTGAAAGCTATAACGGACCTTCTTTGATTATAGCTTATTCGCATTGTATTGGTCAGGGATACAATCTGGTTAACGGTCCCGATCAGCAGAAGGCGGCAGTAAAATCGGGTTTATGGCCATTGGTCAGGTTTAATCCGAATCTGATCGACGAGGGGAAAAACCCGTTCCAACTCGATTCAAAAGCCCCGAGTATACCGCTTGAGGACTATATGTATAACGAAAACAGATACAAATCATTAAAGAAATCGAATCCCGAGGTAGCATCCAAACTCTTAAGGAATGCCCAGAAGGAGACGGATAGAAGATGGAAAATTTATGAAACTTGGGCGGCAATGCCGGGAACAGGTAATGGTGATAAGTAGAATCCTGTTTTCGTATGGGGTGACTTTTACGGATTGTTGAATGTTTGGGTAATACTGAGATTTAGAAAGGCGCCGGATTGAATCTCGGCGCCTTTCTATTAATAATCTTTCCGCTTGAGTTAAAATCATTCAGCGGGTTTAAAGATTGTGTCAAGCAGTGTGCCGTCGCGCCATTCGATTGCTTCAACCGGAATATCCGTCAGTTCCGGGCGAGGCGGAGTTTTACCATACTCCGCGCCCTTTTTATCGGACAATTTCCGCAAATCGTCAATACCTACGATATCGAGGTTAAACTTATCCGCGTTGGAAGTGAGAGCGTCAATATGGCTTGATTTACTTTCGGGGTTTACCGCGATATAGTCTTCCGTGACAACTACGTCAATCACCTCTCCCGGCACAGATACTGTGTAGACATCTTCGACTATTTTTGGAAAGCCAAGGGATTTTTCCTTTTTCCCTGTCGCGAGAGGCAGAAACATGATCGTAAGGTCTGAACCTGCCGCTACACCCTGCGCTCCGCCTATTCCGCCGAGTATACGTCCATTAGCGCAGATACTGTTGACATTGAATTTCGTGTCTACTTCAAGAGCCGTCAGGACGGCGACATCAAGCATGTTAACCGTATTTTCCCTGTTTGCCACATCTTCATATTCTCCGGTGGAAATCTCATAGTGGTTGTGGTCGTACAGCATAGACTTTATTACTTTCTCTGAAGTTTCGAAGCATTGGCCGTGCAGAAGATTTTCAATCAGCCCCGCCTGAAGCATCTCCACATGAAGAGATGTGCAGCCGCCTATGGCGAATCCGGCTTTGATATCTTTCTCTTTAAGGATCTTCTTGATTTCATCCAAAACTATCAGTCCGGCCCCCGAGCCTACCTGGAAATTAAAACCGTTAAAGATCGTCTCCGCGGCCTGCATTACGTCAAGTACCTGCCTCGCGATTACCGAGTTGAATTTATTGGCTCTTATTTTATCAAGGTTCAGTGTCCCGGAACCTATTCCCGAGCTGTCGCCGGGATCTTCAACCGGTACTACAAAATCAACATCGACCATGGAGAGCGAACGAGGAAAAAGATAACGGTCGGAGACCTCTCCCGCCAGAAGGCATACATTTTCAGCCCAAAGCGTGTCGGCCAGGAAGAGTCCGAGGGGACCGACCCATGAATCGGGCTTACCCATCAATCCGTTTGCGTTTCCCCACTTGTCAGCTATAGGAACGGGCCCGAAAGCTACTTTTACTCTTTCTTCCCCGGTATGGAACCGTCTTACGCGGTTGCCGTGTCCGTAGCGGTTTATGACCCAGGGGAGAAAATCTCCCGCCATTACATGTTTGCCCATAGCTCTGTAGCAGCTGCCTGTAATTCCGCTGACAGTTCCATCCTTGAAGGCTTCCGGAAGCCATGGAACACAATTGTCAAAAAAGGCGTTGCCGAGTATGCGTATATCCTTTTTGCCGGTTTCCCTCAGCTTATCTATGATAATTTTAAGGCATACATCTCCGAGGCGGTAGTAATGCGGATATGAGATTGTGTCGCCGTCTTCAATAAGTTCCATTACATTAGCAAGTGTAGTTACCTTGCTTTCACCAGTGTGCATGCTGGCGTTTCCGGGCCGGCCGGCCAGCGGGTCGTTGTATTCGGGATCAAATGCTTCTTTGAATGGTTTCTTCTTTCTTCCATTGACTTTAGTGGGAACTTTTCTGCCGATGGCATTGTGTGTAAAATCCATTGTTTCCTCCCGATTTTGTGCTGTTTGTTTGAGAATGCTAAATATAGTTCATTATAAAACTTTTAAATCATATTTTTTTTTGTGTCAAGGCTTGAAAAGTCCTTCCGATTTTGTTTTATTTAGAAACGTGATTTTATAAATCCGGCGCGTTCAGTAAAGTGCGCGGAATAGTTGTTTCGGCTGATTAAATAGTATTGCCGTTATAAACCCATTAGTTGTTCGATTATTTATCATAAAAAAGGACTATTAGATTGCAAGTTCTTGACATGATGGATTGTCCGAATTAGTATTATATTCCTTGAGTTGGGGTATAATCAGAAGCAGTTTGTTTGTATTTATTTTTATTTACCACGTATGGGAGGTAACACATGAGTGAGGAAAAGAAAACTATCACCTCGATGCTCGACGAAAAAAGGAAAATAGAGCCTTCTGAGGAGTTTTCGAGTAATGCATATGTAAAAAACCTTGATGAGTACAAGGCGATTTACAATAAATCCAAAGAAGATCTTGAAGGTTTCTGGGCTGAACAAGCTGAGGAATACATAGACTGGTCTAAACCTTGGGATAAGGTTCTCGACTGGAAGCCCCCTTTCGCGAAATGGTTTCAAGGCGGTAAACTGAATATCTCTTATAATTGTATTGACCGTCACATTGAGAATGGACGCGGCGACAAAAAAGCGATTATCTGGGAAGGGGAACCTGAAGATGACGCGATAGAATATACCTTTAAGGATCTTAAAGTTGAAGTAAGCAAATTCGCCAATGTTTTAAAGAAGCACGGTATAAAGAAAGGCGACCGCGTTTGCCTTTATATGCCGATGATTCCGGAACTTGCCATCGCTATGCTCGCCACTGTAAGAATTGGCGCTATCCACAGCATAGTATTCGGCGGTTTCAGCGCGGAATCACTTAAAGACCGTATCATTGACGCGGAAGCAAAGCTCCTTGTTACTTCAGACGGTTCTTTCAGAAACGGAAAGACAATTCCGCTTAAGAATAACGCTGACAATGCTCTCAAGGGGACTTCCACGATTGAGAATGTGATCGTTGTTCAGAGAACCAAGAATGATATCGAAATGGTTGAAGGAAGAGACCTCTGGTGGCATGACGAGATGAAAGATGCCAGTCCGGACTGCCCTGTAGAGGAAATGGACGCTGAAGATGTATCCTTTATCCTTTATACAAGCGGAACTACCGGTAAGCCGAAGGGTGTAGTACATACAACAGGCGGATATCTTCTTTATGTAACCCTTACGTCAAAGCTGATTTTCGATATTAAGGATGACGATGTCTTCTGGTGTACAGCTGATATCGGATGGATTACAGGTCATTCATATATCGTTTACGGACCGTTGAGTCTTGGAGCCACAACCCTCATGTTCGAGGGTGTTCCAAGCTATCCTGAACCGGACCGTTTCTGGGATGTTGTAGAGAAGTACAAGGTAAACATTTTCTATACTGCTCCCACGGCGATCAGGGCTATAGCGAAGAGTGGCGACGAGTGGCCTGAAAAGCACGATCTTTCATCCTTGAGGCTCCTTGGGACAGTTGGAGAACCTATAAATCCTGAGGCCTGGATGTGGTATTACAATAAGATTGGCGGCGGCCGCTGCCCGATAGTAGATACATGGTGGCAGACAGAGACCGGAGGAATCATGATTACTCCTATGCCGGGTGCTTATCCTCTCAAACCGGGATCTGCAACTCTGCCCTTCCCCGGAATTTTCCCTAAGGTAGTCAGGGAAGATGGTTCAGAGTGCGACGTCAACGAGGGCGGCTATCTGATTATCGAAAAACCATGGCCCGCCATGCTCAGAACTATCTGGGGTGATGATGAAAGATACAAGCAGACCTATTTCAGCCGTTTTAAGGATCTTTACTTTACAGGCGACGGCGCCAGGCAGGACGAGGACGGCTATTTCTGGATTATGGGCCGTGTGGACGATGTTATTAACGTGTCCGGTCATAGAATCGGCACTATGGAAGTCGAGAGCGCCCTTGTAAGCCACGACAGCGTTGCCGAAGCGGCTGTTGTTCCTATGCCTCACGAGATTAAGGGTCAGGGATTATATGCCTTTGTAACCCTGCGTGACGGAGTGGAAAAGACAGACGAACTCATTCAGGAGCTTCGTAAGCATGTAAGCACTGAGATCGGTCCTATAGCTAAACCGGATAAGATTCAGTATGCCGACGCTCTTCCCAAGACCCGCAGCGGTAAGATTATGAGAAGGATACTCAGGACTATCGCGGAAGGTAAGGAAGATGTGGGTGATACAACAACACTGGCGGATCCTTCCGTAGTAGAGCATCTGTTGGAAGAACGCAAGTAAAAGGGTCTGTTAAGCACAGATTATCAGGGGAGGAAGTTTGTATTTCCTCCCCTTTTTATATTTTAAATATGTGATTATTTTTAGATACAATAAATATTTTATTTTTCAACCCTTATGCCGCGTTAAAATATATTGAATATACTAAGTAAAATTGGGGTAGCTGCAGATTGTGAGTTGGAGTTCCCCCGAAAATTCGGCAAGTATTGTAATAACATTGCGAGATACAATTAGTTATCAGGATTGGTAAGTGGAATAGGGCTTTCATTGCTGATGAGTGCGGCTGATTGATATTTTCAAAACCCTCCGGAGGGCGAGCGGGCAAGGATTTCTGACCCGAAGGGGCAGAAAGAGCGAGCCCGAGGCGGGAGTGGCGGTTTCCTCGCCGGGGAAATCGACCACGATTTTGAAAATATCAATCAGCCGCATACTGTTACAAATCATCGACTACCTTATAGGTTATAAAAATTGGGAAAACTCCACATTGTGAGCAATTGACACCAACGGCAATATTTATTACTCTTAAGCATTGTTTTTAAGGACTCACAGAAGATTTTAAAGGAGAGTAAGGGTGAAGATCGACAAGTCACTTATGATAAGTATTTCCGGTATCCGGGGGTTGCTGAGCAGTGGTATGAACCCTGAAACAGTATCGAGATTTACCGCAGCTTACGCGGCTGAATTAAATCAGGGAAGGGTGATTGTAGGGAGGGATGCCAGGGCTTCCGGGGCTTCTCTTATGTCTGCCGTTTGTTCTTCTCTGCAATTTATGGGGTTTGATGTTGTGAATCTGGGCATTGCAGCCACTCCCACGGTTGAGATAATGGTAGATGAACTCAAAGCTGAAGGTGGAATAATCGTTACAGCCAGCCATAATGGACCGGACTGGAACGCCCTGAAATTCCTAGACAGTAACGGAGAGTTTTTATCTTCTGAAGAAATAGATAAAATTAAACAGCGTGTAGAAAGTGATGAACATTTGTTTTCTGAGCCTGATATGTTCGGTCAATGTAAGCCTTACGAAAATAGTGATACTGTGCATATAAACCGGATACTCAAACTTGACTGTATAGATATAGAACAGATTAAGTCGTCGAATGTAAAAGCCGTTGTTGATTGTGTTAATGGAGCCGGGAGCAGGATTATACCATCGCTTCTTGGAAAACTTGGTGTTACCGTAGTTGAGCTCTACACGGATGTTGACGCGCCGTTTCCACATATACCGGAACCGACACCCGCGAACCTCGGTGATCTCTCGAAGGCCGTTGTCAGGGAAAAGGCCGACATAGGATTTGCTTGTGATCCGGATGCTGACAGACTTGTTCTTGTTGATGAAAGTGGTTCAGTTTGCAGCGAGGAATTAACACTTTCTCTTGCCGCTGAATTTGTTCTAACCTTCGAGAAAGGTCCCGTCGTAGCAAATCTCTCCACAACCAGACTCATGGATGATATAGCGGAGCTTTATAATGTATCACTACACAGATCCAGCGTTGGAGAAGCAAACGTAATAGAACTTATGAAAAGAACAAACGCTGTTATCGGCGGAGAAGGGAATGGGGGAGTTATATATCCTGAAGTTCATTACGGACGTGACGCCGCTACAGGCATAGCGTTAATACTTCAATTACTGTCTAATCAGGGTCTTACACTCGGAGAGAAATTGAGTAAAATGCCCCGTTATCACATTGTGAAGAAAAAGCATACTTATGAAGGAGATTTTTCAGTTTTAATGAAAGAAGCTGAAAAACTCTTTAATGGAAAAATAAATACTACCGATGGCATAAGAATTGATATGGATAAAGGATGGATACATTTGAGAATATCGAATACGGAACCCGTTGTAAGGGTTATCGCTGAAGCGCGTTCAGAGAAAATGACTGAGGATATTCTAAGGAGAGCTGATCACTTGTTCAGTTAGAATCTTAATATCCTTCATTTGACTTTGAAATCAATTTAGAATCCAGGGGGAGTTATGTGCGGCATTATCGGATATATCGGGAAAAATAATCGAGTTGGTGAAATACTCATCGAGGGTTTGAAGCGACTGGAGTACCGCGGGTATGATTCCGCGGGTTTAGCAATTGCCAAAGATGACTCGTTATTAATTAAAAAAACTGAAGGGAAAATAAGGAAACTTGAGGAAAAATTGATCGAGTCTGATTTGAATGGGACTCTTGGGATAGGACATACAAGATGGGCCACGCACGGTCCGCCAACTACACGGAACGCCCACCCTCACACAGACTGCAGCGGGAGGATCGCGCTTGTACATAATGGCATTATTGAAAATTATCAGACTTTGAAAACCTCCCTTCAAGCCGAAGGCCATAAATTCGTAACGGAGACAGACACAGAGGTATTAGCGCACCTGATCGAAGAATTTTATAATGGCGATAAACTGGAAGAAGCCGTTCAGAAGGCCTTGGATTTAGTTGAAGGAACGTATGGAATACTCGTTATCTCTTCTTCTGAGCCTGAGAAACTTGTAAGCGCGCGAAACGGTTCTCCGGTTATAGTAGGAATCGGCGAAGATGAATATTTTATCGCCAGTGATGTCGCGGCTATACTCAAGCACACAAGACAGGTCATATATCTTAAGGACCAGCAGATGGTGGTAGCAACCCCGGAGCATTTTTCTACAATGACTATAAGGAACGAATCTGTAGACCATGTTGTCGAGATGGTTGATTGGGATCTCGATATGATTGAAAAAAGCGGATTTGACCATTTTATGCTGAAAGAGATATTTGAGCAGCCCGAAACAATAAGAAACGCTATGAGAGGCCGAATTCTGGCTGAAACGGGGATGTCAAAACTTGGCGGTTTAAATATGTCTGATGAGGAGTTGAGAGAAATTGAACGAATTGTATTTATTGCCTGCGGAACGAGCTGGCACTCGGCTCTTATAGGTGAATATATGATCGAAGAAAAGGCCCGTATACCTGTTGAAGTGGAATACGCGAGTGAATTCCGCTACAAGAATCCAATAATTGAGGATAAAACACTCGTAATGGCAATCAGTCAATCAGGTGAAACAGTTGACACTCTGGCGGCTATGAGGGAAGCGCATGAGAAAGGCGCCCGGTGTATGGGAATTTGCAATGTAGTGGGAAGTACCATAGCGCGTGAATCCGGAAGCGGTGTTTATATTCATGCCGGGCCGGAGATTGGTGTCGCGTCAACAAAGGCGTTCACGTCACAGATTACTGTTTTGAGTCTCCTTTCAATAATGCTGGGGAGGATGCGCAATATATCATTATCAGAGGGGCGTAGAATAATCGAAGCCCTGGAGAAATTACCAATGCAGGTATCACAAATTCTTGATAAAAACGAGGAGATTAAGACTATTTCCGAGAAATGTTGTTACCATAACAACTTTCTTTATCTCGGGAGAGGACCGAACTATCCGGTGGCCCTCGAAGGCGCTTTAAAGCTCAAGGAGATATCATACGTTCACGCTGAGGGTTATCCCGCGGCGGAGATGAAACACGGACCTATTGCCCTGATAGATGAAAATATGCCGGTTGTTATAATTTGTCCCCGAGACAGCGCTTACCAGAAAATACTGGGAAATATCAATGAAGTTAAAGCTCGAAAGGGAAAAATTATCGCTGTAACTACCGAGGGGGACAAAGAAATTATTAATATGGCTGATCATGTAATTTACATACCCGAGACACTTGACTTTCTCTATCCAATTCTTTCGATAATCCCTCTACAATTAATAGCTTATCATATTGCTGTCCTGAGAGGATGTCATGTTGATCAACCCAGGAATCTCGCTAAGAGTGTAACGGTTGAGTAGGGAATAAGTTAATAATTTGTTATATTGTGTTTGAGATAGGAGAGATTTTTCAATAAGTGAGTTTTTCTTCTATTATTGTTTTAGTTATAAGGGTATAATATTTTTGTTATTTTTGGTTGTACAGATTATAGAAGAAGGGTAAAAGTATGAAAGAAGTTATTAGAACCGAGTCGGCTCCAGCAGCAATAGGACCCTACAATCAGGCTGTTCGTGCGGGAAATTTCCTTTTTATCTCAGGCCAACTTGGTATGGATCCCGATAGCGGAAAATTGGCTGAAGATCTGTCAAGTCAGGTTGAGCGGGTTATACATAACCTCAAAGCAGTAGCTGAAGCTGCCGGAGGGGGGCTTCAATCAATAGTAAAAACTACTGTAATGCTTGATTCAATGGACGACTTTAAGGAAATGAATAATGTTTATATGAAGTATTTCAAGGAAGATCCTCCTGCAAGAGCAGCATATGAGGTATCTAAACTTCCCCTGGGAGCCTTAGTCGAAATTGAAGCTGTCGCGTATTTTGAATAAAGATTCAAAGCTGTTATTTTACCTTCAAGACTTTTCTTGTTGTAAATAGGGGCTGAGTGGTTTTTATCGCGCTTATTCCTGAATTGGACAGCTTTAGTGGACTCGCGGGAATGGATGGGTTCTGGTGAATCCCGAGGACTTCAAATCCTTCTGCCGGGTGCTAAAACCATCCGGGGTGGGTTCGATTCCCACACGTTCCCGCCATTATTAATGACTGGGATTTTTTTATTGTATCATATTTGTCATATAAAGCGGTTTTATAATGGAAAAAGCAGCAGTAGTCTGTTCATACTATAACTTGCGGGCTGATATATATGAAAACTGTTATTAGATTTCTTCTTACCCTTTTGTTTCTTCCACTTTTTTTATTGATTACTACGCGTAGCCCTATGGCTTTTGAAGGACTATATTGTCAATCGGGAATTTCCTCGGAACTTTCATCAATTTCCAGGGGTGATTCTACAGGAGAATCACCCCATAAAACCGGCTGGACAATGGAGGAGTTAAAGGAAGTACTGTCAAATGAAACGGGTGGCAGAGGGGAAGAAGAACTTGACTGGAAGGATAAAAAGAACGCGCGTGTTGCTATGCTGTGTGCCCTAATTTTCCCAGGCCTGGGTCAGATGTACAATGAAAGACCTGTAAAAGCGGCTCTCGCCATGGGACTGGAAACCTGGTACTTAACCACTATACTTTTAAATTATCGCCAAGAAAAAAGGGAAAAGAAAATTCGGGACAGTTACGATAAATGGATAGAATCTGATACAGGAGATAACTATATTAGTTCAAGCTGGCGTTATCACAACGCCTGGTATAATGAATATAAAGCACGTAAGATTGATTGGTTATGGTGGTCGTCCGGAATTCTTGTTATATTAATTTTCGACGCTTATGTGGACGCGCATTTGCATGGTATGGATTTTAAGGTAGAGAGCGTCAGTATTGAGCAAACTCCGGGTTTCCAGATAAGTATTGATTTTTAAATGTCATAGACCGCATAGGTTATCGGAAAACTGCTATAACGGCAAAAATAGTGATCGAAGTTAAGTAGAAAGGATATTATGGCTAAAAAAGAAAGCAGAAAGCCCAAACACAGATCAAAGATCAGAGAATATATCGAGATTATTGTTACCGCGGTTTTTTTGGCCCTCATAGTTAGAACATTTATTATTCAAAGTTATCATATACCTTCAGGTTCTATGAAAGATACCCTTCTTAAGGGTGATTTTCTCTTCGCTACTAAATTTATTTATGGAGCAAAAGTTCCTTTTGTTGACTGGAGGCTTCCAGCAGTGAGAGAACCGGAGAGGGGGGATGTTGTTATTTTTAAATTTCCCGGTGACAGAAAAACAGATTATATCAAAAGGTGCATTGCTCTACCCGGTGAGGTTGTGGAAATAAAGGGAAAGAGTGTTTATATCGATGGTAAGAAGCTGGAAGAGGATTACACAAAATATATTCGGGGCGGGAAGAAAGATTATGGACCTGCGCGTGTGCCCGAAGGACACATATTTGTACTTGGAGACAATCGGGATAATAGTTATGACTCACGTTTCTGGGGCCCCCTGGATAAGAAGCTCCTGAGAGGAGAAGCCCTTTTTCTATATTTTTCCATTGATTATCAAAACCACTGGCCTAGGTTCAGCAGAATAGGTGATCTGATTAAATAAGGGATATGTTACACTTAGACAGCCCGTTATGCTGAAGGTTTTTTCTAGAGGTTTAAGGCATTTAATTTGTTCAGATTTTATTCCCGGTTGATGATGCTCTTTGTTATCAAACTTGACAAGGAGTATAAGAAAGATTAACTTTATCGAGCTGTTTGGCAGTCAGGCATGGAGAGTGCTAACAATGATTGACTACATGGAAATGAGTTCTTCAGAATCGGAAATACTGACAAAAGCCGTAGATCTGTATATTAAGAAGGGCAGGCCGGTTAGTTCAAAGGCGTTGAAAAACAGGTATAAACTCCCTGTCAGCACCGCGAATATCCGTACAATTTTCCACGCTCTGGAAGAAAAAGAATTTCTTTTCAAACCTCATGTTTCAGCTGGAAGGATTCCTACCGATTCAGGCTACAGATTCTATGTTGATTCTATTAAGCAGAGAGGCGAGCTGAAGAAAAGCATTATAGAAGAAATAAATAATGGAATCGGGGAAGATTTTGGAGATTTGCGTGATATCATGCTTAGTGCTTCAAGGTTGCTTGGGGAATTAACAAACTACATGGGTTTGATGATGGGGGTCTTACACTCTTACGGACATATAATAAGACTGGATATTATTCCGAAGGAAAGAAAGAGTGGAGTAATAATTTTAAAATTATCATCCGGCATGAGAAAAAGTGTATATATTGAATTTCCAAAACAGTATCCCTATTATGTTTTAAAAGAGGCTAACCGTATAATTAATGAAAGAATATCTGAATGTCCTCTTGAGGAAGCCGCCGGAAGGTTAAGAAGTTTTATAAGGGAAAGCGCGGGAGTGGAAAGAGAGATTACAGAGTGTGTAACTAAAGAAGCCGGCAATCTCTTCGATTGGTCTTATGATTTAAAGTACTATATAGGAAATATGGACCTTCCCCGGCATACACCTGAATTCGAGGACCCGATTGTCCTGAAGAATCTAGTTGCAATAATGGGACAAAGGGAATTAATGCTGAAGATAATGAAAAAGAGGATGCGTCATAATTTCGTGGTTACAATAGGCAGTGAAAATCAGGCTGTGGAATTGAACAGATTATCTGTTGTAACGCATAGTTTTTGCAGACGGGATAACAAAGGACTTCTTGGTATAGTGGGTCCGACTAGGATGAGTTATAAATTGGTCTTACCAATTCTTGACAGAATGGTCAAGGAACTGGGCAAACAATAATTTTGTGTTGTTATTTAAATATGATTTTTCTAAGTAAGCGGGGGTATGATTAAGTGGTTAAAGGAAAAGATAGATCTAGAAAAGAAAATAAATTGAGGAAAAAAGATAAGGATAAGAATGTAAAAAAGAAAGAAAAACCTGTTAATAACAAGGTTTTTGAAAATTCTCCGGGCATCAAGAAGGGTAAAGAAAAGAAAAGTCCGAATAGCAAGAAATCGGAAAAGTCAGTTGATAAAAAAGGTGATAAAGAGCTTGTCCGCGCTTTAAATGAAAAGGATGAGATAATCGAGGAGATGCGGGATGAGCTCGAAGAAACGAAACAATTGTTAAAAAATAAAGAGGACAGACTGCTTAGAATGATTGCTGAATTTGATAATTTCAGAAAGAGGATAGGCAGGGAACAGGATTTGCGGAGAAAACGTATGTACGCTGATGTCTTAGAAAATATTCTCCCGGTTCTGGATGATTTTGATCGCGCGTTTGAAATAGAAAAAAATCACGGAGATGATTTTACAAAGGGAATAAAACTAATACATAACAGATTAAACGGTATTCTTGAGAAGCTGGGTATTAAGGAAATCGATGCTGAAGGAAATCGATTCAATCCTGAATATCACGAGGCTATGGGTGAAGTTGAGAGTGAAGGGGTTGAATCAGGCAATGTGGCTCATGTGGTTTTGAAAGGTTATACGTTTGATGGAATGGTAATACGGCCCGCGAAAGTAATAGTCGCGAAAAAGAAGGAAAATAACTGTTAAATGTTTTTATCAGGTGGATAACAAAGAAATAAAGGTTAGCAATAAAGCAGGAATATTGATATATTGAGCAGTGCAGATATTAATGATAAGTAATAAAATCAATTCGTTCGCTTTTAAAGAGTAAATTTTGATTTTTCGACTAAATTAATAGAGAATTATTAAGATATGGGAAAAAGAGATTATTATGAGGTTCTAGGCGTTGACAAAAGTGCCGGAACCGATGAGATAAAAAAGGCCTACCGCAAATTGGCGATAAAATATCATCCGGATAAGAATCCCGGTGACAAGGAAGCTGAAGAGAAGTTTAAAGAAGCCACAGAAGCCTATGAAGTCCTCAAGGACACTAAAAGCAGAGCCAAATATGATCAATTCGGCCACGCGGGTCTTTCAGGTGCCGCAAGCGGCGCTTCGGGCTTTGAAGGTTTTGGAGGTGGAGGCGGATTTGATATAAGTGATGCCTTAAGAGCGTTTATGCGTGATTTTGGCGGTGGAGGGGGGTTCGGTGGTGGGTTTGAGGAATTTTTCGGCGGTGGAAGAAGCAGAGGGGGACGTAGAGTCAGAAGGGGAAGAGATCTTCAGATAAAACTCAAGCTCACACTTAAGGAAGTAGCAGAGGGTATTACAAAGAAGATTAAAGTTAAGAAAATGGTTCCATGTAAAGCCTGTGAGGGTTCAGGTGCCGCGAAGGGATCTTCCAAACAGACCTGCCCGACATGCGGGGGAAGGGGAGAAGTTAAACAGACTTCCAGTTCTCTGTTTGGACAGTTCATAAATGTTTCAGTTTGCCCAACTTGCAGCGGTGAAGGAGTTGTAATAGAAAATCCGTGTACTAAATGCGGCGGAGAAGGCAGAGTTAAAGGTACAAAAACAGTTGAAGTCAAAATACCGGCGGGAGTGACTTCAGGAAACTATATTTCGCTCAGGGGAGAAGGGGATGCGGGCCCAAAAGGGGGTCCCCCGGGTACTCTTAATATAATTATCGATGAGTTGGAAGATGAGGTATTTGAAAGACACGGTTATGATATTTTGTGTAATTTGCCTGTAACATTTTCTCAATTAGCTCTAGGCGACCGTGTTGAAATACCAACATTGTCCGGTAAGGTGGTTATAAAAATTCCCGAGGGAACTCATTCTCATAAGATATTAAGATTGAAAGGTAAGGGGATTCCCGTATTGAAGTCAAGACGCCGTGGTGATCAGTTAGTACGTATCGTTGCCTGGACTCCTCAAAACCTCAGCCAGAAGGATAAAGAGTATTTTAAAGAACTTGATAAGAATATTAATAGCAAACTCCCAAAATGCGGGAAGAAGATCTATTCATGACAGTCAGTTAACCAAGTAGCTTGTTGTCCTTATGGCCCTTTCTTTAACAATAAATACGCAGAGTCAAAATGGCAGATAGTCGTTATTTTTATCTCTCAGAGGATAATATTGATAGTAAGAATGTGTATCTTTCCGAGAGTGAGTCGCACCACCTGTCTGTAGTCAGCAGAATCAAAAAGGGTGAAAGAGTTAAACTGCTCGATGGCCGCGGGGGTATATACCACGCGAGAGTCAAGCAGTCTGACGCGCGTAAGACTCTTGTTGAAATAACATGCAAGAAAAAGTCAGAAGTTTTATTCAGGCCCGATATAGCTATACCCCTTATAAGAGCAAACAGGATGGATGTTGCTGTTGAAAAATCTGCCGAACTTGGAGCGCGTAGAATAATACCTTATCTGTCGGAGAGAACTATATGGCGCGGTGAGAAGAAAGAGGCGGCAAAGAAGAAAGAGAGATTAAATCGTAAAGTTATTGCCGCCTGCAAACAGTCGGGGCAGGCCTATTTCCCCGAAGTTGAATCTATAATCTGTTTTAATGATCTTTTAAATATAATTGATGAGTATGAAAGAGTATATCTGGCGCGAAGAGGCGGGACGCGCAAAGCAGAAAATGGCGTGACTTCGGATAAGGTTCTTGGAATCACAGGTCCTGAAGGCGGGCTTACAAAGAACGAGGAGAATATGCTTCAAGAGAGGGGAGCTATCCCTGTTTCATTGGGGAATTCAAGGCTGCGAAGCGAAACCGCGGCGATATGCCTGGTATTTTACATGAGAATATTCTGTGAATAATAAAGAGATACATAAGTATCGTCCCAACCCGGCCGCAATATTTATATTTCAGAGAAATTCCTCAAATCATAATTAAATAAGATATCCTGGAGTTTATATTTTAAACTGCGCAGTTGACATAAGATGACTTACGGGGGTATATTAAATTATTGTAAATTTGGTTTATATTCAAAGGAAAATTATGGCCGGAAATAAACTTGCCGCTGGAATTCAGGAAGATTTGAAGGATGCTATTAGAGGTAAAGAAAAGGTGAAATTGAAAGTACTGCGGATGCTTCTCAGTGCTTTGAAGAATGCCCAGATTGAGCAGGGCGGAGAGCTGGATGAAGAAAAGGAAATTGAAGTTATCTCGAGCTATGCCAGGAAATGCCGCGAATCTATAGCGGAATTTCAAAAAGGCGCAAGAGAAGACCTTGTTTCTAATGAACGCGCCGAACTTGAAATTGTAACCGCCTATCTCCCTGAACAGCTTGATGAAAATGAAATTCGTATTGAGCTTGAGAAGATCATCGAAAAGACAGGGGCTTCAACCCCGAGGGATATGGGGCGTGTTATGGGACCTATAATGAGCAAATTCAAGGGGAGAGTCGACGGCAGTCTGGTTAAACAAATGGCAATTGATATTTTAAAAGCCGGTGAGTAGTTTATATTGAAATCCTTAATTGACATAGTAATAAGTATTATAATCTTCTTTTTTCTTCTCTCGGGAATCAGGCGCGGGCTTATAAGGCAAGTCCTGGATGTTGTAGGCATTATCGCCGCTTTTATCGGTTCATTTTATTTGGCCCATCGTTTAGCCGCGTATCTGGAATCAAGCATGGAACTTTCTTATAATATTTCCCTGATAATTTCAGCGGTGATTTTATTCGTTGGAATTATTATACTTTTTCATTTTATATCCCTGACTTTAAAAAAATTAATTAATATGACTATTCTCGGTCCTTTCGATAGAATCATGGGTGGTCTGTTCGGCGCGATTAAGGGGTTGTTATGTTCGAGCTTGATTCTTGTTATTCTTTTCAGTCTTCCGATTAATCCTGGTTTTAAGAAAGAGCTTCAAAAAGATAGATTAATTTCATTCGTTAAGCCCGTATTGCCGGTACTTTTTGACGCGGTAGCCTCTATAGGCCCTGGAGAACTGGATTTTGACAGAATAACTCGATCTAAAAATCACTTTATAGAAAAGAGCAGAAAGAAAATGCAAGAAATCAGAGATAACATTGATAGAAAGAAAGATAAGATCAATGAAACCGTTCCGGGAACAGATCCTTTACAATCATAATTACAATAAGATATATATAAGGAATAAACAGTTGTGTATACTTCGCTCATGGAAGAAGAATTCTTTCACACCTCAAAGAAACTGGAATTTGACTCTGTACTGGGAATAATTGCCGGGTACGCCCGGTCTGACAGGGCAAGAGAAAAAATATATTCAACCAAACCTCTGAATTCCACGGAGGATATAGAGCGCAATCAGAGAGAAGTTTTTGAGCTTGTAAATTTCCTCGATATAGGCAAATCTATACCTTTAGCCGGCTGGGAAGACAGCAAAGATGTTTTAAAGGAGATATCTTCCAAGGGGACTGTTGTTGAAAACAGGAAAATAGTTCAAATAGCGTGGGGCGAGAACCGGGCTCAGAAAGTTAAGGAATATTTCTCGAAAAATTCAGAGAATTTTCCAGTCCTGACAAATTATTCAAGTGAGTTTGATCTTAATAAAGAGCTTGCAGCCAGAATATTATCAGTGATAGGCGATGATTACGAAATTGTTGATGATGCCAGCAAAAGGCTTTCTAAACTGAGAAGTGAGATTAGAAGTTTTCAAAAAAACTTGAGAAAGAAGTTTGCCGCTCTTGCCACCGCCGGCGAAGGAGGGGGAGGACGGGAATTTGTAACCGTACGCGGGAATAGATATGTAGTGTCACTCGCGAGAAGTAGCGCGGCTGATATTAAAGGGATTGTGCACCATGAGAGCAGCAGCGGAGCGTCAGTATTCATAGAGCCGTTAGAACTTATAGAGGATAATAACAGGCTTGAAGCACTTTTCCAGGATGAGAGAAAAGAGATATTCAGAATATTGCGGAATCTGACTGACAATATTCGTGAAAAAATTACCAATCTTGAGAAGAATCAGGATATATTGTGCGAATTCGATGTTATAAACGCTTCTGCCCAATTCGCGCGTCAGTACCATTGCTCCAGCCCCTGTCATTCTTCAGACGGCCGTTTGATTCTGAGGCAAGCGAGACATCCGCTTCTGCAGAAACAGCTTGAAGAGGAAAACAAAGGGGAAAAAACTGTAGGACTCGATCTCGACGCATACAAAGATCTTAAGGTTATAGTAATTTCAGGTCCTAATGCCGGTGGAAAGACAATTGTTCTTAAAACGATAGGACTGATTATTCTAATGGACCGTTCAGGGTTGCTGGTTCCCGCAATGGAAGGTACTGTAATACCAGATTATAATAATGTATTTGTTGATATAGGAGATGACCAGTCAATAAAAGAATCACTGAGTACTTTTTCTTCGAGAATGTTGAGAATTAAAAGGATCTTAAGTGTTGCAAACAGTCGATCAATCGTAATTATCGACGAAATAGGGGACGGAACGTCACATGAAGAAGGTCAGGCTCTAGCCGAGGCAGTGCTGACAAGACTAAAAGGAATTTGTGGCAGAGTTGTCGTTACAACTCATTTTACCGGTTTAAAGGGTTGGGCGCATAGGGAAAACGGGGTTATTAATGCCAGTATGGTATTTGATCCTGTTGATCTGAAACCCTTGTATAAATTAAAATTAGGTGTACCCGGCAGGAGCTGGGGACTTGAAACTGCCCGCAGGCTTGGGTTAGACCCTGATATTGTAAATAAAGCGGAGAGCAATCTTGATGACGCCTCGCAGGATTTGGAGGAGTTGTTGGCATATCTGGAAGTAAAAAGGCAATTACTTGAAAAGAGTTTGCGTAAAACTGAGGATAAAGAGAAAAAGTTAACTGATCTAGCTGCCGATTACGGCAGGCGTTTAGATGATTTAAACAAAAATATTGAGAAATATAAGAGTGAAGCCCGAGAGAAAGCTTTAAAAGTTGTCTCCGACGCGAGAGCGGATATTGAGGGGCTTGTAAATGATATTCGCGCGACCCAAGCGGATAAAAAGTCAATTAAGAGGGCTAAGGAACAAGTTTCCAAAAGAAAGCGTATTCTTGAGGAAAGGGTAAAGAGGGATAAGGAAGTTAAAAATACCTCGCCCGGTGACATTAAACAGGGTAACTGGGTAAAAATATTAAGTTTAGGTAAAGAGGCTAAAGTGATTTCCACAACTGATTCAGGAAAGGTGTTTGTGGAACTCGAGGGAGGGATCAGGGTAGAAACCGATGTAGGAGACCTTCTTATCTTAAAGAAAAAAGCTGACAGGGGGAGGAAAAGTAGAAAGATAAATTGGGCTGCCTCAGCAGATCCTGTCTACCCTGAAATTATGATAAGAGGACTCGAGAGAGTTGAAGCTCTTGAAAGAATAGATCGCCTGATAGACCGCGCCGTTCTCCAGGGACTGGGGAGTGTGAGGATAATCCACGGAATAGGAAAAGGGATTCTTAAGCGCGCCGTCTACAATAGATTGAGAGATGACCCCCGTGTTAAGGAAATTCATCCGGGTGAAGCGGCGATAGGTGGAGATGGTGTGGCAGTTGTGGAATTAAAGTAACTCTGTTTTTAAGTATTTTGTTATTTTGCGGGCATTTTCTTGAGAACTGAAATAAATAATATTTAACCGGCGGTTAATTAATTAGATGATTCCGGAAGAAAAAATAAACGAAATACGCGACAGATCGGATATTGTTGATGTTATCGGTTCCGTGCTTGATTTAAAGAAATCAGGTATGAATTTCAAAGCTCTCTGTCCCTTTCACGATGAAAAAACCCCCAGTTTTGTTGTCAGTCCCGATAAACAGATTTATCACTGTTTTGGGTGTGGCAAAGGGGGAAATGTTTTTAGTTTTCTTATGGATTATGAAGGGGTCAGCTTTATTGAAGCTGCAAGAAAACTTGCCGCTAAACTCGGAATTGATATTGACGTCTATTTAAATAAGGGGAAGAGTAGGAAGAGACTGGATCCTCTTTACAACGCTTTGAATTATACGGAAAAATACTATAAAAGGATGTTATTAAGAACCGAGTCCGGGAAAAATGCTGTTGAATATCTCAATAAAAGGGGGATTGATAATAATTTGATAGAAGATTTTAATTTAGGTTTCGCGCCCCCCGGGTGGGATAGTTTATATAAAAGCTCCGCTGAAGACGGCCTGTCGAGGGATATTCTGCTGAAATTGAAATTGGTTATGAGAAGCAGGGGCGGGTACAGAGATTATTTCAGGAATAGAATAATCTATCCGATATATACATTAACCAATCGAACAGTTGGTTTCGCGGGAAGGGTTCTTGACAAATCGGAACCAAAATATCTTAATACTTCTGAGAGCCCAGTATATTCTAAAGGAAAAATACTTTACGGATTAAATAAGTCCAAAAAATTTATCAGGAAGTCTAAAACTGCTTTGCTAGTTGAGGGTTATATGGATTTACTGATGCTCTGGAAGGCTGGTTTCAGGAATGTATGCGCCGTATGCGGTACATCTTTTACAAAAGAACAGGCGCGATTACTTGCGAGATACGCAAAACGTGTTTATATTATCAATGACGGTGACAGAGCGGGCATGCTTGCCGCTGTGAGGTCGGCTGATCAGTTATTGATTGAAGGCCTTACTATTAAAATAGTTGTATTACCAAGGGGTGAGGATCCCGATAGCTATGTAGATAAGAATGGAGCGGACGCGTTTCGGAGTTTATTGAACTCTGCTGACGATTATTTTGTTTATCTCAGCAAAATTTCCAAGAAAGGAAAAGAACAAAGAGCACGAAAGAGCCGGATTATTAAGCACTTGATTGATACCGTTTCACTTGTTCGTGACAGAGTTGACAGGAATCTGTATCTTCAAGAAATATCGGATATTTTTAATATACCACTGGATGATCTCAGGGCTGGATTTAAACCGGGGAAACGCAGAAAGAAAAAGCAAGAAACTAAAAAATCATTTGATAACAAAGTAGCTCAGAACCAGAAATTACTCTTCAGTATTGGATTGAAAAATGAGCGTTCCGCTAAGAGGATTCTAAACAATCTTTTGGAAGATGATCTAAAGGGGGAGGTTTTCAGGAAGTACTACCGGTGTTTTCAGGAAGCGGTAAAAAATGGAGTAGAATTGAATAGCGCGGAATTTTTTGGAAAAATCAAGGATCCCGAGCTATCCGGTCTAGCGACACAGATCGCATTTATCCAGCCGCCGCCTGGACCGGCTGAAAAATTGCTTGACGATACATTGCTTTGGTTGAAACGCTTGGCTTTAAGGCGGGAAATGGTAATGATGAAGGAGAGACTGGACGAACTTCACTCGATTTCCGGTACCGGGAATTCCGCCGAGGAGATCGAAATCGCTGAGGCCTACCGAAAAATAGCCAGGGAACTTGGGAAACTTGGGTTGCAAGGAGGATGATAACTCTGATGAGCAAAGAGAAGAATGAAAAAATAGTCAAAAAGATAAAGAAAATCTCAAAAGAAAAAGGGTACATCTTAAATGATGAAATCGATTCCTTCTTAAATGATGATGTCAATCCAAAAGAAATAATTGAACTCTATGACCGTTTGAGTGACGCGAATATCGAGTTCTTTGAAAGTGAAGAGAAAGCTTCACTAAAAATAAAGGCTAAAGACAAAAGGGAAAAGAAAGAGGCCAAGAAGGATGCCAAAGCAATGAAGAGCAGGATCAAATACGATGATCCTGTGCGCATGTACCTCAGGGAAATGGGGAAAGTTCCCCTCCTTGACAGGGAAGGTGAAGTCGAAGTAGCCAAAAGGATTGAATCCGGTAATAATGTTGTCTTGTCCGCTCTCTTCGAACTTCCCATTATGGCGGATGAACTACAGGGTTTTGTAGATCAACTTGAAAAAGGAGAAATTAGACTTGAAAACGTCATCAAGCTTGAAACGGGCGGGCTGCATCCTCATTTAGTAGGCAAGAAGGAAATGAGTAAATATTTGACGTTAATGAAAAAGAATATTGAACTTCGCCGCAAAGCTGATGAGCTCAGAACAATCTTAAAAAAGAAAATATCTAAAAATAAAGAGAACAAGATCAACGCGGAGCTGGATAAAGTAAAACAGGATAATTTTAAGTGCAACAAGAAGTTAAGGCTGCATCCAAAACAAATTGACCGGATCGTTGAAAATATAAGATTTTGTTACGAACAGCTGAAAAATGATTATAAAGAAATAAAAGAGTATGAAAAGTTTGCCGGCATGAATTATACAGAGATCAATGCGGCAATTAAAATACTAAAAGGGGAAGGGAAGAAGAAAAAGGAACTGGAGAAGAATCTTGATTGGGATCTGTCTAACTTAAAAGATTTTAAAAAGAAGATAAAGGACATCAGGCGCAGAATAAGAACGATTGAGGATAAGAATAGGGTAGAATATGAGTTTCTCAAATCGACAGTAAAGAAGATAAATAGAGGTGAATTAGCAGCTGAGAGAGCAAAGCAGAATATGATAGAAGCAAATGTCAGACTCGTTATTTCAATTGCCAAACGTTATACGAACAGAGGGCTTGAATTTCTGGATCTTATCCAGGAAGGTAACAGTGGTTTGATGCGTGCTGTAGAGAAATTCAACTACAGGAAGGGTTACAAATTCAGTACATATGCTACCTGGTGGATCAGACAGGCTATCACGAGGTCGATAGCCGACCAGGCAAGGACAATAAGAGTCCCGGTGCATATGATTGAAGCTATTAACAAAGTTTCAAGAACCAGACGGGAGCTTCTACAGCTTTTTGGCCGCGCGCCGACTGCCGAGGAAGTGGCAAAGAAACTTGATTACCCTGTCCATAAGGTTAAAAGTGTTATGAAGGCGGGTGTGGAGCCTATCTCTCTTGACCGTCCTGTTGGTGATGATGATGACAGTAAGTTGAGCGACTTTATTGAAGATGACGAATCAATATCACCTGACCGAAATGCCGCTCACTCAATGCTGACCGATCAGGTCGCAAGAGTGCTGGCCACGTTGACCCCGAGAGAAGAAAAGGTTGTAAGACTGAGATTCGGTCTCGGCGACGGAACTCCGAGAACACTGGAAGAAGTTGGTAAAATATTCAAAGTCACAAGAGAAAGAGTCAGGCAAATTGAAGCTAAAGCTCTCCGCAAATTAACTCATCCGAGCCGAAGCAGAAAGCTGCAGGGATATATCGATGTGTAACTGCCTGAATAGAATTAAAGGGCCGGGGAAGGACTAATCAGGTTAAAATTATTGCCGGCATAACACAAAAGGGTTGATTAATAAATTTTCAAATGTTAGATTGACTTCTGATAAAATTTCAATAGATAAGGGGCCCATAGCTCAGCGGTAGAGCTCCCGGCTCATAACCGGTCGGTCGCAGGTTCAAATCCTGCTGGGCCCACCAGGACACCTTCCTTTTTCTAAATTTATATCACAAAAGAAGATAACCTAAAGTTGGACTAAAGATTGCTTTTCATTCTTCTGCGTTTCATAAAATGAGGCCTTTAAAATGAATTAGGCATAACTGATTAATAAACAACATGTTGCGTATTAGATGGTTGTTAACATTTTTGTTGGATCAGGCGTTTTACACATTGTAATTGCAGTTTGGAGGACAAAATGAGAGACAGAAGAAGGAATATTCTTCTCGCGCTTTTGATAATATTCTTCATTTATTTTGAGATACATTCATGTTCAGAGGATAGTGTGACTGCTCCGGACATGAGTTCTGAAAAGCCTGAAGGGGTGCTGTATAAAGCAAACAATGTTTTCTTTGTTGATAAAGATAACGGATGGATTGTAGGGGAGGAAGGGACTGTCGCCAGAACTGCTGATGGTGGCAAAAACTGGATCGGAAGCAGGATTGAATGCGGTAATCTTTTCGGCGTTTATTTTCTAGACAGTGATAACGGCTGGATAGTTGGTGAGGATGGGAATATATACAGGACAGAAGATGGAGGAGTTGAATGGATGCCTATATCCTTCGATGATTTTACAGATGATGATCTCTACGGAGTTGAATTTGTGAATGATTCCCTGGGTTTTGTACTTGGTACACATGGGGTGTATAGAACCGAAGATAAGGGCGCAACCTGGGAGAATAACTGGAATTCCGTTGTCCAGGAACGTAACGCGTGGGGTATGAGTATAATTGATTCAAATCATGCCTATATGCTTGGGAGTATGTTTAATGAATCTGATCCTGAAATTATGTATAAGACAGAAAATGGCGGCAGGAGTTGGGAAACGGTAGATGGAACGAACTTTTCTGCTTTAAGGGGATTATTGACGATCAATTTTGTAGACGCGAATACAGGATGGGGAGGTGGTTCGGTTCTTCTTAAAACAGAAGATGGAGGAAAAACATGGGTATCTCAATTGAATAACGCTGAGATCAGGCGATTTTTCTTCAAGAATCATATGAACGGTTTCGCGGTGGGAAATGATAAAATTATCAAAACGGTAGATGGAGGAAACACCTGGACGGAAATTATGCCTGAAGATGAGAGAATAGTTGATATGAGGGATATATATTTCGTTGACGATAATTACGGTTGGATTGTTGGAAGAGGTCCGGAAGAAGTGATCGACGGTAATTTGTATGTTTATTCAATTGTTCTAAAGACCACGGACGGTGGTGATAATTGGACATTACAAAAGCTTCCCTGGGAAAAATGTACTGATAGAATCTCTGATGAGCAGTAGTTTGATAGATACAAAAAACCGAATATTCTTTAGAAGATCGCGCATAAACTATTTGGTAAATTAAGTCAAAAAATTATTGACTAGCTATCTCATTATTAGTAGAATTCACTCTTTCTTAAACTTTAAAGAGTGGATGGGTATGAGAGAGTCAATTGGGATAAAACGAGAAAAAAAGAAATTATATCTTGTCTTAGAGTCGCTAAGACATATAGGTTAATATCAGCTATACCTCCTTTCGGGGAGGTTTTTTTATAGTTTACTGGAAGGTGAATAGATATGAATAATGCCGGCGAGGATATTCAATATCTTATAAAACTTTTGCAAAAGGACTTGAAGATAAAGGAGAACAAGGATGTTCTTGAAAGTAATCCGTTTAAGATAAAAGAAATCGATAAAATGATATCGGTTCTGGATGATAAATTGAAAGAGAAGGAAGAAAAGCTTGAAGAAATGAAAAAAGAAGAACGTCACCTCAATGGTGTTATTAAATCTGAAAATGATAAGATTCAAAAGAAAAAGGCTGAAGAGAATAAAATAAAAACTAACGCGGCTTATAGGGCATGGGAACATGAGGTAAAGTATCTGGCAGGTAAACTTGACACACATGAGGAAAGGATGCTTGGACTGTTGGAAAAGATTGATCGGGAAGAGGATGAAATATCACAGTTTTCTGATGATGTCGCGGGTAAGAAAGAAAAACTGCTGATGGAAAAAAATGAATTGGAGAAGGAAATAGGAAATAGCCGCGAACAATATGAAATGATTGAAGATGAGAAATTGAGGATTCTCCCTCACCTGTCTGAAAAGGTGAGGAGAGAATACCAGAGAATTCTTAAAGCGAAGGGAGATACCGCTATCGGCAATCTTGTCGGTGATGTCTGCCAGGGATGTTTCTCCAAATTGCCTCCTCAAAAGGCGCATGAAGTTCGCAAAAACAACAAGATAATAAAATGTGAATTCTGTGGCAGAATAATTGTCTACTATCCGGAGGATCAAAAAACTGAAAATTATGAATCGACTTAAGAAATTTATTATAGAGATTTCAAGCGGCAAGAGCTTTGATGAAGCGGCGGGAAAGGCCGGTTTTGAATCTTTGGATGAGGTAAGAAGAAGTTTGCTTGATTTGTCTGATCGTGTTAAAGAGTATGCAAAGGTCTCAGGCACGGAATCTTCGAAAAAGCAGGAAGTCGCCGATACGGTTAATAGTAATCAGAAACCGATTTCGCTTGATATTTATTGTGACGGTGCTTCTAAAGGCAACCCCGGACCTGCTTCTGCCGCTGCGGTAGCATATCTGAAATCCGGAGTAATGCTTTCATCGAGGGCAAAAAAACTTGGACGAGCTACGAATAATGTGGCCGAATATGAGGCGCTGATTCTTGGAATAATTCTGGCAAAAGATCTTGGCGCGAAAAAGGTTAATTTCAATCTTGATAGTCAATTGGTTGTAAGGCAATTAACCGGTGAGTACAGAATAAAAGACGACAACCTCAAAGTTCTTGCTCAAAAGGTAAAGAAAATGGAGAAAACATTTGATGAGTGTAAATATTCTCATATCTCCAGATCCAGAAATAAGGAAGCCGATAAACTTGCCGGGGATTTACTGGCGGGCAGTGAGGATTAAAACTGTCAATTTATCTTCTTTGATATTTTTGAGCTGCTTTGCTATATTAGCCCTAACCGTAATTTTTGTATAAAACTAACCGGTGGCGGAGTTAAGCGTGTGATCGCGGGTGTTATATCACTCGAGGAAAGTCCGAACTCCACAGGGCGGGATGCTGGGTAATACCCAGTGGGGTGACCCAAGGAAAGTGCCACAGAAAATATACCGCCTCTTTGAGAGGTAAGGGTGAAAAGGTGAAGTAAGAGCTCACCAGTGCCGCCGGTGACGGCGGCAGCTGGCAAACCCCATCCGGAGAAAGACCAAATAGCAGAGGAGAAGTTGCCCGCTTCGTTTGACTCTTGGGTAGGTTGCTTGAGATCCCCGGTAACGGTGATTCTGAGATAAATGATCACAGCCGGCCTCTTGGAAGGTCGGAACAGGATTCGGCTTACAGCTTTACTCTACCACCGGGTTCTTTTATTGATTTAACCGTCGGATTTGTGAGGAGTGGATTTGTGAGAAGAAAAAATCCCGGGAAAAAGAATAAGTGGGTATTAAAAAATGTAGACAGACTTGGTATAAAAAGACTTTCCGAAGAATGTGCCCTTACAACAATTCAAGCTCATTTGCTATGGTGCAGAGGGTTCAGGAACTCAGAAGAGATTAATCTTTTCCTCAACCCCTCTTTCGACCGACTCTACGATCCTTTCCAGTTCAATGAAATGGAAAAGGCGGTTTCACTTGTTCTTGAAGCTATCAGGAATGAGGATTTAATCCTTGTTCATGGAGATTTTGACGCTGATGGCGTAACCGGAACCGCTCTTCTTTTTCAGTTTCTGAAGGAAGCAGGTGCTAATGTCAGCTATTTTGTTCCCAGTCGAAAGAAGGACGGTTATGGCCTGGCAATGAGAGTTATGAAAAAAGGTGTCCAAAAAGGTTTGAAACTGGTTGTTTCGGTTGATTGTGGGTCAAACGATGATGAAGTTGTTTCTTTCCTTAAGGAAAAAGGAGTGGCGGTATTAATAACTGACCATCACGAGACGAATTCAAGAGTTGGCGCTGATGCTTTTATTAATCCGAAATACCCGCCTGAAAAATATCCGTTCAGGGATCTTGCGGGAGTTGGAGTGGCGTTTAAGCTTGTTCAAGCTCTGGCAAAATCTATTGAAGTTGATATTCCCACACAGAAGTATCTTGATCTGGTAGCTCTCGGAACGCTGGCTGACTATATGCCTCTTTGCGATGAGAATAGAATATTTGTCTCTTTAGGGTTAAAGGCAATGTCTGAATGGTCACGGCCCGGTCTGGAAGCTTTGAGATCTAAATCCGGATTGAACAGTAAGGACTTTAATGCCAGGCAGGTTTGTTTCACCATAATTCCCAGGCTTAATTCTCCCGGACGTATAGGAAGCGCGCGTGAAGTTGTAAAACTTTTAATCGAAAATGACAGTGAGGGGATATTGAATTTGGTCAATGAAATAGAAGAGAAAAACAGCCAGCGCAAATTTAGAGATAGAAGAGTGACTGAACAGGCTTATTATCTCGCGGATATGTTTTTGAAAAGAAGTAACCCGAACGCGCTTGTTTTCTCATCACCCGACTGGCACCAGGGAGTGGTCGGAATCGGGGCCGCGAGATTGGCCGAGAGATACGGATTGCCTTCAGCTCTTATATCAGTTCAGGATAATGGTGTGTGTAAAGGTTCAGTGAGGTCCGCGGGAACCATAAATGTAAAAGCAGCGCTTGAAAGATGTTCATCACTGCTTATAGCTTTCGGGGGGCACAAAGAAGCAGGAGGGTTCAGCCTTCTGGAAGAAAAGATAGCGAGTTTTACGAATATGTTCGACAGTGTCGTAGGAGAATTTACCGGGGATGATATACCTGCGTCTGTTTATGAAGCCGATATGGAAATATCAATTGATGAATTCGATACGGAGCTCTTATCATTCATTGAACTTATGGCGCCTTTTGGACCCGGTAATACTGAGCCTCTTTTCCTTCTGAGGGGAGTTGATGTCGGAGATAAATGCCGCATTGTGGGAAGGAGGCATCTTAAATTCAATGGAACGCAGAATTCATCTAAACTTGTCGACTTTATTGGGTTTTTTAAAGGAAGTGCATGGAGAACACATGATATTTATGGTCAGAAACTTGATATACTGGTTAATTTCCGTAAGAATTATTACAGAGGAAAATTAGAAAAACAATTCATAGTTCTAGATCTCTGTCTTAGTGAATTGTACGATAAATCTTTGAAATAATCCTCTTTCCCTTTAATATTTCAAGTATATTCCAATTTGAAGTTCTTTTATGGAGGTAGTAATGAGGGTAGTAGTTCAGAGGGTGTCCGAAGCCGGTGTTGAAGTTGACGGAAGAAACGTGGCTTCTATTAATAATGGGGTACTTATTCTGGCAGCTTTTAGAAAGGGCGATTCCACTGCTGAACTTGACTGGATGGCAAGAAAATGTCTGGGGCTTAGAATATTTGAGGATAAAGATGGTAAAATGAATCTGTCGGTGCTTGATATGGAAGGTGAAATTCTAGTCGTTTCGCAATTCACTCTATATGGAAATTGTAATAAGGGAAGAAGGCCCGCTTATACTGAAAGCGCCCCCTCACACGAAGCCCAGGAATTATACAGAGAATTTATTGAAATTATGAGTCGTTATTATCCAAGGGTTTCAGAGGGTGTTTTTGGTGCTAAAATGAAAGTGAAACTAGTAAATAATGGTCCAGTAACTTTGATTATCAACAGAAACAAAAATATTTCTTGATATAATTTATGAACCCATTTCTTTCAATAAGCTCGCAGGATAATCTGGTTCTTGCTTCAGGCTCACCACGCCGGAGGAAGATTCTTGAAGAACTTGGATTCGATTTCGAGATCTTTGTGTCAGGGATTAAGGAGGATGAAATATCAGGAGATAATCCGATCAGGAAAGCGACTGAACTGGCCGAATTGAAAGCCGCTTATGCTCAGAGATTCTGTCCCGGAAAAAGAATCATAGGGGCTGACACTGTGGTTATCTGCCGGAATCAAGAACTGGGTAAACCGGCTAACAAAAGTGAAGCGGTTAAGATGCTTGCCTTTCTCTCCGGTAAACCTCATGAAGTTGTAACTGGCGTTGTGGTTGTTGCTCCGGGAAATAAAATGATAACCGATTATGAGAGTACAAAGGTGTACTTTAAGGATCTCAGCCCAGGAGAGATAGAGGTTTATACCGATACTGCCGAACCTTTTGATAAGGCGGGGGGATACGCGATACAGGGATTAGCAGCACCTTTTATTTCTAAAATAGAGGGATGTTATTTTAATGTTGTAGGTTTGCCGGTTGGGCTTCTATTTAGAATGTTAAAAGAATCAGATTCTTTATGATCTTATTGGGGGATTAGAAAAGAAGGGGGTTTGCAGTGGTTGTTTATAACGATGAATATAAGTTTTCAACTGAAGGTGATGGAACTATTATTGACCTTAGTGACAGAATTTCAGCAACTGTTCTTGAAAGTGAAATACGTGATGGGCATGCAGCAGTTTTCGTTCCCGGTTCTACCGCGGCGGTAACAACAATAGAGTATGAGCCGGGACTTTTAAGTGATCTGCCCGATTTTTTTGAAAAAATAATTCCATCGAATGTTAAATACATGCATGATGAGACCTGGGGTGATGGAAATGGTTTTTCTCACCTTAGAGCCGCTCTTGTGGGCCCTTCAGTTACAATACCTGTATCTGACGGTAAGCTGCTTACAGGAACATGGTAGCAGATTGTGTTTATCGATTTTGATAACAGGCCTCGTGAGAGGAAAGTTCTGGTAAATATAATTGGAGAGTGAATACCCGATGTTAATTGAAACAATTGATTATAAAAAGGGGGTCATTAGAATCATAGATCAAACCCTGCTCCCTGAGGATGAGAAATTTATTGACCTTTGCACACTTGATGAAGTTGCCGAGGCGATTTGTTCGTTGAGAATAAGGGGAGCGCCGGCTATCGGGATTGCCGCCTCATACGGGTTGTTGCTTCATCTTGATAATATGATCCGCTCGAAATCAACCGGCAGTCTCGAATATGCTTTTGACAGAGAAGAGGGAATGAGATCATTTTCATTTCCCGATATTTCCTCTTCTGATATTAAAGGCTGGTGTTTGGAAGCGAGAAAGAAACTTGAAGGAACGAGACCGACCGCCGTAAATCTTTTCTGGGCCCTTGAGAGGATGTTTTCCGTGTTTGGTACAGAAGAGGATAATCCCAGACGTCTGTGTGAATTTATCGCTCGGAAAGCTTTTAAAATATTCAGCGATGAAATAGAAACAGAACTTAAAATAGGTGAAAATGGAGCGCCGTTCATTAGAGACGGAATGAACATCCTGACGCATTGTAATGCGGGAGGATTGGCGACTGCCGGTTATGGGACAGCTCTGGCTGTATTGTATACGGCAAAGAAAGAGGGAAAGAGATTTTCCGTCTATGCTGATGAAACGCGTCCTCTTCTTCAGGGAGCGCGGCTTACTGTCTGGGAACTTGATAAGAACGGAATTGATGTCAGCCTTCTTTGTGATGACGCCGCTGCTTCCCTCTTCGCTGCCGGCAGGATCGATGCTGTTATAGTTGGAGCCGATAGAATAGCCTCGAACGGAGACGCGGCAAATAAGATAGGCACACTTGGATTGGCGATTCTATGCCGGGTTTATCGTAAGCCTTTCTACATAGCAGCACCACTTTCAACTTTTGATATGAATATATCAAAAGGGGAGGATATTCCCGTTGAACAGCGTTCAGGTGACGAATTATCCAACTTTGCCCGCAAGAGAATTGTTCCTGAAAATACAAATATTTATAACCCCGCTTTTGATGTAACGCCCTCTAAATATATCACTTCTATTATAACTGAGAGAGGTGTTATCGAGAATCCGGGAAGGGAAAAAATATCTTCTTTTATGCGGCTTAAATAGAGGGTTGGATTCTGGTCATATCCTCTTTAGCTTCATATAAGTAATTGTGGAAGCTTCTATGTAATAGTTACTTGACGGGAACGTATAAGGGATATATATTTCAACCTCAGAATATATAGTTGTAGAAGTATGTATACGTAAGGAGAACAATGAAAAATACGAGAATAGCTCGCGATGAAGAAATTGAAAAAAAATGGTATGTTGTAGATGCGGCAGGAAAGACACTGGGACGTATGGCTTCGGATATTGCTTCGCTTCTCAGGGGTAAAACCAAGCCTTATTTCAGCCCGCATATGGATACAGGCGATTTTGTGATCGTTGTAAATGCAAGGAAAGTATATGTTTCGGGAAACAAACGTGTAGAAAAGAAATACTGGCGGCATAGCGGGTATCTTGGCAGTCTTAAACAAATAAATTATGAAGAGATGATGAAGAAGGATCCGACATTTGCCGTTAAAAACGCTGTAAAGGGTATGTTGCCTCATAATAAATTGGGCAGAAGAATGTTGAAAAAACTCAAAGTCTATCCCGACGCCGAGCATCTTCACGAGGCTCAAAAGCCGGAATTGCTTGAGTTATAAAATTTGTTGTTTAAGTTATAGGATTAAATGGTTAGAACATACAAGGAGGTGAAAGTTTGGCAAAAACAGGTTTATGTACTGTTGGAAGAAGAAAGAAATCAATAGCCCGTGTGCATTTATCTGGAGGTACCGGCAAGATCAAGGTTAACGGTAAAGAGCTTCAGGATTATCTGAAACATCAGAATTTGATTAACATGATTAATCAGCCGTTCGTTGTTACCGGTACTGAAGGGCATTACGACATTAAGGTTAATGTCAAAGGCGGAGGCACATCGGGGCAGGCTGGCGCTATCAGATTGGGCATCGCTAGAGCGATTCTACTGGATGACGATTCTCACCGGAAAGTACTCAAGGAAAACGGTTTTCTGACGAGGGATTCCAGGGCTAAAGAACGTCAGAAATACGGTCAGCCTGGTGCCAGGAAAAAGTTCCAGTTCTCCAAAAGATAGATTTCAAATTTCACACATCTCTTTTTTGCGAACCGTGGTGTTCCGGGATTTTACGGGATTGGTTTGTTTTATAGGGAGATGGAGGATAAACCATACAGGAGGATGAATTGTTGGATATTAAAATAGAGGATCTGCTTGAGGCGGGTGTTCATTTCGGGCATCAGAAGAGGCGATGGGACCCCAAAATGAAACCCTATATTTATAAAGAACAAAACGGAATATACATAATTGATGTCAGGATAACACTTGAGAGATTGAAGAAGGCCTATGAGAAAATACTATCATTAGCATCTGAAGGAAAATACATGGTGTTTGTGGGGACAAAGAAACAGGCAAAGAAAAGTGTGAAGGAAGACGCTGCAAGATGCGGAATGTACTATGTTGCCGAAAGATGGCTTGGCGGAACTCTTACAAATTTTAACACGATAAGGAAGAGTGCTGACAAACTTGATGAAATAGACGCGATGGAAGAGAGCGGGGATTGGGAGAAGCTTTCCAAAAAAGAGAGACTTGATATAAGTAAAAAGAAAGAAAAACTCTTAAAGCTTTTTTCCGGTATTAGAGATATGAAGAAAATGCCTTCTTGCCTTCTGGCTTTTGATATTAAAAAAGAATCGATTGCCGTAAAAGAAGCGAAGAAACTGAATATTCCTATTATAGCTTTGGTAGACACGAATTGTGATCCTGATGACGCGGATATAGCGATTCCCGCTAATGATGATGCTATAAGATCGGTAAAGTTATTTACCAGGGTTTTCGCCGACGCGATTATCGAGGGAAGAAGCAGATATTTAAAAAATAAGGATTTTCTGGAAAAGAAAGAAAAAGAAAAGAAGAAAACCGAAAAAGAATTAGAATCAAAAAGGGAAAAAGATTCCGTAGAGAAAGAAGTTACTTCGAAATCTACAGATGAGGATAAAAAAGAAAAAAAAGATAAATAGTAATTTATGGATCCGGAGGATTACAATGAGCATTGATGCTAAACAGGTAAAGGAATTACGCCAAAGAACAGGTTCGGGGATGATGGATTGCAAAAAGGCTCTGCAGGAGTCAGACGGTGATATTGAGGAAGCTATCAAAGTGCTTCGTGAAAAGGGATTATCTGCAGCTGCTAAGCGTTCAGGGAGAGATGTAAGCGAGGGCAGAATATTTTCCTACGTTCATCCAGGCGCTCAGATTGCCGTAATGGTTGAATTAAACTGTGAAACGGATTTTGTTGCCCGTACAGAGGAATTTCAAAATCTGGGCAAAGATATCGCGATGCAAGTTGCCGCAACGTCTCCAATTGCGGTTACGAGGGAGGATATCAGTTCCGAGGTAATAGAGAATGAAAGAGAAATCTTCAGAAATCAGGCCCTCAAATCAGGTAAACCCGAGAAGGTTTTGGAAAAAATCATTGAAGGTAGAACCGAGAAGTTCTATGATGAAGTGTGTTTACTCGGACAGCCCTTTGTAAAAGATGATAAAAAAACAATTGAAGAACTTGTAAAGGAAGTAATTGGTAAACTTGGTGAAAATATTGCAATTAAGCGTTTTGCCAGGTTTGAAGTTGGGGAGTAGTGAAGCCCTGAATACTATTTTAAGCAATAAATAAGTTTATGTCTGAAAAAGCGCGGGATTTGCTTGTTCCTGCGTTTTTTTATAAAAGAGAGGGATTGAGAATTGGTGAAAGCCGACCGTTATAGAAGGGTGCTGCTCAAGATAAGTGGTGAAATCTTCGGAAGTGAAAATGTTATTTTTGATTCAGAACGGATAGAGAAGTTAGCCCTTCAGTTAAAGGAAGCATCTGAATCCGATATCCAGATAGCGATTGTTGTGGGAGGAGGTAATATATTAAGAGGAGCTCAGTACAGCGTTGGTAATTCAGACAGATGCAGGGCGGATTATATGGGAATGCTTGCCACGGTAATTAACTCTCTGGTACTTAAAAGTGCTCTTGAAGGGATTAAAGCCGATTCAGAAGTACTGACAGCTATACCTATGGAACAGGTAGCCGAATTATTCACCAGCCACAGAGCTCTTGAGTATCTGAAGGAAGGCAAGATACTTATTCTTGCAGGCGGCACGGGGAATCCTTTTTTTACAACTGATACCGCCGCGGCCCTTAGAGCTGCCCAAATTGGCGCGGAAGCTGTTCTGAAGGGAACGAAAGTTGACGGTATATACGATTCAGATCCTGTTGTTAATAAAGACGCGGAAATGATAGCTTCTCTCAGTTATACTGATATACTGGAAAGGAAACTGAAAGTGATGGATTCGACCGCGGTTGCTCTTTGCCGCGAGAACAAAATAGCCATTACGGTATTCAATATACTGAAGAATGGTAATTTGAAAAAGGTGTTGGAAGGGAAACCTATGGGTACGATTGTAAAATAAGGAGGTATACGATGGATTCGGTTGATAAAATATTCAATGAAGCTGAAGCTCATATGAAGAAATCTATTGATAAAACAGAAGAAGAAATTTCCGCCGTGCGTACGGGAAAAGCATCCCCAAATCTTTTAGATAGTGTCAGGGTTGAGTATTACGGGGCAAAAGTTCCTTTGAAACAAGTAGCGAGTATTGCCGTCCCCGACCCCAGTCTTATTACCGTGCAGCCATGGGAAAAGCAGATCGCTCCGGAAATTATAAAGGCCATACAAACAGCCAATATCGGATTGAATCCACAGAATGACGGAGGCTTTATCCGTATACCTCTGCCGTCTCTCACAGAGGAACGGAGGAAAGAACTGGTTAAGAGAATAAAAGCAATTGTTGAAGAGGGTCGAATTGCCATAAGAAATGTCAGACGACAAACAAACGAAGAATTTAAAAAACTGGAAAAGGACCATAGTATTTCCGAAGATGATTACTACAGGTACGAGGATGACGTGCAGAAGATGACAAATAATTCTATCAATGAGCTTGATAAGATTTGTGAGGTTAAGGAGAAAGAAATTATGCAGTTCTAGATTGTTGCTGCATAGAGATGGGTAATTTTGTCAGAGAAGAACTCAAAAATTGATCAAGATATTGCAGAACTCAAAACTGAAGATAATCTTCCGCGGCATATAGCTATAATAATGGATGGGAACGGGAGATGGGCCAAGGAGCGTATGCTCCCCAGAATTTCAGGGCACAAAGCGGGGATAGAGTCTGTACGCGCTGTTATAAGTACATGTGCCAAGCTGGATATTCCAATCTTATCATTGTACACATTTTCGATTGAAAACTGGAACAGGCCGGCCGGGGAAGTAAAAGCCTTAATGAAATTTCTTGAAAAGGCGTTGGAGTCTGAATTTCTTGAACTCAAAAATAATAATATCAAACTTGAGGCTATGGGAAGACTCGATATGCTGCCCGGCAATACCAGAAGAGTTCTTGAAAAAACTATAAAGAAACTATCAGACAACACAGGGACCATTCTAAATCTCTGTTTGAGTTACAGCGGGAAAGCGGAGATCATAGACGCTGTAAAGAAGATTGGCTCGGATGTAAAGAACGGCAGTATCGATGTTGACTCAATAGGTGAGAAACTCTTCTCAAACTATCTTTATTCACCTAAGCTCTGTGATCCAGACCTTCTTATTAGAACGGGAGGAGAATTCAGAATCAGTAACTTTTTACTCTGGCAGCTTGCCTATACCGAGATCGTCGTAAGTGACATCTTCTGGCCTGACTTCAGGGGACTGGAATTGTTAGACTCAATCCGTGAATACCTCGGACGTGAGCGAAGATTTGGGCGAGTTAAATCTGAATAGCGAATTATGTCTGAAAATGAGATTATAAAAGGCAACAAAAAGAGTGATTCCGTAAGCACCCGTTCTATTCTGAAAAGAATAATAATATCGATAATATTCTTGCCCTTTATATTGTTGATAACCAGAAAAGGGGGATTGTATTTTCTTGTTCTTGTAACCATATTGATTATCTCCGGTTTGTGGGAATTCTATAGAATGGTTGAAGCAAAAGGGATTAAACCTTCTAAGTTAACTGGAATAACAGCCGGTATTATAATTCCATTTTATGTGTTCTTTTCCAAAGGAAAAACGGACAATCTTCTTTTCCTGTTAGTTATTATCTTTATAGCCGTTATGATAATAGAACTCGGAAGGGGAAAAAGAGATTATGCTCTATATCATATTTCAGTAACTATTTTCGGAGTACTATACGTTGGCTTGCTGGGCAGCTATCTTTTGATGCTCAGAGAATTACCCATTTCAATGAATCTCGATTACAAAAACGGATTTCTTTTTGTTATACTGGTTTTTATATTAACCTGGTGTTATGATAGCGGCGCATATACTTTAGGAACGATAGCGGGAAGACATAAATTATTTCCAGGTATTTCTCCCGGGAAGACCTTAGAAGGGGCTTTTGGGGGTCTGCTTCTCTCTATTATTGGAATTCTGGTTGCCAGGGAATATATTTTCTCATCCATAACCATATGGGAGGCCGTCGGATTAGCTGTGATTGGTTCTGTTGTATCCCAACTTGGAGATCTTGTCGAATCGATGATAAAAAGAGATGTTAATATAAAAGATTCATCCAATACCATCCCTGGACATGGAGGGATTCTCGACCGTTTCGATTCTATGCTGTTTAACGCGCCGGTAATATACTATATTTTGAAATATTTTCTTCTCGAAGGCTGAGAGAGGACGTTGATTTGAAAACTGTTGTTGTACTTGGATCAACGGGTTCGATAGGAAGATCGACCGTTGAAGTAATCAGAAATTACCAAGTTGATGAATTTAAGGTTGTCGGCTTGGTAGCGGGCAGCAATATAGAAGAGCTTAAAAAACAGCTTGTTCTTTTCAAACACGCCTCCTTCGCTTTGGGGAGCAAAGAAGCCCTTAACAGGATTACTAAAGACACCCCGGAGCTTACTGACAGAGCTGCAGGATACGGGCAGAAAGGTATAACTGATTTGTTGTCCGAGCTTTCCCCTGATATTGTGGTAAACGCGATGGTTGGTATCTCAGGACTTGTACCTACTATTGTTGCTTTGGAATCCGGGAGTAGAGTGGCGCTGGCTAATAAAGAAACACTCGTTACAGCTGGAGAAATACTCGATAAAAGGTTAGATGATATCCTGGACAGGATAATTCCGGTTGACAGCGAGCATTTTTCATTATCTCGTCTTCTATCCGGTGGTAACGAAGGTGTTGATAATATCTTTTTAACCGCTTCGGGCGGTCCGTTTTATAAAAGGGATTCAGCTTCTCTAAGAAACGTCAAAGTTGAGAGTGTTCTGGATCATCCAACATGGGATATGGGTAAAAAGGTTACTGTTGATTCAGCTCTTCTCTTGAATAAGGGACTGGAAGTAATTGAAGCACACTGGCTGTTTGGATTTCCCTATGATAAAATTGGAGTCGTGATTCACCCTCAGTCTATTGTGCATTCCCTTGTTCGTATGAAGGACGGATCTCTGTCCGCGCATATGGCTCCGGCTGACATGAAACTTCCAATTATGAGCGCGTTATACTATCCCGAGGTTCAGCGATTCCCGTGGGAAACTTTAAATCCCGGAGAACTTGGAACTCTGGAGTTTATTGAGTTCAAAAGAGATAAGTTCCCGGCCTTCAACCTGGCTATGAAAGCGGCACGGTTAGGAGGCACAGCTCCCGCTGTACTGAATGCAGCTGATGAAATTGCCGTTGAAACGTTCTTATCGGGTAAAATTGGATACTTGACGATAATTGATTGGCTTGAAGAGGCGCTTTCAGCGCATAACTGTAAACCTGTTACTGATGTGGCAGATGTGCTTTCCGCTGACAGGTGGACGAGAGATTTCCTCGCCGGCAGGCACAATGAAGCAATAATTATATAATGGAGGATATATGTTTCTTACAATCGTGGCGTTCTTATTTGTACTGAGTGTGGTTGTGTTCATACATGAGTTTGGACATTTTATTGTGGCAAAGCTTAATAATGTATATGTCGTTACTTTTTCTCTTGGATTTGGGCCAAAACTGCTTAAGAAAAGATGGGGTGAAACAGAGTATGCCATTTCTGTTATACCATTCGGAGGTTATTGCAAGTTTGCCGGTGAAAATGACGAGGAAGATGAAAATGATGAGAAGGAATACGGCGGAGAATCAAAAGAGGCGGATATAGAATATGATGTTCCTGAAGAACGCACATTCAGAGCAAAATCACCCTTTCAGAAAATGCAGATAGTCGTCGCCGGGCCGCTTATGAACGCTCTGCTGGGGCTCCTTATTTATATCGGAAGTGTTTGGGCTCAGGGAGTTCCTATAGAAAATAGGGTTGGGATAGTGGGAGATGTAAAAGAGAATTCCCCCGCTATGATAGCGGGCTTCGAAAGAGGAGACAGAATCCTTGAAGTAGACGGTGAAGATTTCAGGGCCGGTACTGATTTGTCTTATTTGGTTAAAAACAATAAAGACAATAAGATGGTATTTAAAGTTCTAAGAAGAGGCGATACTCTTTCTATAGATGTAACACCGGAGTTTAACGGGGAAACCGGCGAATACAGATTGGGACTGTCGTATTATCTGCGATTCCCGCCTAAAATTGGAGATGTAAAGCGCGACAGCCCCGCGTGGGAAGCAGGTATAAGACCCGGGGCGTATATACAGACAATCAATGATACGTCAATAATTTCATTTACTGATCTTACAGATAAAATACACAATAGCCTCGGCCGGAAGCTCGAATTTGTATGGATTCAGAGTGGTGCAAAACAATCCGCTGTTATTATCCCCGAGTCAATTGATATTCCCAAGGGGAGTGGAGAAAAACTGGAAGTTATTGAAGCGGGCGGTATCGGGATTGGGCAATACTATGAAGTGCGTGAAATATCCTTTTTTAATGCTGTTGTAAGGGGCTCCGGCGCCTATGGAAGGATGACCGTTGCTATTTTAGGGTTTCTTAAAAAACTTGTAACCGGAAACGCGTCTATGAAAGCCCTTGGAGGACCGATTCGAATTGGGCAAATGGCCGGTGATATGGCCAGATGGGGTTTTGGGCGCCTGTCTCTCTTTATTGCTTTCTTTTCCTTGAATCTTGCTATATTCAATCTCCTTCCTATTTTACCGTTTGACGGAGGGCATTTTGTGCTCTATCTGGTTGAATTAGTATCGGGCAGACCCGTTAATCCGAAGGTAAAAAATGTGATGATGCAGGCAGGTTTTGTAATTCTTATTATATTAATGGTTTTGATAACTGCTATGGATCTTTTCAATGTGTTCAATTAAATTGTGATGATTCAGTAGTTTCTCTGCGTTGATTTGAGGGAGATTTTAAACAATCAGGGCTAATTATTCCGGGTTTTTTGAGTCTCTTGTCAGCAATATGTTTATTCTATTGTAGATCGCGAGCCACCTTATCGGCTCTTTTTCAAGTTTCGATATCACCAGCTCTATTCTTTTATAATCTGTGTCTTCTTTTATTTCATTCAGTTTTTTTGTCAGTTCTTCGGGATTGTTTTGGAGATTTCTTTCAAATTTATGTATTTTAATATATGTCTGAACGAGATAGCGTTCGCCTGAAGTAAGAGTTCGTGTTATTTCTTTATCGGTGTTTGTTTTTTCTGAACAGCATATGGTTAGCATAAAGATAATTGTAAGAAAGATCAGGGTAGGTTTACGCTTTCCATACAGTTGAAAAAACATGCTTGATTCACGGTATGATTTGTTTGACGAGGCATTATTATTCATATTATTCAATTGTTTATTCTTCATCTATCAGAAATGTTACTACCGGAATAAAAGAATGTCAATCTCAATGCTATATAAAATCAGGAAAGCGCTGTCAACAGCCATTCTCAGTTTTATAATCTTCTCGGGAGAAGTCTGTTTCTTCTCTAATGTTTTAGCTGAAGGGTTTGATGATGAACTGCCGGTTGTAGATCGGATTATTATACTTGGAAACCGCACGTTCGATGATAAAACTCTTAAAAGTAAAATGCAGACAAAAGAAAAGGGGTTTATAAGTTTCTTTAATAAACCAAGATACAGAAAAGACTTCCTGATACGGGATCTGGAAAGAATTAAGTCCTTTTACAAAAAGAAAGGCTTTTTCAAGACTGAAGTAAATCTCAGTTCACTGGTTAGAGATGAGAAAAGCAACTCTGTTATAATAAAGATTATCATCGATGAAGGGGAGCGCACCAGAATCAGAAGTCTTGAAATCGAGGATCCCAAAGTAATTTCAGAAAGTTTAATTAGAGATGTTCTGGAATTGACAGTGGGACATCCTTACAATCCTAATTTAGTTAAAACGGACCAGTACGCTATATTTAATCTCTTTGTTCAGAAGGGGTATCTGGGAACAGGTGTTTCATACGACGTTAATATCGATTCTACAGAGGTTGATCTAATCTGGAAGATAAAGACCGGGGAAAAAGCTAAGATTGATTCTATTAGTATAACCGGAAACAGCAAGGTAGACACGGAGATTGTATCCAGGGAACTAACAATACATCCAGGCGATTATTTCGACCTTAAGAAAATCCAGCAAAGTAAACAGAATTTGTACAATACCGGCTGTTTCTCATCTGTCGATATTCAACCCGAAGATCTCAACCTTGAAGAGGGGATTGTTGATTTGCACCTGGCTGTGCGCGAAAGAGAAATGGGCTATATTGAGGCAGGAATAGGAGTTGGCAATGTTCACGCGAGCCATATGTTTCTTGAATGGGGTCAGAGAAACTTACTGAATAGAGGATATGGTTTGAGATTGACATCTTCCTATTCTTTTAGCCTCTTTCAGGAAAATGAAATAAATTTTTCAGATATGGTTTTTGATAGAAAATATGTCAGGTACGAGGGTGAGCTGCGTTTTCCGCATATTTTGTCGACATGGAACACATTCTCACTGGGAGCATATTATGAAGATGATGCTACGATATTACCGGCTGTTTTCAGTTCAATGAGTTATACAGCCGCGATTTCCAGAAATGTTTCCCGTCAGACATTAATTCTGTTAAGTTATGCTTTTGAGCATATAAAGAGGAATCCCGTTACGGGTCAAGCGAGCGAGTCGGGAAGACGTTCACTGAAACTAAAGTACAGAAGGGATACGAGAAAATATTACTTCAATCCGAAGAAGGGCAATTATTTTAATATGGAGCTGAGATACTCCGGTGGGCTTCTGGGCGGGGATGATAATTACTATTCCGCTATTTCTTCCTATAGGAATTATAATATTATTTTTGATGAGACAGTTTTGGCGTATAGGATTAGAGCTGGATACGTTGAACCCTTTTCATCGACTGGTTCAAGTGGACTGCCTATAGAAAGCAGGTTTTTCATTGGTGGTGGAAATTCTGTTAGAGGTTATGAGGAGAATTCTCTCGGCCCTGAGGCCGGGGGTGAACCGGTCGGCGGACAGGTCTTGTTGTTAACAAATGTTGAATTGAGATTCTACATTCCCGGTTTATCTGATTTAAATATAGGAGGGGTGGTTTTTCTTGACGGCGGTAATGTCTGGGATAGCATCACAGATTTATCATTAAATAAATTCAATATTTTTAAGGATTCTCATGAAATTACTTTATCTGATTATAAGTATAGTTGCGGTTTCGGATTAAGATATTATACGCCGATCGGACCGATAAGGGTCGATGCCGGATTTCCCGTTAATAAGGCAGCTTACATTAATCCCGACTACTGGATTCATATAAGCCTCGGACATCTTTTTTAATGGGAGAGGGAAACGATGACTAAAAAAATAATAAAAAAAAGGATCCTTCTCTCTATTTCCTCTGTGATTATCTTGGTGATCCTGGCGTTAACTATTGGTGTGCTCTTTATGCATACCGGTTTTTTCGCCGATAGAGCGGCGGGTGTCCTGGGTAGTTACTATTTACATGGGACTGACTATAAACTGGAAATAGGCAAAATTAGCGGAAATCCTCTCAACAGGCTTACAATCCGGAATGTTATCGTTCGTTACGCAGGTGAAGATTTCTCATACGATGTAATAAGAATAGATAAAATTTACTGTCAGTTCGATCTTGTTTCTCTCCTTGGAAGTAAACATAATTTGGAAAAGCTGTCTTTTTTTAGTCCTCATTTATGGATTAAACCCAGCCCCGCCAAAGCTGACAGAATTCCCGGTGGGAGTGAGGTATTGGGCAGATTATTCAGATTTACGGTTGAAGAACTGCTTATTTCTAATGGTCAGGTAATATACCAGGGGTCAAATACAGCGGAAGCTGTTAAGAATATCGATCTTCTCGCTTCTGTAGTCTCGGAAGAAGAAGCGGTTTATCTCCATACGCTGAACGGTTCCTGCGATTTTATTACCAGAAAGATAAATATAAATGAAATGAAGGGAGATATAGTATGGAAACCCGCTGAAAAGAAAAGAGATACGGGAAGCAGTATATCACTTGAAAATTATTCAGTTCGCACGGGTACCTCCAAACTGAAGTTTGAAGGAAGTTTTGATCCGCGCTCTATGAATATAAATTTACACGTGAATGCCACCCCCTTTGATTTTGAGGAATTAACCCGGGCTCTTAATTTTGAAACTGAAACCAGAGGGAGACTGACCGGTGTTTTTGACCTGCGCTCAGAGGGGGATAGTTTGGATTTAAAGGGGGAAACGGGTGGAATAATTGGAGGTTTTGCCCTCGAGAATTTCGATTTTGATATAACCGCGAAAGATTCTACTGTCAGGTTCAATCACTTTAAAGGAGGACTTAACGGAGCATACGTGGAAGGTGACGGTGTTTATTTATTTGATGCAAAGAAGATGTTAAATATCAGCTTAAAAGTTGAGAACGTTGATCTTTCAAAGGGTTTTTATCCCGGAATCGGCCTTCCGGAAACTGATTTTACCGGTAAAATGGGGATTGAATATTATTTCTCAAATGGTGAAATGAAACTCCGGTTTGAGCTTAAAAAGGGTCATTTTAGAAGATTCCCTTTTGAACATGCTGATATTTACGGTATTTATAGAGCGGACAGTCTGTTTCTTAAGAACGTCCGGATGGTGTCGCCAACTCATACTGCAGACATACACGGAAGCATAACGGGGAAAGATGAAGTAAACCTCTTTGTTGATGTTCAATGTGAAGCATCTGACACCCTGTTTCCCTATTTCAATATTGAGCAGTACAGGTCCGGAATTAATGTAAGAGGATTATGGCGGGGTACTTTTGATTCCTGGGATTTGCGTGTAAGCGGAGAATGCAGAAATTTTGAATATAGGAATGTTTTAATTCCCGATGGACAAATTAAACTTGCAATGAAAAGGGCTGAACACGACAGTCTCTTTCTGGATCTTTCAGGAGATAGTTGTTATATAGATCCCTTTGAGTTTTCCGGAATAGAATTATCTCTTGATTATTCCGGGGGAAGGGCCAACATAAAAAGGCTTAATCTTAGAGGATCCGATTTCAAGGCAAGTATGTGGGGCGAAATAATAAAAGATGGAGATCTGACAAAATTCGCGTTCAGAGATGTTCTTCTTGAAACCCTGGGTGAAGAATGGATGAGCAGCGGCAATTTTGATATTGTTATTGGTGATTCAACAATGCTTTTTGACGATCTTCAGTTTCATTCGAAACTCGGTGCTTTATATTTTGGAGGTACACTAAACAAATCAGCAAATACACTGAATGGCAAATTCAGTTTTGACAGGCTGGACGCATCACTCTTAAACCGTTCCGGATTAATATCGGTCCCGCTGGAGGGTAAGGCGCGTGGAGCCCTTACTTTTACCGGAGACATATCCGATCCGTCGGTTAAGATTGATCTGGGATTATCAGAGGGGGCAGTTGACACCTTGACTGTAAAGTCTCTTGCCGTTAATGCTTCTTACAGAGACGGGTTCTGCGAGATCGATTCGCTTAGTTTATCGACTACAGCCGGATTTGGGTTCGCAAGCGGAACAATAGAGGGGACTTCCTGGAAGGAGATTAAGGAGAATGGGGTTGATGCTTTCCGACATGCTGTTGTTGACTTAGAGATCTATTCAGCAAAATTGAAGATGAAACCCTTCGCCGAATATTTCGGCAACGTTCCCTTTTCAGACGGAACTTTTACCGGAAAACTCGTTTTAACTGATTCACTCGCGCATCCTGAAATATATTTTGACGGAGCGATCAATGATCTGGCTTTGCGTCACATTATTATTCCCAGGGTGGATGTGCACGCCTGGGCAAGGGGAGACCGGATTAATTTTGGCGGAACAATATTCGTGCCGCCTTCAGGGGAAGGCAAGTTGGACGGATTTTTGCCCCTGCGGAAGAAGAAGTGGTTCTATTCTCTTGATAAGGAAAAGCCTGTTAATTTTAATCTTGTATTACCCGATTGTGATCTTGATAAAGTGGATGATATATCAGATCTTGTGGCGGAAGCGGACGGAGTTGGTTCATTGAGGTTTAGTGTTGAAGGCAGTATAAACGACCCGGATTTGTCAGGCAGCATATCACTCTTAAACGCGGGATTTAGACCGGCCGGTTTGGAAGAAAGATTTTGGGATGTAAATTCCCAAATAAGCCTGGAAGATACATTGATAAAGATTAATAGTCTCAGAGGTAAAGAAGGCAAGAATGGTAAATTCAATTGCTCCGGGAATATTGTTTTACGGGAGTGGAAACCTGTCAATTATGATGTGTCAATAGACTTAGACAAAGTTCTCGTTGCCGGAATAAGAGATGTTATGGCGGTTGTAAGCGGAAGGTTGATGATAGGAAATAAAGAAATTGAAAACAGCATAATACCATCGTTGACGGGTGATCTCAAAATTAACAAGGTTGAGTTATATTATGATCTTGCTAAAATGGGAGAAGGGGGGAATGGTATGAATATCAATGTCCCTTCCTGGTTAGCTGAAATAAACCTTGATATAGAAGGAGACGCGCGAATACGCACTCCCGATGCAAACGTTGAATTCCTCGGAGAAGTTGTTCTGTTTCATGACAGGAACGGGACGTATATAAGAGGAACACTTCGGCTCCATCGGGGATGGTATAATATTTACAATAATAAATTCAGAATAATTTCGGGAACTCTCGTTTTTGCCAATGCCGGCCAATTCAGACCGATTGTGGACATTGAAGCCGAGACACTTGACCCTGAGGGAAAAAGGATCTATTTGACTATTTTATGGGATGAAGATGACCCTCAGCCCAGGTTGTCACTTCATCATGAAGATAGCGGATATAGTGAAACGGATATTTGGAAGATGTTGGGAGGTGGAATCGTAGGGTCAAGGGATGGAAACAAAGACGAGTGGGACGCCCTTGGAACAGCACAAAACCTGGCCGCCAATTATTTCGAGAATGTCCTGAATTCACAAATGGAGGGATTTACCGTTTCTCTTGAGCAAAACACCCAGAGTTTGAATTCACATAGTACGGCAGGTGAGAAAGAAACGATGTTAGCCGTAGGTAAATATCTTTCACAGGGATTATATGTCAAGTATAAACAAGGATTAACGGTATTTACCGAACGAAATTTTGAAGTAGAATATAGAATCAGCGATCTTTTTATGATACGTTCAGAATATATGCATTCAGATAGAGCATTCATTGGGGAGAGCAGAAGTAACAGTGATGAAGTAAATTTTGACATTAAAGTCAGGTGGGAATTCTGATAATCTATGTTTTCTAAAGCAGGACCAAGATTATATAAGACGAGTGATAATTACTTTTACAGGATAATCCTTTTTATTCTGTTTATCCTTGCTATTTCTTTTTTTAACGGGGAAGCGGGGGCGCAGGCATGGAGTTTTGGTAAAAATAAAGTTCAGTATGATCAGTTTGAATGGCAAATTTTGAAAACACCTCATTTTGACATTCATTTTAGTAAAGGATACAGGAATCTTGCGGCCCGAACGGGAGCAATGCTCGAAGATGGATACAGGGATTTGTCCGGGAGTTTTGAGCATGATATTAAGTCCAGGATTCCCGTTATTGTTTATGGAAGTCATTCAGCTTTTCAGCAGACCAATACAACGTGGAGTTTGATTCCTGAAGGTGTTCAAGCGTTCGCGGAACCCAACAGGGGACGTATTGTGCTGCATTTTAGCGGATCAAACGAAGATTACAGAAACACTGCCGTACATGAACTGATTCATATATTTGAATTTGATATCATCTATGGCAATCTGCTGCGTTCCGTTTTTTCGAGGAGTATGCTTTTTCGGATACCTCTCTGGTTCGCTGAAGGGTGTTCGGAATACTATTCTAAGGGATATGACGATGAAGGCGAGATGTTTATGCGTGACGCGGCAATCTTCGATTATCTTCCTCGAAATCTCGAGTTTACTGGCGGCTACATGGCTTATAAAGCCGGACAGTCAGTAATTGACTACATTGTCAGAACATACGGAAAGCGCAAAATTATAGATATAATGAACCGCCTTGGCTCGACCCGGTCGATTGAAAGGGCTCTTAACGAAACGATAGGTATATCTACAGAAGATCTGACTCATGAATGGGCTAAAAGTATACGTAGAAAATACTGGCCCCTCTACGCGGATAAAATGGAACCCGAAGAATACGGCAGAAGGGTTACTGATCATAAAAAAAACCATCATTACAGAAATATCAAACCGGCTATTTCCCCCGGCGGGGAACATATTATTTACTATTCAGACCGCGAGGGGCTCGACGGTATATTCCTGATGAACGCGGTGACGGGTGAAATTGAAGAGACTTTATTAAAGGGTCAGTTGTCAGAAGAGTTTGAATCATTAAGGATAATAAGATCTAACCTGACTATAAATCCGGAAGGTAACAAGATTGCTTTTGTGGCAAAATCGGATGGTCTCGATAAGTTGTTTATTATGAGTATTCCAGGGGGAAAGGTCACCCATAAAATAGAGATCCCTCTTGATTTCTTTTATAGCCCGGCCTGGTCTCCCCGCGGGGACGAAATTGCTGTTGTTGGTGTAACATTAGGTCAGACAGACCTCTACCTCTATAAAATCAGTGAAGATTGTCTAGTCAGGTTAACAAGCGATGTTGGGGATGAAAAAGATCCTTCCTGGTTTCCGGACGGAAAAAGATTGGTATACTGCAAGTCAGAGAGGGTTGTTCCGAACCCCCAATTCAGTAAATCCGGAAAAGATAAGGAAAAAGTAAGCTTTGACTATTTTAATACAAAAGTAAAAAAGGATGTTCACCGAAGTGATATATGGAGCGTTGATATAGCTACAGGCAACAAGGAAAGAATTATAAAGACGAAGGGTGACGATAGTTCCCCTGTAATTATAGATGAAGGAAAGCAGGTTGTCTTTTCATCTAATGAGAGCGGAATATGGAATCTTTACAGGGGCAGTGTTCAGCTGGGCAAGTATTACCGGTTTACAGATGTTTTGGGGGGTATAGATAGTCCAACATACAGCGCAGAAAGCGACAGGCTGGCGTTTACAGCTTTTAATTCGGCGGGTTATGATATCTTTGTGATTGATTCATTCGGGGAAAAATCGAAGAAATCATATTCTACCGGCGGTGTTGATGTTTTTCAGTCCGGCGGCAGCGGATATACACGGCCCGAAGGTGATTCTACTCGTGTCTCCGTGGAAGATAGAATTAATGAAGTTTTTCCTGATGTTGGTGATGGTGATGTTGCCGGAGAAATTAACGTTATCGATGCCGAAAAGAATGAAGATGTGTTTGAACCCTTTAGATCTGAATCGGATAGTCTGAAGGGAGGAAAAAAAGCGGATCATAACGGCATGGAGATTTCGTCCTCCGATTCAGCAGAAAAATTTCCTGAAGTTGCAATTGATGAAGACGTAGGGAAAAACGCGGATCCGGATACACTAAAAGTTCTCCGGGAGAGAATGAAAAAAAAGGTCGGCACAACACAACCATATGAAACGAAATTTTCAGCTGATTATATAGGTAACGGAATGGGGCTTCTTTATTCAACAGGGTTCGGGTTTGGATTGATGAATCAGGTTGCTTTCAGTGATCTTCTCGGAAATCATCATCTCTATCTTTCTTTCAATATTCACAGGTCGATTGAAGACAGCGATATCATGTTATCCTATTACTATCTGCGCAAAAGATTAGATTATGCTTTTGGAATATTCCAGTTTAAAAGCTACCTGAATTCAAGGACAACTTCACTGGGAGAAGCCTTTCTTGATTACCGCATGTTTTCAGAAAGGAATTACGGTCTGTTCGGTATGGTAAGTTATCCCTTTTCAACATTTACAAGACTCGATCTGGAAATGCAGGCCTATGTTTCTCAAAGAGAATTCTTTGATAATTACGGAAGTTATTACTATCCAACAGGAAAAAAGAATTCTCGCAGATTATTTCAGCCGGCTATTTCACTCGTCCATGATACGGCGTATTATGGTTCGTTCGGTCCCGTAATCGGCTCGAGATGGATGCTTAGTTTGTCGCGTTCTCTGTCCTTCTTATCAGACGATCTTGTGCGTTCAACCGCTTTTTATGATTACAGAAAGTACATCCCGCTATTCTACAGGAATTATCTTGCTTTCAGAGCTGTTGGAAGTACCAGTCTCGGAAGGGATGCCAGATATTTCTTCCTGGGCGGACCTGTAACAATGCGGGGGTATGATTATCTGCAGTTTCAGGGTTCAAGAATGATGCTTTTCAATCTGGAATACAGATATCCTCTGGTGGATGCTATAATATTTGGTTGGCCCGGCAGGTGGGCTTTAACTAATATCGGAGGTACTTTGTTTTTTGATTCCGGTTCAGTCTGGGGAGAAAACCGTTATGTGGAAAAACTCCCGCCGGGAATAGAAGCCATTGAAATAAATGATTTAAAATTTTACAGTGATTTTGGAGCCGGATTATATATGAGGGTAGGTATGTTGATTCTTAACTTTCAGCTCGGTTGGCCTACTGATTTCTCTTCCACTGGAAGTCCATCCTTTCATTTTTATATAGGCCCCCAATTTTGAATTTTTAATATAGATTTCACGCATTTTTATTTTAGAGGAGAATCTTTCGTATGAGCATACTTAACAAGCAGCAAAGGGAAGCCGTTCTCTCGGGTGATGGGTATGTACTTGTTCTTGCCGGGGCGGGAAGTGGGAAAACCAAGGTTCTTACTGAAAGAATTGCTTATTTAATAAGAGAAAAGAATGTTTCACCGGAGCGGATACTTGCTTTTACATTTACAAACAAGGCCGCAGGTGAAATGAGAACGAGAGTTGAAGAAAAGCTCGATGTGAGAAGCCTGTCGTTCTGGATCGGTACGTTTCACGCTACGGGATTGAGGATATTGAGGAGAGAGGCGCAGCACATAGGGTTCAAAAATAATTTCGCCATTTATGATGAAGACGATTCATTGAGAATGGTTAAAAAGATTATCAAAGAAGGTAATTGGAGATTGAATGATTATCCCTATGCTTCAGCGAGGAATAAGATATCGAACTGGAAGAATAAGCTTATTTCTCCTGATAAGGCCTATGAAGACGCCTCTGATTATATAGAAGAACAGCTGGCCGAAGTTTATAAGGCTTATGATTTATCACTTCGCGGGTGCAACGCCTTTGATTTTGACGATTTGATTACAAAGACAGTCGAGGTTTTTACAGCTAATCCAAAGATAAAGAAGCGGTACGCCAGACAGTTCAAATATGTATTGGTTGACGAATTTCAGGATACTAATCCGATACAGATGGTAATGATAGATATGCTTTCTTCCCATTCTGAGAATCTCTTTGTAGTAGGGGATGAGGATCAATCAATTTACGGGTGGAGAGGCGCGGCTGTTGAAAATATACTGCAATTCGACAGTATATATACTAACGCCGAAATCATCCGCCTTGAAAAGAATTATAGATCAACCAACACTATTCTTAAAGCAGCTAACTCGGTTATAGCCAATAACGCGGAGCGAAAGGGAAAAGTACTCTGGTCGAATAATGGTAAAGGAAGACCTCTGCAGGTGTTTTTCGCCGACGATGAACAGGAAGAGGCCGATGCCGTGAAAGAAACTGTAATAAATCTGATAAGAAACGGATATAAAAGGAGTGAAATAGCAGTCTTGTACCGAACAAACGCTCAATCCAGAGCCTTGGAACAGTCGATGAACCGAGGGGGACTGCCGTATCAGATTATTGGCGGCGTGAGATTTTACGAGAGAAGGGAAATAAAAGACCTGCTTGGATATCTCAAATTGATAAATAATCCGGCTGATGACGTTAATTTCCTCCGTGTTGTCAATCTTCCGCGAAGGGGGATAGGTAAAGTAACACTGGAAAAACTCAAAGAAGAAAGCGGCGGAGGAAATTTACTGCCATCCTTGAGAGATAAGAACGTACTTAAAAGATTCAGCGGGTTACAGAAGGAAAAACTGGAGAAATTTTCAACAATGATGGCTGCTTTTGAACTGGGCGCGCGTAAGAGCAACGCTCATGAGGTTCTTTCGGAAGTCATCTCAAAAACCCGATACCGTAAATATTTAAGCAAAGAACCCCAGACAGCTCAGGCGAGACTTGAGAATATAGAGGAGTTGCTTAATGAAACGATAAGATTTGTATCTGACGCCGAGGAATCTTCACTCGCTAATTTTCTTGAAGAGATAGCGCTTATCAGCGCGGTTGATACGATGAAGAATGAGGATACGGTGTCGCTTATGACTCTTCATAATTCTAAGGGGCTCGAGTACAGGGTTGTTATGATTACCGGACTTGAGGAAGGTCTGCTTCCGCATTATTCCAGTTTTGATTCAGAAGGCGAGCTCGAAGAAGAAAGAAGGCTCTTTTATGTGGGGATGACAAGGGCGAAGGAGCTTCTATTTGTTTTTACATCTTCCGCGAGGATGAAATTCGGAAACTGGCAGAATAATATGCCGTCGAGATTCCTCGATGAAATTCCTGATTCACTTAAGAATGAAATTGGCAATGTTGAAAGAGAACACGCGAGTGACAGATTTCTTCTTACTGTCACTTCAAATAATAGTGTCGATAATGAAAAAGTTTTATCAGCCGGGTACGGAAGGTACAGAAAAGGGGTTACCGTAAAACATCCCACCTTTGGAGTTGGAAAAATAAAGGAAGTTGAAGGCAGAAACAGGGATTTGAAAGTGACTGTGTATTTCGCCGGTCACGGGAGCAAAAAATTTCTGGCTTGTTATGCCCCCTTTACTTTTATATAGCGGCGGTTTTTATAATTTGATAGAATAAAACCCGGTATTAATCTCGATATGCTATATCGGGGTTTGTGAGTATGAGTTTTTTATCACGAAGTTATCAATGTCAGAGAGTAAAAGGATGGCTGAAAAAGTATGAGATTTGATAACCTGAATAAAAAGCCGGAGGATATGTGACTGACCGATCTGAGAACCGGACTGATGAAAAAGGCGGAGGAGAATTTAACTTAAACCGAAGAGCGCTTATTGTCATTCTTTTTCTGGTGTCCGGTCTGTTTCTGGCTGTAGTAAGAAGTTTCCTTGTTTCTATTTTACTCGCTTCAACCCTTGTTACCCTTCTATATCCCATTTATAAGAAAATTCAGGTATTTACCCACGGGAGAAACAGCACGGCTTCTATCATAACATGTTTTATGCTTCTATTATGTCTATTTCTACCCATGGTTTTTCTGGCTCTTCATGTAGCTGATCAGGCAGTGGATCTTTATGAGAACGCCCGCCCCCGGGCAGCTGAATTGCTAGAGGGCGAAGAAAGCCAGATAGTGAAATGGTTCAAAGGACTGAGGTTCTACGGCTGGATGAAGTTAGATAGCATAGATTGGCAGGAAACGCTTCAGAAGGTTGCCGGCAAAACCGGAGCTGTGTCAGCTTCGGTAATAAACAAGACTTCCAAAGGGCTCTTTGATCTTTTAACGAGTTTCTTTGTTATTTTCTTAACTATGTTTTTTTTCTTCAGGGACGGAGAAAGGATCTTGTCGCGTCTTAAATATTTAAGTCCTTTAAAGGACGAATATGAAAGATTGATCTTCAAAAGATTTGTCGAGATTTCCAGGGCTACCGTTAGAGGAACATTTTTAATAGGGCTTATTCAGGGAGCAGCAGGAACTCTGATTCTTTTATTCTTCGGGTTCAAGTCATGGCTTCTATTAGGGGTAATTATGGCAATTTTTTCTATAATTCCAGTTGTCGGGGCGTGGATTATACTGATTCCGGCAGGTGCCATTCGCATCTTTACAGGTGATATATGGCAAGGAGTTGTGATAGTAATTTTAACTGGACTAGTTGTTTCAACTGTTGATAATCTTCTAAGGCCGAGACTTGTTGGTCGTGAGACCGGCATGCATGATCTGTTGGTTTTCTTTTCGACACTTGGAGGAATATCGGTTTTCGGGATCTCGGGATTTATAGTAGGGCCTGTAATTGCGGCTTTGTTTCTTACCGTAGTTGAAATATGGGGCGAGGAATTCGCTTCCAGTCTTAAAGCATGAGAAAATTATTCTTGTAACCCGCGCCGAACGGAGTATCCCGAACCAGTGGTTTCCGTTCCGAGCTTTAGCCGTTAAAACCTTGTATCGGTTGATGTAGATGGGGGATATAATTTAATGAAACTAAAGAGCGGTAATAAATTTATTTTCGCCGGCTTGATAGTCAGCCTTATATTCTGGGTTTTTGAGTCTGTGATGCATGTCGTCTTACTCCACAGGACGGGAATATTCAAGCAAGTGTTTAATCCCGGAACTCACGAACTCTTGATGCGTCTTATGGTTGTTGTTCTGATAATGTTGTTTAGTTGTTATTACAAGAAGAATTTTGATTTAGTAGGTCAGAAAAAATACATTGAAGATATTAAAAAAGCTCTGAGTGATATATCGACCAAGATCAATTTTGACGAGAATATGGAAAAGACGTTAAAAGTATGCCTTGATACTGCCTTGAAGATATCTGATATGGACAGCGGCGGCGTATATCTTCTGGATGAAGAAACTGAGGATCTATCCCTGGCGTATTACGAAGGATGGTCAAGTGAATTTGTCGAATCTGCCAATCAATATCATGTTGATTCGGAGATTCTAAGTGTAATTAAACGGGGAGAAGTAAGTTTTTTTAATCGGGATGAATTGACAGAGGTTCTGTCATCTGAACAGATGAAAGAGGGAATACGCCTCCTCGCTGTCATTCCCCTTCAGAGTGAAGGGAGATTGATTGGTTCTCTGCATGTTGCTTCACACGATCGCACAAACGTAACAATCACTGAACTTGAGAGGCTTGAACAGATTACGGCACAGATAAGTAATATTATCGGTTTGGCCGCGAAAGCGAAGATGCTTATAGAAAGAGAGAATAAATTCAGATTAATAGTTGAGAACGCGCGTGAAGGAATCGCAATTACCGATCAGGATTTCAGGTTTGTTTACGTTAATGATGAATTGTGCAGGATATTTCAGCGGGACAGAGAGGAATTAATAGGACAGGATTTCCGGGGACTTCTGGGTAAAGAAAGCCGGAACATTGTAGCCGGCAGATACATAAGGAGGCAGAGTGGATATGATGCTCCAAACAAATATGAAGCTGCTATTATCAGGAAAGACGGTGAAAAAAGGATAATCGAGGTAATTAGTTCAGTTATATCAACGGCTAAAGGTCCTCTTTCAATAGGTCTGATACTGGATTTATCTCAGAGGAAGAGGGCTGAAGAAAAATATAGAAAACTCTTCAATTCATCTAAAGACGCTATATTGGTATTAAAACCCCCGGAATGGCAATTTAAAGCTTGGAATCCAGCTGCTTACGAGTTGTTTGATATAGAGGAAAATGAGCCGATAACCACGAAAACCCCTTGGGAAATGTCACCTCAATACCAGCCTGACGGACAGGATTCCTCTGTTAAAGCAAGAAAAATTATCGACACCGCTCTGCGTGAAGGTGCGCACTACTTTGAATGGACGCATAGAACTAGAGGCGGCAGGCTGATACCGACAAAGGTAAATCTGGTCAGGGTCGAGCTGGATGGAGAGGATTGTCTGCTGGCCACAATTAGAGACATAACAGACAGCAAGAAAGCGCAACTTCAGTTAATAAGACTCCGTAATCATCTGACAAGTATTATTAATTCAATGCCCTCTGTTCTGATAAGCGTTGATACTGATTGCGTAGTTACTCATTGGAATAAGCATGTGGAAGAAATTACGGGAATTTGTTCTGTAGATTCGTGCGGGAAAAATCTACTGGATGTATATCCGGAAATGAAGGATATATTTGATAATATAAAGAAAGTGTTATCTTCTGGAGAAATTCAGAAAGATATCAAAGTAGTTCGTTTCATCAATGATAATATTTATTACAAAAATATTACCGTGTATCCTATTGTTTCCGATCATATTAATGGAGCTGTAATAAGAGAGGATGATGTTACTGACCGGGAAAAACTTCAGGAGCTTCTAGTGCAGTCGGATAAAATGATGTCTCTGGGCGGTCTCTCAGCGGGCATGGCTCATGAAATCAATACCCCTCTTACAGTAATTATACAGAACGCGACAGTAGCGCTGAATCGGTTAATAAAGAATATTCCCGATAACACTAAGACGGCCGATGAACTTGGGCTCGATCTTGCTGTCCTGAGAGAATATATTGACAGGCGTGATATCACAGAAATGATTGACGGAATTGTAATATCGGGGAAAAGAGCGGCTAATATTGTTCGTGATATGCTTAGTTTTGCCCGGAAGGAAATGCCCGAGAAAGTACTTTACTCCGTTAATGAACTATTGAACAATTCAATCGATCTAGTTAGACAGGATAAATCTCTTGAACTTGATTCAGTAAACATCAGTATGGAGTTAGATTCCGATTTACCAAGTATTATGTGTGTGCCGGGCAAGATCAAACAGGTGTTTTTCAACGTGTTGAAGAATGGCGCTGAAGCCATGAAGAAAAAAGAGGCGACAGGGTATAGTTGCGAATTTACGTTACGAACTTACAGGGATGATGACTGGGCATGTATTGAGATAGAAGATAACGGTCCCGGAATGGATGAATATGTGCGAAGACGTGTTTTTGAACCCTTCTTTACTACCAAGGATGAGGGCGAGGGCGTGGGGCTCGGAATGTCTGTCGCCTATTTTATCGTTGCAGACACACACGCGGGCACGATGAAAGTGGAATCGAGAAGGGGTGAATGGACCCGTTTTATTATTAAATTACCTTTTGATGAGTGATTATTCTTTGATGGTTTAATGTTATTATTCTTTCCGCGGGATTCTACCGCTAGGTCTCTGATTCAAACAATCCGAATCTTTTAGAATTTAGCATTCTGTTTTATGTATCTTTTGATCTCATTAATCGGCTTGGAGATATATACTGCTAATAATTTTTAAATTATCACTAATCCCGGGCGTCACTGTATTATGTGTAGTTCCCTCTGAAAATCCGGCAAGTATTGTAATAACTTTTCGAGATACAATCAGTTATCAGGATTGGTAAGTGGAATAGGGCTTTCATTGCTGATGAGTGCGGCTGTTTGATATTTTCAAAACCCTCCGGAGGGCGAGCGGGCAAGGATTTCTGGCCCGAAGGGGCAGAAAGAGCGAGCCCGAGGCGCAGAGCCAGCGGTTTCCTCGCCGGGGAAACCGACAACGATTTTGAAAATATCAATCAGCCGCATACTGTTACAAATCATCGACTAACTTATAGGTTATAAAAATTGGGGAAACTCCAATCACTGTATTATCTATAGACACGTTTTGAAGTATCTGATAATATCACAAAACACGGTTCAAACTTGAGCAGCTTTTAAGGGATATGCGTAAAAAATCCAGATTAGTTCAGCGAGCTACCTTTTTAATTTTTTTGTTAGGGGAGGAGTTAAGAGTATGATCAAATTCAGTAAACAGCAATTAAAGGTGCCGGAGCTTATGAGGCCGGTTTATATGGTAACGGGCGGTCAGTCAAAGTTCGATCGAGCCATACCAGAGAAGCGAACAGAAGAGCTATGTGTTGATGCCCTGACAATGGCCGCGGATCTCTTGAATATGTCAGCGGCTGAACTTAAGAGTTTTATACACACTGCTTATTATGGTCATTTCGCCGATCATTTCGGTGATCAGCTTCTTGGTGAAGCGGTTATTCATGACAGGCTCGGTCTTGACCCGCTTGGAAATATTGGTGTCAAAACCGGAGGCGCTACCGGAGGTTCAACGATATGGGAAGCAGTAAAAGCCGTGGCTTCCGGTTATTCCGACTGTTCTCTGGCAATGGGTTGGGAAAGGATGGATGAGGTTCCGACTGATGAGGGGAATTTCCTAATCTCCTGCGCCGCCGATAAAGACTGGGAATCACCCCTTGGACATATCTATACGGGTTATTACGCGGTAATGGCACAGAGGTACTGGCAGATATTCGGTAAGGCGGAGAAATCTTTCAGGGAAACACTGGCAGAGATCTCTGTAAAACATCACGGGTACGCTAGAATGAATCCATTCGCGCATTCACCTAAAAAGATTACAGTTGAAGATGTTCTTAATTCACCTGTTATCGCTTATCCGCTAAGGGCTCTTGACTGCTGCCTTATGAGTGTTGGGGCGGCGTGTGTTGTTATCTGTGATGAAAAAACCGCCGAAATACTTACTGAAAATTCATCACATAAGGCCGTGAGGATATGGGTCGGAGCCGGTTCTCATACTTTAAGACCCGCGGACAGGCGAGATATGGATATACCGCTGCTTCCGCATGAATCGGCTGATCAGTATAAGAACCTGGGTGAAAGATTTCCCGGCGGGGATAGATATCCGGGATTTACTGGATTTCTGGCCGCCAGAATGGCTACCTGGTACGGTTACCGTATGGCTGGAATTACTGATCCGAGAGAAGATCTGGATCTTCTGGAATTGCACGACGCTTTTACTATCAGCGATGTACAGACATACGAAGATATTGGAATTCGTCCCTATGGAGAGGGAAGAGATTACGTTGAGTCGGGGGATTGCTATCACACTAATCCAAAAACCGGGAAACCCGGCAAGCTTCCATCCAATCTTTCGGGAGGCTTGATAGGGTGTATGCACGCCGTGGGCGCCACAGGTATCATGCAGGCCTTTGAAGTAGCCACCCATATATGGGATAGATGGGCGGAGATTCATGGCGACCAAAAGAGGTGGAAGGAATTCGGCAGGGAAAAACCGTCCGATTGGACAGACCTTCAAGTAAAGGGAGCAAAGCGGGGAATGGCTATCAGCCATGCCGGCGTTGGTTCGCAAGTAACAGCTACGATCTTAATGGACCCTGATCATTTATTGAAGTAAGACGCGTAAAGGAGAGTAAAATGAGCATGTTTGGACAGGTGTTTGTAAAGGATGGCAAATACAAATTAAAAGGTGATTTTCATAATTTGACTCCCAATATCCCTATCCGCAACGCGGATGAGGGTTGGAAATTAATGGGAGTTACCAATCCCCGCGATATGACATATATTCACAGCTACGGAAGTGAAGCGCCTTTTTTTGAAGCATTAGGCGAAGGTAAATTGCTTGCAACGCGTTGTGATAATCCTGATTGCCAGTTCAAGGGTACTGTTTATCAGCCGTTCAGGATACACTGTCCCGATTGTCTCGGTAAGAATACGGTCTTTGATATGACTGAACAGGCCAAAGAGACAGCGAAAGTACATACATTTATGGTATGTGAGAGAGCGGGGGCTTTCAATATTCTAGATAAGCCTATTAAGTTCGTGAATATAGAATTTGATGATGTTGACACGATTCTTATGAGCTATCTATCGCTTGGAGAACCGGAGATAGGAATGAAAGTTATACCGATATTCCGCACGAAGTATCCGACCAGTACGATCCTTGACCTTTCCTGGGTTCCGGATGGAACGAAAAAAGGAGAATTACCCGAGGGTTTCAGTTTCTAGAAAGAATGTAATTCAGAGGAATTAACAGGAGGAAAGAAATCAATTACGGCCTATCAGAAGAACAGAGAGTATTAAGAGATAGTGTAAGGAGTTTCGCTGAGAACGAAATCGCGCCGAGAGCTCAGGAGCTTGACGAAAACGAAGAGTTTTCCGCTGAATTGACAAAGCAGATGGCTGAAATGGGGCTTTTCGGTATAATAATACCAGAGAAATACGGCGGTTCGGAGATGGGGTATCTATCTTACTGTATTGTTGTTGAAGAACTCGCGAGAATTGACGCTTCACAATCGGCGACAGTAGCCGCGGGAAATTCTCTTGGTGTAGGTCCTATATATTATTACGGAAGTGAAAAACAGAAGCAAGAGTGGCTTCCGCGTCTTTGCGGCGGCGAGATGCTTGCCTCCTTCGGTCTTACAGAACCTGATGCCGGTTCGGATGCCGGAGCAAGCAACACTACCGCAGAATTATATGATGGAATGTGGGTTCTAAATGGAAGCAAGATATTTATTACTAACTCTGCAACCGATATGTCCGGAGTATGTGTCGTTCAGGCTGTTACCGGCGAGCGTCCCGACGGTAAGAAAGAGATGTCCTGTATACTTGTTCCAAATGGAACTGACGGGTTTATAGCAAAAAAGATGACGGGAAAGATGATGTGGAGAGCTTCGAACACCGGGGAGCTTTTTTTCGATGACTGCAGGGTACCAGAGGAAAATCTCCTTGGAAAGAAGGGAGAGGGTTTCCACCAGATGCTTGAAACTCTTGACAATGGAAGAATAGCAATTGCTGCTATGGGATTGGGAGGAGCGCAAGGGGCTTTTGAGCTGGCGCTAAAATACGCCAAGAATCGTGAGCAGTTCGGCAGACCCATTTCAACATTCGAAGCAAATTCTTTTAAACTGGCCGATATGGCAATGGAGATAGAAGCCGCAAGGAGTTTACTCTACAAAACCTGTAAATTGAAGGACGCCGGAAAACCGTTTAATAAACAAGCCGCGATGTCAAAACTGTATTGTTCGGAAGTGATGGGAAGAGTGGTAGACAATGCGGTTCAGATATTTGGCGGTTATGGTTTGATGAAAGAGTACGATATAGAGAGGTTTTACAGGGACTACAAACTTCTAACTATAGGAGAGGGAACGTCCGAGATTCAACGTCTTGTTATTTCCCGGAAGATAGGATGTTACGACATTTAATCTTCGCTGCTTTCAGGGCAGTTAATTTACAATTATCAGATTATTTTCAAATCCGCTTCAAGAGGGAATGAGCCTTTGGAGTTTTCCTAATTTTTAACATTCCTTTGTATATCCGGCTATTGGTATTATCAAAAACGCCGTCTATTTCCCCTGCGAGGAAATAGCGTCTCCCGCTCTCAGACTCGCTCTTTCCCATTTCCCTTAAAGGAAATGGGAAAACCATGCCCGCTCGTCTTCCGAGAGGGTTTTGAAATACCAATAGCCGGATAGAAACCAAATATCAATTCAACTTATCATTATGAATAATTACTTGATAGTTATGTAGTTACTAAAATATTGCTCTTGATTTTCAGAGGAATGTCCCGGGAATGAGCCTGCTTGGCTAACCTCATTTGTATTCTGTTATCAGCTTGTTTTAAGTTCTGGTATATTTTTGTAGAGCTCTAGTGATTCAGGGTTTCTCAGGGCGTCCTTATTGTGGACAGCCCTCCCGTGGATAATATTTTTCACGGCTATTTCGACTTTTTTCATATTAATCGTGTAAGGAATATCGGCAATTTCAATAATCTTAGCCGGTGTGTGTCTCGGCGAACAGTTCTTTCTGATTGTTGTTCTGATCCTCTTTTTCATCTCATCGGTGAGTTTGTTTCCCTTATTGAGTTTGACGAAGAGGATAACACGGATATCATCTTCCCACTCCTGACCTATCACAAGGCTGTCTTGAATTTCATCAATTATATTCACCTGGCGATATATTTCGGCCGTTCCAATCCGTACCCCTCCCGGATTGAGAGTGGCGTCGGATCTTCCGTAGAAAATAACACCGTGGTTATTTGTAATTTTTATATAATCACCGTGCCTCCATATATTGGGATAAACGTCAAAATAAGCCCTGTGGTATTTTTCGCCGCTTTTGTCATCCCAGAAATATATGGGCATAGAGGGGAAAGGAGATAAACAAACCAGTTCTCCCTTTTCGTTTTCTACCGAATTGCCCTCACTGTCAAAAGCTCTGACATTCATGCCGAGAGTCCTGCATTGGAGTTCTCCTTTATATACAGGTCCCATGGGGTTTCCTGCCGCGAAACAGCCGTTGAGATCTGTTCCCCCGGCAATCGATGAAAGGCAGAGGTCCTGTTTAATATGATTATAAACAAATTCGAATTCACTCGCGTGAAGCGGAGAACCGGTAGAAAGTATTGCTTTTAAACTATCGAGGTCATACTCTTGCCCGGGTTTAAGCCCCGATTTGTTTACTGACGATAGATACTTAGCGCTGGTTCCAAAGATGGTAATTCCCGTCTCTTCGGCGAGTTTAAATAAAGCGCCGGGGCCGGGATAAAATGGAGAGCCGTCGAATAAAACAATCGTAGCTCCCAAAGAGAGCGAGCTTATGAGCCAGTTCCACATCATCCAGCCGCAGGTGGTAAAATAGAATATATTATCTTCCCGCTTTACGTCTGTATGAAGTGAGAGTTCTTTCATGTGGTTTATTAGAATGCCTCCCGCGCTCTGTACCATGCATTTCGGAAGACCGGTTGTTCCGGATGAGTACATAATATATAGAGGATGGTCGAACGGGAGATGTTTAAATTTTATATCAAGATTGTCTTCACTTGAAATAAAATCACTCCATAATATCGAATTGGGAATATTGGATATATCGGGATCTCTTTCAGTAAAAGGGATAATTATGACTTTCTCAACAGATGGAAGCTTGTCGAGAATGCCCGATATCTGCTCGAGAGAATCGTAATCTGTTTCGTTATAGGAATAACCATTCGCTGTAAATATTACTTTTGGATCAATTTGCCCAAATCTGTCCAATACACCACCTGTTCCAAAATCGGGAGAACAGGATGACCATGCGGCTCCTATACTCGCAGCGGCAAGCATCGCGATTACTGTTTCGGGAATGTTGGGCATATAGCCAACGACTCGGTCACCAGAATTAACACCCATTTCTCTCATAGATTTTGCGAGGCGGGCGACGCTGTCATACAGCTGGGCGTATGTAATTTCGACTTTACCCGTCGATTCCCCTTTAAAAATTATAGCGGTTTTGTCATCTCTGTAGCGGAGGAGATTTTCGGCGAAATTAAGCCGTGCTCCCTGAAACCACTTTGCTTCGGGCATTTTATCACCGTCAACGAGTACAGTATCGTAAGGTTTTGTGTGAATTATATCAAAATAATCCCAAAGACTTTCCCAAAGGTACGGGATATTGTTTATAGACCAATCCCACAGCTCGTCGTAGACGGTGAATTGTCTGTTGTAGCGCTTATTTACATAGGTCATGAAATCAAATATATTTGTCTTCTCAATTCTACCCCGCGAAGGTTTCCACATGACTTTGTTCATGAAAAATATTTCCTTTCGTTAATATATTTAAACATTGAACCAGAATATAAAAAACAGCCTGGCTCAAAACTCAGATTAACTTTTAAAGCGAGTGTGATTTCAGTCTATATACTTTGGTGTGTTTTAGTCAAACAAAATCCACAATGAATTGGCGGAGATTAATGAGGTTCATTAAATATCAGTTCTGTTTAGAACGGGGAAGAGGAACTTTATTGACAGTAAATATTCCCCAGGAGAAGGTGACGATTAAAGAGAGAATATTTCCTCCGACCATTCCAAGCCAAACGCCGGTTAAGCCCATATTTAGAATAATACCCAGAAAATAAGCGGCGGGCACCTGAAGAATAATAGTCCTGATAATTGTGACAATAAGAGATCTGCCTCCGTGTCCTATCCCTCGGAACATAGCTGAAGTGAGCATACCCATCGGTACAGCAGGATAAAGCAGGCATATAATACGCAGAAAGGTTACCAAATCTTCCAGGATTCGTTCTGAACCTTCAGAATAGGTAAAGATGTGCGCTACGGGTCTCGCGAAAATCAAAATCAGTACCCCTATAGAAACTTCTATCAATAAACCGAATTTTACGGCAAAGTAAAAAGCAGACTTGAGCTTTTCACGGTTACCTGCTCCATAGGCCGCCCCTGTAACGGATACCACACCCGTAGAAATACCGATGAGGGGAATTACTCCCAGCATCACTATGCGCCAGCCGCTCGTAAATACAGCAATGCCGTCTGTTCCTCCGGCTCTGATTACAACTTTGTTTAAAATTATCATAGCAAATGACATAGAGAGCTGCGCCAGAGAGGAAGGAACCCCCACTTTAAGTATTTCCGCCAGTATTTTCCTGTTAAAATTAAAATCCCTGAGGGTGATGATAAGATATGTGTCTTTCTTGAAGAAAAGCCAGTAGCAGAAAAGAAGAGATGAAAAAGTCAGTGAAATAATCGTAGCCCACGCGGCGCCTATCACCCCCATATCAAGCCAGTAGATAAAAATAGGATCTAGAACGATATTTAAGATAGAACCAACCATGAGGCCGTACATGGCTCTTCTCGCGTCACCCTCGCTACGTAAAAGCGCGCCTGCTATATGGCTGAATACCATGATTACTGTGCCGCTGAAAAGAATCTTCGCGTATCCCGCGGCCATTGCGCCGACATTCCCGTTTCCGCTGAAATAACTGAAAATAGTATCGATAAAGGGTAGAATCGATATACTAATTATTAAAGATATACTTCCTCCGACAAGAAATGTGTGAATAGCCGTGTTATCAGCTCCTGCCTTATCACCCTTTCCTATACGGCGTGAAGCGGCCGAACCTCCCCCGATGCCTATCCCTGCGCCGAGTGAGATAATAACCATAAAAAACGGAAAGAAGAGGCCTACAGCGGCAAGTTCATCAGCTCCGAGTCCGGAAACCCAGATCCCGTCCGCGATATTGTATACGGCTTGAGAAAACATACCCAGAATCATCGGTGTAGAAAGTTTAAGAATAGCCTTTTTTGGATCACCGAGAAGAGTTTCGACCCCTTTAGTTGTTCTTGGCCCGGTGGGAATATGATTCTCTTTTTCTGTTCTCATAATTGTTTGTCTTTCCAATTACGATATTCTAAGAAGTTCCGACTGGCGGAATATTATCGGCGATGTAATAAACAAGACAAAGAGATATATCGCGATTGGATATGCCGGGGTTTTATTTCTCATGGATATTGACTTTTCAAACATTCTTTCCGTATCCTTTTCCATTGGTTTATATAGAGCTCTGCAATGGGTGTGTATTGTATAAAATCCCATTTAACAATACTTAGGCCAGCATTGAGGATTGTTTTTAAGTTCTTCGGTCTTTATCATTAAAAATGCTTGTACCATTATATAATTAATCTGTTGATAAATACTACAATGTAATCTTAATACAGCGTTATGTTTCTGTTATATTCATCAATTGTCATATTCAGTGAAATTGTTATAATGAATTATAGACGACAATTTTTTTGTGTATTGATCTCTCTTCTCCGAGTAGTTTTCGAGTTCTTTTACAAGTTTAAATGGATCGTTTGTCTTTATTCTCAATTCCCTGAATTCCTTAAAGGCCGGGCTTCTGCCTAAGATACGGTAGTAATCTTTAACAGATGCCTCGAGGGTGTCGTATTTTTTTATCCAAACGGTTTTATTACCGCGTTTTATCCCCGCTGCTATTCGCGGTTCATTTGGATCAAATGACCAAACACCAAATACATTTCTTGCTTCAAAGAAGAACCTCGATGTTGCCCATGAACTTTCGATGGCCGCCTGGGCCAGAGTAATACTTACAGGATGGGGTTTTAACGCCATCATCAATTCTTTATCTGTTTCAGCTTTATATTCCTGTTTTAGTTTACCGATTTCTTTTTGTTCTTTTCCGCTTTTGATTTTAGTTGTAACTCTTTTGTACCGTTCTTCAAGTTGTGAGAAAACACTTTTTACAGGCGGCACCATTAAGTGTTTGAATCGATTCTTTTTCTCCTCTATTGTCATATCTTCCGGTATAAAGGATGCGGTGTAATCAGTTTCCTTACCGGGTTCGCGTTCCCTCTGAATATTGTCCCTCTCTTTATATTCTGATTTGTATATTAAAAAAACTATTGCTATGGCAATTAAAGCAATTACACCTGACAGGATTAAGTTTCTCTTCTTCATTCAATCTCCATTTAACTTACTTTACTTCAATTAATTAACTTTACATTGATAATATTAAAGAAACAGCTTTACCGCAAGTAGCATTTAGAACGTTATAATAAATCACGATAATGCAACCACATTCTTGACTAAGAATTATGTGAAGTTTATACTTAAGTTGTTTTTGTAAGGAGGAGAATATATTGACTGAATATCAAAGAGCAAAAAGGGGTGAAATAACTCCCGCGCTGACCGATGTCGCTGAAAAAGAAGGATTAGAGCCGGAAAACCTTCGTTTTCTTGTGGCTGAAGGAAAAGTGGTTCTTACGGGAACAGCCCGTGAACACTGTGGAGTTATTGGAATAGGGCAGGGGCTAAGAACTAAAGTCAACGCGAATATAGGGACGAGTCCCGATCACGATGATGTGAATATTGAACTGGAGAAATTAAGAGTTGTTATTGAGGCCGGCTCTGATGCTGTGATGGATCTATCCACGGGTGGCGATATTGATGCTGCAAGAAAGAAGATACTTGAGAAAAGCACAGTTCCCGTCGGGACTGTTCCGGTATATCAGGTTGCCGTTGAGGCCGCTAAACGCGGAGAGGGGATAACCGATTGTGAGGTTGATCACTTTTTTGAAGTAATCGAGAAGCAGGCTCAAGACGGCGTTGACTTTATGACAGTACACTGCGGACTTGTAGCCAGATTATCCCGTGAAGTAGCTAGAACAAGATTGGCCGGGGTTGTCAGCCGCGGAGGCAGCTTGCTGATGCAGTGGATGGCTAGAAATGGTAAGGAAAACCCCTATTTCGAATATTTCGACAGACTTCTTGATTTATTGGAAGAATACGATGTTTCTCTTAGTCTCGGAGACGGTCTCAGGCCCGGGGCTCTAGCGGATTCTACTGACAGGCCGCAAGTCGGTGAATTGCTTGTTATCGGAGATCTTGTGGAAAGAGCGCGAGCCCGCGGAGTAAGTGTTTTTGTGGAAGGTCCCGGCCATATTCCTCTGAATGAAATTGAAACTAATATGATTATTGAGAAAAAAGTCTGCGGAGACGCGCCGTTTTATGTTCTCGGTCCGATTGTGACAGATGTTGCCCCCGGGTATGATCATATTACAGCAGCTATCGGCGGAGCTGTAGCGGCATGGCACGGAGCGGATTTTCTATGCTATGTGACACCCGCGGAGCATCTTCGTCTGCCCTCGATTAAAGATGTTCGTGAGGGTGTGATTGCCACCAGGATTGCCGCTCACGCGGGGGATATAGCTAAAGGTATTCCGGGAGCGAAGGAGTGGGATAATTCGGTATCAATTCCCAGGGCGAGGCTAGAGTGGAAAAAATCGCTCCAGAGGAGTATCGATCCAGATAAGGCGGAATCCCTTTATGATAAAAGCTCTGGTGGTGATGACGATTTGTGCACGATGTGCGGGGAATTTTGCGCTATTCGCGGTACCATGCGTACAAGGGAAGACTACGATAAGAAAAAGAGTGATTCATAGTTTATCTCAGAATGGTTTTGTGAATATTATTTGAGTAAGTGAGCCGGGTATTATCCGGCTTTATCGGGATCTTAATCTCGTAAAAATTCTTTTGATAATAAATGCAACGGGTTTTGGGTTGCCGGAGGGATAGTATACAGAATTTATGCCTGGAAATGATTCAATATCTTTTAGGCCGCGTGAACTTGAAGCCTTTACCCCCTATTTAAAATCCCGAGATAACGTGGATTTCAGCTCGGATGAACTATCCAAGTATATCCTTGAAAGGCTGTCGCGCGGCATAATTCCCCTACCCTTACTTTTGACTATCGCTAAGAGAATCAGCTTTGAGGGTATACGGGTTATTGAAACAGCCGCAGCGGAAGCGGTAAAAGATGTTCCCGGCGGCATATTTAATAAATTCGGTATAGGGGAAAAGGAAGATGCCGTAAGCTTTTCTGATAAGCGCTTTTCTCTTCAGGAGGAGAATTCAGCAGTCAAAAACACTGAAGGTTTTTCGGTAAGAGCAGGCAGATATTCCGTCAAAGAAGCCTTTGAATTGATTTTCGAGGAACTTGGTGAGAAGCGGCTCGATCAGCTTGAGATGGCATCAGAAGTTATGAATACTCTTAAGGAGAGGAAGGTTTCGTTCATAGAGGCGGGGACAGGAACCGGAAAATCCTTAGCTTATCTTATTCCGGCTGTTCTGTTTTCTCTTGAAACTCGAAATCGGATTGTTGTTTCAACTCACACAAAGAATCTACAGAATCAGCTCTTTGGCAGGGAGATCGAGCTTATCAGAAGTATATTAAAACTGGATTTCGCTGTTGAAAGGCTCGTTGGAAGAGAGAATTATATATGTTCAAGAAGATTGATATCCGCGGTGAGTAAACTTATGGAAGAAAGGCCGCGAAAAGCCCTCGCGCTCGCGCTTTATTCAGTTTTGTCTGAGACTCATACTCTGGAGTCTCTTCCGTCTGACAAGCTTGGAATAGATCCGTTTGAACTTGGCGCGCCCGCGAGGTGTTTAATGAGAGGATGCGGGAACGCTCTTTCCTGTCCTCTAGTTATTGCGAGGGAAAGAGCTCGAGCGGCGAATATAGTTTTTGTCAATCACGCCCTGGTTATGGCGGATTATAAAAGAGGCGGGGGGGTTTTAGGGGATTATCATGGTGTTGTTTTTGACGAAGCTCATCATCTCGACAAATGTGTCATGGAGAATTTATCGGTCAGGATTACTCCCGGCGAAATAAAGGGGATCTTAAAATGGATAAAGCCGGTTACCTTGAACGATGATAGATGGAAATTTATGCTTCGGAAACTCGAAACGGCTCCGGGAGTAAAAGGCGGGGAGAAACTAATTTTTGAACTGCAGGATATGGTCTCTAAAACCCAGAGTGCATGGAAGGATATCTTCAAGGGTATTGAACGCTCTTTAAATAGGGAAAAGATTATTTCCGGTAAGAAAACCAGGTATTACGACGGAGAAGAAACATTTATTGACATAAAGGATAGCATATCTCTTTTTCTACTATATAACAATAAGTTAAGAGATACACTTAAAGTATTATATAAGCATAATGGATCAGAAAACATAAGACATTTCAAGCAGGAATTAGAAGCGGCGGAGAGTCAGCTCGATGAGCTGGCGGCAGCAGCGGTGTTTTTGACAAAGGGGAATGATGAGGATACTGTTTTCTGGATAGAATGGAACGCGAATTCAAGGGTTAAATCTATTTGTGGTTCCCCGATAGATATAGACCGCAGGTTCGCGGATTTTCTTGAAGAGTCGACCGAATCAGCTGTTTTTACTTCAGCGACTCTGAGTCAGAATGGTTCATTTGACTACATGAAGAAAAGACTCGGAGTAAGATTCACCTCTAAACCTGTTTTTGAACTTGTAAAGCCGTCTTCTTTCTTTCGAGAAGATAACTGTCTTGTTGTATTGCGTTCGGGCCTTGGTAATCCTAATGACAGGGATTTTTCTGTTGCGATTATGGATATTGTAAGAGAACTTGCCGTGAGACACAGGCGAAGACTACTCGTATTATTTACTTCTTATAAGATGTGTCTTGTTTCAGCAGAATTGCTTGACAGAGAGGAACTTCCGGGACCTCTTCTCGTTCAGGGAAGAGGGGAAAGTAGAGAGGTTTTGTCTCGAGAGTTCAGGAAGAATGAAGCGTCAGTACTGCTCGGTGTGGCAAGTTTCTGGGAGGGGGTTGATTTTCCGGGTAAACAGCTGGAGATCCTCGTGATTCCAAAGATACCTTTCCCGGTTCCCGACGAACCTATTATTCAGGCTCGTTCAGAAAGACTGAGGAGTATGGGAGGCAACCCTTTTCAGGAACTCTTCCTCCCAGAGGCCATTTTGCGTTTGAAACAGGGGATAGGCAGATTAATAAGAAGAAAAGATGACAGAGGTATGATAGTTATCCTTGATTCAAGGATACATAACAGATCATACGGCAGGCATATACTTTCATCACTGCCTACTGAGGGGATAGTTGTTTCGTCCGGAGCTGACGTGATAGGGAGGTCTATGGATTGGTTTGCGGAGTGATTATCCGGCAAAAGTTGTGTGTAAGTTTTTCATCTTGCCGTATAGCCGCAAAAGGTTTAGGGTTAATACCTGCGCGGGAGGGCGGGATATTGAGGAATTGAAGTAGAGGTGTTATAATTTGGCAATTATATGAGAGCTGACAAAGATGTTGTTTTGATTGAAGCGGATGATATTGCTTTACCGCTCTGTCGCCGTAATGGAGGTGTAAGCCGATATGGGAAAAGTAGATATAAGAGCTCCCAGGGGAAATAAAATAAGTTGCAAGGGATGGTTTCAGGAGGCGGCCCTCAGGATGTTAATGAACAACCTCGATAGAGAGGTCGCGGCAGATCCAGATAAGCTGATAGTATACGGAGGGACAGGAAAAGCGGCTAGAAACTGGGATTCCTATCACGCGATTGTAAGGGAGCTTAAAAATCTTGAAAACGATGAAACCCTTCTGGTTCAGTCCGGTAAACCTGTGGGGGTTTTTCAAACGCATGAGGGTGCTCCAAGGGTGCTGATCGCGAATTCTCTCCTTGTTCCAAGGTGGGCAACATGGGAGCATTTTCGCAAATTGGAAGCTGATGGTTTAATGATGTACGGTCAGATGACTGCGGGTTCCTGGATGTATATTGGCACCCAGGGCATATTGCAGGGGACATATGAAACACTGTCTGAATGCGCTAGAAAAAATTTCGGGGGGGACTTGACCGGAAAATTCGTTCTTTCCGGAGGTTTGGGAGAAATGAGCGGTGCTCAGCCCCTCGCGGTTACAATGAACAGAGGGGTCTGCTTAATCGTAGAGGTTGATGAAAACAGGATTAAGAGACGCCTCGAGACCCGCTATCTTGATGAAATGGAAAGAGATCTGGACAGCGCCCTTGAAAAAGTAGATAAAGCTTTGAAAGATAAGAAGCCTTTATCAATAGGACTAGTCGGTAACGCGGCGGATGTATTCCCCGAGCTGGTCTCGAGAAACATAATACCGGATATAGTAACTGATCAAACATCCGCCCACGACGCGCTGAACGGATATATCCCGAGGGGTTATAATCTTGATGAGGCCTCTAAACTCCGCGAAAAGGATCCCGATCGTTATATAAAGGAAGCTATTGAGTCAATTGTACTACACGTCCAGGCTATGCTGGATTTTCAGAAGAAAGACGCCGTTGTATTTGATTACGGGAATAATATCCGGGGTCAGGCGAAGAAGGGCGGGCTGGAAAACGCCTTCGATTTTCCGGGATTTGTGCCCGCGTTTGTACGCCCTATGTTTTGTATTGGAAAAGGGCCTTTCAGATGGCTCGCGTTGTCAGGGAAAGAAGAGGATATTTACAGAACAGACGATCTTGTGCTTGAGCTGTTTTCCGAAAATGAATCTTTGTGCAGATGGATAGAAATGGCGCGCAGGAAAGTCGCATTCCAGGGACTTCCCGCCAGGATTTGCTGGCTCTCATACGGGGAGCGCGAGAAACTCGGGTTGGCGATCAACGAGCTTGTCGCGAAAGGTGAGATAAGCGCTCCTATAGTGATTGGAAGAGATCATCTCGACAGCGGTTCTGTCGCTTCTCCATACCGCGAAACTGAAGGTATGAAGGATGGAACTGACGCTGTGGCGGATTGGCCTATTTTAAACGCGTTACTAAATGCCGTCAATGGAGCTGCCTGGGTTTCAGTTCATCACGGGGGTGGTGTTGGAATGGGGCTGTCGATACACGCCGGTCTCGCTGTAGTGGCGGACGGGAGTGATAAAGGCGCTGAAAAACTTAAGCGTTGTCTGCGCGGTGACCCTGGCATAGGGATTGCAAGACATGCCGACGCGGGATATGAGATAGCTATTGAGAGGGCGAAGGAGGATGGAATTAATATTCCCATGCTAAACAAATAATTTCGCTGATTCAGAGAATCAGATGTCGGTTATTAATACGGGGAATATCGTTTTTTTAAGTCATGCATTTTGCTTGAGTTAACATCTGTTTATTTTGTTATGCAAGGAGAAGCGTTTGATTGAAACAATTGATCTACTCCTTCTTGGCGCTGGTCAGATAATAACAAGCCGTAATGAGGGGAAGGGGCCGCTGAGGGGGGAAGATTTTTCTGATCCGGGTATTATCCGGAGTGGCGCTATCGCGGTAGCTGGTGGAAGAATATTAGCCATTGGTTCCGGCGATTTGGTTAAAAAAGAAGTAGCGGAGAGAGAAGTTTCAAAGATCATTGATGTGGAGGGAAGGGTTGTAATGCCCGGATGGGTGGATTCCCATACACACTCGGTATTTCCAGGGTACAGGTCGGATGAATATGAAGCCAGAATTAGAGGAGACAGCTATCTCGAAATTGAAAGACGGGGCGGGGGTATTAAAAGAACAGTGCGGGAACTTCGCAAAATGGATGAAGAGCGGTTATATGAAATAAGCAGGCGTCGTCTTTTAAAGATGTTAAAAACGGGCGTAACTACGGTTGAGATTAAGACCGGATATGGACTTGATCTGGAAAATGAATTGAAGATGCTGAGGGTAATTTCCCGTCTCGCCGATGATATGCCTTTGGATATAGTAGCTACGTTCATGGGGGCTCATCAGAAACCCCCTGAATTAAGTGGTAAAGGTGAATATGTGAAATTTGTCATTGATGAAGTAATTCCGGAAGTTGCCGAGCAGGGCAAGGCTGAATATATAGATGTGTTTTGTGAAAAGGACGTTTTTGACCTCGCCGAAACAAGGCAGATATTAGTTGCGGGGAAAATGAATGGATTTAAGCTTAAAGTCCACACCGATGAAATATTCGCCATTGGAGGAACTGAATTGGCCGTTGAACTCGGCGCTGATTCCGTGGATCATCTTACGAAGGTAACAGAGTCGGGAATTAAAGCTTTGTCGAATAGTGATACTGTGGGAGTTCTTTTGCCGGGAACAAGCTTTGGACTTGCTTCGAGCTCTTTCGCGCCTGCCAGGAAACTGGTTTCAGCCGGAGCCGCGATAGCGCTTGCGACGGACTTTAATCCGGGAAGCGCGCCTTCGTTATCCATGCCTTTGACAGTCTCGATAGCGTGTTCTCAGATGAGACTTTTGCCGTCCGAAGCTGTTAACGCGGCGACTATAAACGCGGCTTATTCAATAGGCATGCAGAATGAAGTCGGATCTTTGGAAAAGGGGAAAAAAGCTGACCTAGTAGTGTATGATGTAGAAGATTATCGTGAGATACCTTCCAGGGCCGGGACAGATCATTCAGTGATTGTGATTAAAGAAGGCGATGTCGTCTGGGAGATAGAAGACTATAATGTCAGGAGTGAGATCGGGTTTTGAGTAGAGCAAGCAAACTAAGACGGCAAGCACAGGATTTACTGAAAAAGGGTAAGCTCCAAAAGGCTATTAACGTGTATAAGAAGATTCTGGACGGGCATTCCAGCAATCCTAATCTATTGAATGAACTGGGTGATATATATATAAAGACAGGAGATCGTATCCAGGCCATTTCGTCATTTGAAAACGCGATAAATCATTATGAAAAAGTCGCTCTTTATAACAATGCTGTGGCTGTATGCAAAAAGATACTCAAGATTATTCCGGGAAGATTAAGTACGGTATACAAGCTCGGCGAACTGAAAGCAAAACAAAATTTTACAAGCGAAGCGGCAGAATATTTTAACTCGTACATGGATCTGCTCCTGTCCGAGAGTGATTCGCTTCCCGAAGGAACTGATCAGCGGATAGAGACAATATTGGAATTGATGGGTAATTATCAGAGAGTAATTTCAAAATCCGTTGATGTTTTTGAGACCCTTGGAAACAGCTTCAGAGCTTCCGAAATAAACGCGCAACTTATAAGGGATAACAATGAAAGGGGAACCAGCGAATCCCTTGAATTCTATAAAGAACGAATGGAGAGATTAAAGTCGTCTCTATCGGATAGAGAGCGTGAGAAGGTCGACAGGATACTCGATTCTATAAAGATAGATCCTTCGCTAAAGGAAGATGATGCAAAAACAGAAATCGATATGGATTCGGAAAGTTCAGATCTTCAGTCTCATAAGTCGGATTTGAATGTTAAAGACGACCTTGAAACTACGATGTATAAAGATCGAGAAAAGGAAGCGGCAGAAGGAGTTCAACCCGAAGGGCTCGATACCGATGATGAAATGAAAGGTGAAGGGCAAAGTGATGAATACGTCATAAGTTCCGACAATAACTATCAAAGCGCTGAAAATGAATTCCCCGAATCCAAGGATGAAACAAAGGATGAATTTTCTGATTCCAAAAGAGAAGAAAAGGAAAAACTTGATAAGAGAGAAAGCGCTGAACCGGAGAATTCTTTTGAGAAAATAGAAAGCGGCGATTCCTTAGAGGATTTTTCTGATATAACAGAATTCAGAGGTAAAGATGAAACAGAAAGTCATAAAGAGATAACTAGTGATATTGAGGAGGATGATTTCAAGAGTCACTATGATCTGGGGATGGCTTATATTGAAATGGCTCTTTTCAACGAAGCTATAAAAGAACTGCAAGTAGCCACACGTTCACAGGAACTCAAGCTGCGGAGTCTTGAGATGATCGGCTATTGTTTTATACAGAAGGGGCAATATAACCTCGCGGTAAAACAGCTTGAGAGGGGAGCGGAGATAGCAGACAGTTACGGGGATGAAGACCTCGGAATTTATTATAATCTCGGACTTGCCTATGAAGCTATTGATGATGTTGAGAAAGCACGTGAAAATTTTGAAAAAGTATATGTTATCGATGTTTCTTTCCGGGATATACTTGAGAAAATGAAAAAATTAAACAGTCATACCTGAGAAGAAATAATAATGAAAAAAAGCAGGTTTTGTTGTGACCTTCACACCCATTCAAGTTACTCTGATGGTGAATTATCCCCTCGTCAGCTTGTTGAGCTTGCCGCGGGATACGGGCTGGACGCGGTATCGGTAACTGATCATGATACTATTAATGGTCAGAAAGAAGCGATGGAGGCTGGAAGTGAAATGGGAATTGAGGTTATACCGGGAATAGAATTCAGCGCGAGAGGTAACGGTGGCACGATCGTTCATATTCTGGGTTACTGCATTGATATACACGATACTTTAATTGAGGAGAAGTTGAAGTGGCTCAGGGATAAACGGCGCTTGAGGGCTGAAGAAATTCTGAGAAAACTCTCTTCTAAAAGTGGAATTACTTTGTCCTTTGCGGACCTGCCCGCGGCAGCGGGTGCCGATTCTATAGGCAGGCCCCATATTGCCGTGGCACTGCTTGAAAAGGGAATTGTTTCATCTTTTCAGGAAGCTTTTGAAAGATTTCTAGGCTACGGTTCTAACGCCTACGTTCCCAAGCAGGTATTCTCTTCAGATGAAGTTATTGAACTTATATTGAATTCAGGCGGGGTGCCGGTTTGGGCTCATCCGGCATTCGAAATCAAAAAAACAAAATTATTAAATGAATTTATTGAAAAAGGCCTTGCAGGGCTGGAGGTATGGCACCCGAATCATAATTTAGCTTTGGAGAATAATATTCTAACCATAGTGGAAGAAATGAAATTAATTCCCACAGGAGGATCGGACTTTCATTCTAAAATAGCAATGAAAGTTGATGTGGGAGGGAAAGGCGCTCCATACGAGTCTGTTGAGTTACTTAAAACGGCCGCTGCCAAAGGACATTTTTCTTGACCACCCTTGCGAGCTTGCTTAAAGTATTTCCTGTGTTATGTTTTGTTTCGGCTTAACTTTCAGGTTTGTGAGCTTAAATATGAGATCCACCTCGAAAAGATACAGAAGCATTCTTGCCGCTCTGTTCACATCATTAACTGTTGTTTTAGGATATCTGCTTGCCGCGGTGCCTAATGTTGAGCTGATGACTTTATCTGTGTTTTTGTGCGGAGTATTTACCGGACCGCGTTATGGCGCTGTAACAGGAATCCTTTCTATAACCTTGTATTCATTCTTTAATCCGTTCGGAGTTTCACTTCCCCCCCTTCTCGCCGCTCAGATAACAGGATTTCTCGTTATAGGGATAGCCGGCGGTCTTCTGAGAAATATAATTCTCGGTGGAGGAGGGATTGCTGTTGTAGTAAGTGCTGTTTCAGGTTTCCTGATAACTCTGTTTTATGATATTCTGACAACAATTGCTTCCGCGTACGTGTCGTTGGGCTTAGATGGTTTATTAGACGGAATAATCGGTTTTTTCTCAGCTGGAGCTGTGTTTATATTAATACATGTTTTTATCAACTCACTTATTTTTTCTCAGGCAGTAGTGCCTATTGTAAAGGTCGCGGGCTTTAATGATGCTTGCAGGGCAAATCAATAAATATTTTGTTTTTATACCGGCGATTCTCTCAGTTATGAGTTTTCCCTGTATATCTTCAGCCGGTGAGCTTCCGGATGGTTCCGTTGTATCGGATTCGCTTTCTCTTCCGGGTGAAGTTTTTGTTCTCACAGCCGAAGACTTACGGGATTATAATATCAACACATTTGATGACATACTTGAAATAATTCCCGGTGTATCTTACTGGCGTGAAGGTCCGCCCGGTTCTTCAACAGGTTTTTCAATCGGAGGAAGGGGAAACAGAGGTGTTAATCTTCTGGTAAATGGTATTCCTCTGACTGATATATATGAATCCGAAGCCCTCGTTAAATTTGTCGACCTTTCACGCGTAAAGAGAGTTGAGATAATTTACAGCGGTTCTCCCGCTCTAACAGGGCATATTTCAAATAGCGGCGCGATCAATGTCGTTATAGAGAGAGGAGGAAGAGAAACACCATTCTCGCAGGCCAATTTTACATACGGAGCAAACAATCGCAGAGCAAGAAGGATATGGTTTTCTACACCGAAATCATATATAAACGGTACAATCATTTACAATGGATACCTGCAGGATTCCTATAAACCCCTTCAGGATTATCCGGACAGGTATGTGGGAAAAGATCACGCCAAATCGGTTTCAATGGAGGTATCACTTGGACGGGATCCGGGAAATAGAGGTTTTGTTCATTTTACAAGATTTGAGGATGTATATGAAGGAACGGCTTGTTCGAGTCGAGAAAATATAAGAACCAGAGGTTTTGATTCTCAGTTGCATTACAGATATCATGATTTTAAGATGTCAGTCAGCAATTTCGGTTTTGAAAAGAAACGTTTCGAGGCGAAACTTTCAGGTTTAAGGTCAAGCGTTTCCCTGGGGTTAGAAAAAGAATTGGGCCGGTCGAGATTAAAAAGTTTCTTTTCCGGGCGGCGTGATATATATGAAAACAGATTCGAGGGTAAGAATGTTGACCCTGAAGTAGAAAATTATCAAGGAGGTTTTGTTCTTTTCTCCCCTTTTAAGAAAAAATTTGCCTTGAGAGCGGGTGTTTACGGCGGAGGTCACAGTGAGGCCGGAAATTATTTGGGAGGAGAATTCGGTATAACACATAAGGGGGGAGAAAGATCATATGAAACTCTGATAATCTCAAGGAAGCTGGTGCTTCCTTCCTCCGCGATGCTTTTCCATCCCGAACCTGATACCATCTTAGATTGTTATGATTTAAATTATATTGCCAACAGAGAATTACAACCTGAAATAGCTCACGAAATATCAGCAGGAAAACGTTTCAGTTCGGGGATTTCACTGAACTTGTTTCTAAGACATGAAGACCGCTGCGTCAGGTCTGCCGGCGGAAGCGACAAATTATATAACTCTTCTGAAACACAGGAAGTTTCAGGCGTGAAGGCTCAATACGGCACCTCTGGAAAATACCGCAGGGCGCGCTATGGTTATAATATTTCGGGCGAGTATTTTATCAGTTCCAATGATTATAGATATGGAATACCCCAATACCGGGTTAACGGGAACTTCTATTTGAAAATACCCGTATTTAAAGATTCCGAGACACTTACCCTGCGTTTTAATACAATCGAGACTGGAAGAAGAAATTGGGGGTCAGTGGACCTCGAGCCTGCCGCTGTACAGAATTTTTCTGCTTCAATTACTCTCATGTCCGCTCTTATAAAGGTTCAGGTTAAGAATATAATGAACTTTAGTTATCAGACTGTTCCAGGCTATTACATGTCTGAAAGACATTTTAGAATCGGGATAATATGGGATCTGGTCAATTGATTTTTGTCCCACCCGGTAAGTTTCAAGCCAGTCTTTGCGCGTTTTATACGCTATATTTCTAATTCGCATTATCTTCCAGAGTATTTGCATAATGCAAAATCACCTTGGTAGAGATTCTTGTCCAAACATTAGTATCCGTTAATTTATTGGTCATTTTATTTTTATTGGTCTGAGAACCGCTGGTCATTAAGCGATATAGTAGATGGATTTTAGTTCAAGTAACAGATTGCAATTCGAGCATATATACCCTGAATTGGCTGCAGCATAGAGGCCGGAAGGAAATAAGCAGGATAATGGCATATTAATTGCGCTTTGAGAAAGTTGAAAATATTTGGAAAGTTATACAAAATTACGGATATGAAGAATGAAATTGCACTTAGAAGAATGAAATTGCACTTATTATCTGGAACTATTTTTTTCTTAAACATTTTACGGGTGGATGAGCTATTTGAAAGATAATATTGCAGAACAACTGCTGGAGACCGATCTTATAACTGAGGATCAACTTGGGCTGGCAGCTAAAGAACAGAATAAATCCGGCGGCAGTATAGGGTATAACCTGGTAAAAATAGGCGCCCTGTCTGAAGAAATGCTCTCAGAATTTCTTTCACAGCTTTATCAGGTAGAGGCAATTGCTCTGGAAGATATCGAGGCGGATGAACAGGCTGTGGAATTGATACCTGCCGAGGTTGCCACTAAATTTCAGGTTGTACCCGTAAGGCGTGATGGAAGAACATTAACAGTCGCGATGTCCAACCCTGATAATATTTTCGCGATAGATGATATTAAATTTATTACCGGACTTGAAGTTCGTCCCGTGGTAGCAACAGAGAGTTCAATAAAAAAGACTATAGACCGCTTCTATGATTCAGCTGATTCGCTCGTTGAAGTGATGCGCGACATGGAAGAAGATTTTGAAATTGTCGAAGAAGAAGAAGAAGAAGATCTGGGGCTGGCCGACGCGCAGAATGCTAATGCTCCGGTTGTTAAATTGGTCAATTCCCTTATTACAGACGCGGTTAACAGGAATGTCAGTGATATCCATATAGAGCCTTTTGAAAAGAAAGTAAGGGTCAGATTCCGAATTGACGGTGTTCTTCATGAAGTGATGTCCCCGCCTTACAGAATGAAGAATGCTATCACATCCAGGCTGAAGATCATGGCGGAACTCGATATAGCGGAGAAAAGAATACCTCAGGACGGCCGTATAAAAATTCGTATCGCGTCTAAACAAATAGATCTGCGCGTTAGTACACTTCCGACAATATTCGGGGAAAAAGTTGTAATGAGGATTCTTGATAAGAGTAACCTTGAACTTGATTTAACTAAACTCGGATTTAATCCCGGATTGTATAAGAAATTCACTAAAGCGATAAAATCACCGTACGGAATGGTTCTGGTTACCGGTCCGACAGGAAGCGGTAAGACAACTACTCTTTATTCCGCTCTCAGCACAATAAATGAACCGCATCATAATATTATGACCGCCGAAAATCCGGTTGAATACAACCTCGAGGGTATAAACCAGGTCAATGTTCATCCGGAGATAGGACTTACTTTCGCCTCAGCTCTGAGGGCTTTTCTGCGTCAGGATCCCAATATTGTGATGGTTGGTGAGATAAGAGATCATGATACAGGTTCAATAGCGGTAAAAGCTGCTCTTACCGGACACCTTGTGCTGAGTACCTTACATACAAACGACGCTCCGAGCACTATAAACAGAATGATAGACATGGGGATTGAACCCTTTCTTGTTGCCAGTTCTACGAATCTTATATTGGCTCAAAGGCTTGTACGCCGTTTATGCAAGGAATGCAAGAAAGAAACACAAATGCATCCGGAGATGGCCAAAGAACTCGGGTTGAAAAAAGAGGAATCGAATTTTGAGATCTATCAGCCGGTTGGATGTCCCAGATGCAACAATACCGGCTACAAAGGAAGATCAGGATTATATGAAGTGATGCTTGTGTCGGCAAGAATAAAAGAAATGATTTTAGACAGATCTTCAAACGCCGAGATTAAAACCCAAGCTATCAAGGAAGGTATGCTTACTTTGAGAAGAGACGGCGTAGACAAAATTAAAAGCGGTATTACTTCCGTTGAAGAAGTTTTGAAGGAAACAAGTGATGATTAACAGTATTTTGAAAGAAAAGGGGACATGTTGAATATCAGGACACTGCTTCAGGAGATGATCGAAAAGAATGCAAGCGACCTGCACATTACGGCCGGCGCTCCGCCCGTTCTTAGAATAGACGGCAAGATTGAACCGACTGCGTATGATGCTGTTACTCCGGATGTGTCTAAACAAATCGCGTACAGTGTCTTGACCGAAGATCAGCAGAAGAGATATGAAAATGACAAGGAACTGGATTTTTCATTTGGGATTCAGGGGCTTTCACGGTTTAGAGCGAATGTGTACCAGCAGCGGGGAGTTACAAGTATTGCCATCAGGAAAATTCCATATGAAATACTTGATTTTAAAACTCTGGGTCTTCCACCCGTCGTAAAAGATTTTGCTGAATCGAGGAAAGGATTAATTCTGGTAACAGGTCCGACGGGCAGTGGAAAATCAACATCCCTAGCGAGTATAATTGATAAGATAAACAGTGAACGCTCGGAGCATGTAATTACAATAGAAGATCCGATTGAGTATATACACAGACATAAAAAATGTATAGTTAATCAGAGGGAAGTAAAAGCGGATACTGAGAGTTTTGCTATAGCGCTTAAGTATGTACTCCGTCAGGACCCGGATGTAATACTCATAGGAGAGATGAGAGACCGGGAAACGATGCAGGCCGCTTTAACAATAGCTGAAACAGGGCATCTGGCTTTCGCGACCCTTCATACAAACTCCACCTTTGAGTCTATTAATAGAATAATTGATAATTTTCCTCCGACTCAGCAGTCGCAGGTCAGAGCTCAGTTGGCTTTTGTTTTGAAAGGTGTTGTCACGCAGCAGCTTATTCCCCATATATCCGGAAAGGGAAGAGTACTTGTGGCTGAAGTTATGGTTTGCACTCCGGCAATAAGCGCGACAATCAGAGATGACAAGGTTCATCAGATATACGGGCTCATGCAGGCGGGACAGAAATATGGAATGCAGACTATGAATCAGGCGCTTTACAGAGCTGTTGTTAAGCGGGAAATAGCCAGAAATGAAGCGATTAGAAGGAGTCCTGATACAATAGAACTCAAACAGATGTTTGGAGAAAAGAATACAAGTAAAAACTATCAACTAAGAAAGTAATTTGGACAAAGGGGGAATATAAATGGCTACCACTTTTGTATGGAAGGGAAGGACACCCGCCGGCGAGGACGTTTCCGGAGAGTATGAAGCTGACAACAAGATCGAGCTTGCCAGTCATCTTCGGAAGAAGAAGATTATTCTTACCCAGGTTCGGCAGAAACCCAAAGATCTGAATATTAATTTCGGGTTTAAGCAGAAGATCGGAATTAAAGACCTCGGAATTTTTACGCGTCAGTTCGCGACCATGATTAATGCCGGACTGCCCCTCGTTCAATGCCTGGATATTCTGTCCAGCCAGATCGAAAAGGATAATTTCAGAGAAATTGTAACAGAAGTTATGGAAGATGTTGAATCAGGTTCCACGTTATCCGAGGCTCTGTCAAAACATAAATGTTTCAGTGAGCTGTTTGTGAATATGGTGGATGCCGGTGAATCGGGTGGAATCCTTGATCTTATTCTTAATAGATTAGCCCTTTTCCTTGAAAAACAGGATTCCCTGAGGCGTAAAATAAAAGGAGCTTTGACATATCCGACAATAGTTTTGTTTGTCGCGGGCGGTGCCACAATCTTTATGCTTATGTTTATTATTCCTACTTTTGCCAAGATGTTCATTGATTTTGGAGGTGATCTGCCTCTGCCGACACAAATTGTAATGGGGCTGAGCAATTTTCTCAGAGTTAATTGGTATCTGCTTCTGGGAGCGGGAATTGGAATATATTTTGGTATCAAAAAATATAACAGCACAGATAATGGTAAAAGGAGAATTGACCGGTTTCTGCTGAATTTACCCATTCTCGGGACAGTGATAAGAAAGGGCGCGGTCGCAATGTTTACCAGGACTCTCGGCACTCTCACTGCCAGCGGTGTACCCATTATTGACGGACTTAATATAACCGCTAAGACAGCCGGAAACAAGGTGATAGAAGATGCGGTTGTCAAGACGAGAGAAAGCATCAGAGAGGGGAATACTATCGCTGAACCGCTTAAACAGAGTGGAGTTTTTCCGCCCATGGTGGTTCAAATGATTAGTGTTGGTGAACAGACGGGTGCTCTCGACGAAATGCTAGAGAAGATAGCCGATTTTTACGATGAAGAAGTAGACGGTGCCGTAGATGCTCTTACCTCCGCTATAGAACCTATTATGATTGTTGTAATGGGAGTTATTGTCGGAGGAATGCTGATATCGATGTATCTGCCTATGTTTAAATTGATTTCTGTTGTTTCCGGAGGTTAAATCTCTTTTCGGGGAAGGAAGCCATGAATTTCATACCGCGTGCTTACCGGGATGATGAAAAGATAAGAAACATTGTCTATATCAGGATTGTTGTGGCGACACTGATAGTAGGAGCGGCTATTATTGCCCTGCAGTTTCAAAGCAGAGAATTGTCAGCCGTCGCCCTTTACAGTCTTCTCGGTGTAGTATATCTCGGGACGGGAGCAGTTTATATTGCCTACAGAAACGGAGTTTCGTTCAACAAACTGATTCGTCTTCTGATAGGTATTGACCTTGCTGTTCTGACACTTATAGTTCACTACAGCGGCGGTTCGGGCTCGATCTTTTCAATACTCTATATACTTCCAATTTTTGTCGGCGGGTTGTATTTTGGCGTCTCGGGAGGATTTGTTACTTCACTCGTAGCGGCCTCGGCTTATATTGTCTACAGTCTTCTCGAGATCAGCGGCCATGTAAGGTCTCCGGAGGGAGCCCTCATTTTCACGCGGCAGAATCTTTTTGATTCATTACTTAGAGGATACATACATATGGGAGTATTCGTTTCAACGGGGCTGATAAGCGGATATTTCTCTAAAAGAGTAAAAAGAAGCGGTAAGGAACTGGCCGACAGGGAAAAAGAGATAAAGAGAATACAGCTGAATAATGATTCTATTGTAAATAACATGAGCAGCGGTTTGGTTGTAATAGACTTGGAAGGCTGTATTGTTTCGATGAACCCCGCTGCCAGGAGAATCCTGGAAGTTGAGAAAAACGCAGCCGCGGAAGGGAAACATTTTGAAGAGATTATTCCGGGTATGACTCCCCTATTCAAGCAGTTGATGCTTGTTATGGAGACGGGAGTTCAGCGAAACAGGGGTGAAATAACACTCTCGAGGAGTGGCGGGAGAATATTGCCTATAGGTATAAATATTTCACTTTTGAAAAATGAAGTAGGGGAAAAGAAGGGTGTTGTAGCCCTGTTTCAGGATTTAACCGAAGTAAAAAGGATGAGGGATAAAATAAGAAGATCAGACAGAATGGCTGCTGTCGGAGAGCTTTCAGCGGCAATCGCGCATGAAATTCGAGCGCCTCTCGCGTCTATATGCGGGTCGACTGAAATGCTCAAGGATGAACTCGATCTTACTGGAGAGAACGGTGAACTTATGGATCTGATTATTCGCGAGTCAGACAGGCTCGATGGAATGATTACCGATTTCCTTGAATACGCGAGACTTCGAAAACCGGAATTTGACTCTATAGATATAGAGAATTGCCTGAAAGAAACGATTCTTCTTTTAAAGCACGGTTCCTATATCCGCGGAGGAGCTAATATCACCTTTGAAAGCGATGTTGAAGGGGTAAGAATTTATGCCGATGACGAACAAATCAGGCAGGTTTTTCTCAATTTGGGACTTAACGCCTGTGAAGCTGTTCGAAGAGACGGGAACATCTATATCAGAGTCAGATTGGTTGAAGATATGCTCAAGGAAGGTAGCGATAAAACTAAGTACGCGGAAATAGAATTTACAAATGACGGGCCGCGAATACCGGAAGATGTTCTGGAACATATCTTTGAACCTTTCTTTACAACGAAGGACGGCGGCACGGGGTTAGGCCTTGCTACTGCCGGAAGGATTGTCGAAAGTCATTCAGGATCTATAAGTGCTGAAAATTCGGAAGAAGGAGTAACGTTTAAGATCATGATTCCTGTAGAGGATAATAGAAACAGGATAGGCATCGATGAGGTTAAATATGAACTTACTAGTATAAATTGCGGGAGGTTTTGATAAATGGCTGGCGAGAGAGTATTAATAGTTGATGATGAAAACAGTATGTGTAAATACCTTTCAATAATGCTTAATAAGGAAGGGTATAACGTCAAAACGGTCAACAGCGGTAAGCGGGCTATATCGGAGATAAAGAATACGGAATATGACGCCGTTATGACCGATATAAAAATGAAGGGGATTGACGGTATTGAAGTTCTCTCAGCTGTGAAAAGCCACGAACCGAACCTTCCCGTCATAATTATGACCGCCTACGCTTCACAGAAAACAGCGATTGACGCTCTTAATAAAGGCGCTTTTCACTATATGGTTAAAAGGGCGGCAAAGAATGATGAAATAAAGATGATAGTTCATAACGCGGTTGAGGCGCGTAGAACCAGTAATGAAAATGCCTATATAAATAAGAATCAGAGGAAAAAGGATAGTTATAAGAATATTATAGGTGAGAGCGAACCGATGCAGAAGGTTTTTCAGAGGGTGAAAAAGGTTGCCGCCACCGACAGTACTATTCTTATAAGAGGAAGAAGCGGAACAGGCAAGGAACTTGTCGCGAAATCAATACATCATGAAAGTAACAGGTCTGATAAACCCTTTGTTTCCATTAACTGCGGAGCCCTGCCGGAGAATCTCCTTGAAAGTGAGCTTTTCGGACATGTTAAGGGGAGCTTTACCGGAGCTATCAGAGATAAGGATGGATTATTCAAGGTGGCTTGCGGGGGGACATTTTTTCTAGATGAAGTCGGGGAAACATCACCGGCGATTCAGGTTAAGTTGCTGAGGGTTCTTCAGGAAAGAGAAATAGTGCCGGTTGGCGGGACAAGTCCCATAAAAGTAAATGTGCGTTTAATCGCGGCAACCAATGCTGATCTGGAAGAAGAGGTGCGGGCGGGCAATTTCCGTCCGGATCTTTATTACCGCTTGAACGTTATACCTATAAAGATTCCTCTTCTTAAGAATCGGCCGAGCGACATACCTCTTCTTGTCGAACATTTTCTTAAGACGGCATCAGAAAAATTAAAAAGAAAAAAGACAATTTCAGACAAAGCGTTGGAACTGATGGTAAATTACGATTGGCCGGGGAACGTGCGTGAACTGGAAAATATAATTGAACGGGCAATTGTACTGCAGGAGGGTGATAAAATAAAACCGCATGATCTTCCGGACAAGATAAGTTTTCATTCGAGAAGTAAAAGAAAGCTGAGTTTAGACAGGGAGAAGATAACCTTAGAGGAGCTTGAAAAGGAGTATGTAATCTCAGTTCTCGATGAAACGGGATGGCAAAAGAAGAAGGCCAGTGAGATATTAGGGATTAACGCGTCAACGCTTTACCGGAAAATCCAGCGTTACGGACTAAGCCGTGAAGGACAGAAGGTGGGGTCAGAATAATGAACCGTTGCAAAGCTGGAGTCCGAAATGGCAATTTACAATCAACGGCAATATATCTTAAGTTCGGTGCTAATATAACTTCAAATGAGGCAAAGGCTTAGCATTTATGAATCCTGTGACGGCTTTGGCATATAAATTGCCCATTGTTAAAGGTGAGACCGAAAGAGGTCTTAAAAAAAAGAGTTTCGACGGTTTTAAAAGCCGTAAAATTTTGATTTTCAAAGTATAAACTTTGAAAGTAAGTACCTAAAAGGAGGTGCAGGATGAATAACAAGGGTTTCACGCTAATAGAGCTTATGATCGTTGTGGTGATTATCGGTATTCTCGCCGCGATTGCTATTCCTAACTTTATCAGTATGCAGTCGAGAGCGAAAGAGGCTTCAGTTAAGTCAAACTGCCATACAGTACAGCTGGCGGCTGAAGATTTTGCCGTCCAGAATAACGGAGTATACGCTACAGATCTATCAACTACTCTTTCAGGTGGCGATAATATGGTTGATTTGTTGCCCGGCGGTGCTCTCCTGTCAAATCCATTTACCAACGCTTCTACGGAACCGATCGATGGAACCGCTGCTACATCTGGTCAGACAGGTTACGTAGATACAACAAACGCTTCAGGAGTTTCAATGGGTTATACTATCACCGGTTGCGGTGAAACAGCCGGAGAACTGGTACTCACATTGACGAGTGGACAGTAAGAAAGATTAAATTTTCAGTATTGCTGCGGGCGGCTCACACGGGCCGCCCGTTTTTTTATATCTTAAAAAAATTCCGGGGGGGGTGATCCTCAGCCAAAACTTCCATAATAGATTTCAAGAATCCGGCAAGTATTTTACTAACATTGCGAGATACAATAAGTTATCAGGATTGGTAAGTGGAATAGGGTTTTCATTGCTGATGAGTGCGGATGGTTGACATTTTCAAAACCCTCGCCGAGTGGTGAGCGGGCAAGGATTTCTGACCCGAAGGGGCAGAAAGAGCGAGCCCGAGGCGGGAGAGCCAGCGGTTTCCTCGGCCGGCGAGAAATCGACAACGATTTTGAAAATATCAACCATCCGCATACTATTACAAATCATCGACTACCTTATAGGTTATAAAAATTGGGGAAACTCCACAAGAACTTCGTATTGCCGCGTTTCGGAGGATTCTGGCATAATTTCTGCAAAAAGCAAAGTATGTAAGTGAAAATAAGGTTAACAGCAAGGAATTTGTCATATTTATCAATATGGATGCAAAGATATTGTTCAGGCGGCATTCATTAATAATCAAAACCTTGAATTTAATTTTGTTAAGCCCTGAATTTAGATCTAAAGGCGGTTACAATTTATGAATATTCTAAGGGTTAAAGATATCACAAAAACTTTCAGGGGCAATTTTATATTTAAGAAGAGTAAAGTTCTTCACGGCATTTCCTTCTCCGCCCGCGAGGGGGAGATTCTCGGGTTCTTAGGACCTAACGGAGCGGGAAAAACAACAACGATAAAGATTATACTTGGGCTCATAAAACCCGACTCGGGAAGTGTCAGTGTGCTCGGCAGGTCTATCACGGATACTCATACGAAGAGAGTAATAGGCTTTCTGCCTGAAAATCCATTTTTTTATCCACACCTCACGCTCGAGGAGTTCCTTAAGTTTTGCGGAAAGATGAGCGGTATCGGCGGTGAAGAATTAAATAACAGCATAACGAATGTCATAAGCAGGGTAGGTCTGGCGGGGGACGGGAAAAAGAGATTGAGCGGTTTCTCAAAGGGTATGCTGCAGCGCGCGGGGCTAGCTCAGGCTGTAATTCATGACCCGGATTTACTCATACTTGACGAACCATTCTCCGGGCTTGATCCTCTGGGAAGAAAGATGACAAGGGATTTTCTTCTTGAGCTTAAAAAGAAGGGGAAAACGATATTTTTCTCATCGCATATACTCTCTGACATGGAAACTCTTTGCGACAGGGTTTGTATTATTCGTGAAGGGAAGATAGTAAAAGATGTTGGGCTCGATGAACTGTTTGAGATTGGAAAAGGAAAAGTTGAGATAACAGCGAAAGCGTTTCCGCATGGCGGAGAGCAAATTGTGGCGCAATATACGGATTCTGTAAATAGAGTGGGTGATAAGGTCTTTCTGGTTGTAAAAAAACAGGAATATACAAGGAGTGTGTTGCAGTATTTATTAAATAAAGGCTCTGAAATAATTAAGGTTGCTTCCGTTAAATACTCTCTGGAAGATATGTTTGTAAAAGAGATTACAGGAATGAATAAAGAGATAAAATCCACGGGTAACTCTGATAAAGCCCGGGTTGAAAGTTCAATTTAGTATCTCTATGGAAATACGGGGGAAGTTATGGAAAGAATAGTAAATATAGCGTTTAATACGTTCCGCGAATTAATCAGGGGTAAACTCCTCTATATAGTCCTTTTTTTCGGAGTGATCCTGATTATCAGCACATATATACTTTCGCCCCTTTCTGTGGGAGCGGCAAAGGATAAGATAATAACCGACGTGGCGTTGGCGTTTATTTCACTTTTCGGCATATTTACAGCGGTTGTATCCGGAAGCACACTTGTACACAAGGAAGTGGATAAAAGAGCTGTATATATGATTTTTACAAGACCTGTCACTCGGCTGGAATATCTTGTCGGAAAGTTTTTTGGTATAATGGCCGCTCTTACAATAATGGTTATGATTATGGTCGCGGTAACTGTCGTTGTTGTTGTATTTAGCGGAGGCAGTATAACTGCGGGAATACTCGCCGCTATCTTCCTTTCTCTTCTTGAAATGGCCGTTATAACTTCGATTGTAATCTTATTCAGCACATTTACGTCCCCCATCCTGACATTTTTCTTCACTCTATGTATGTTTATCGCCGGAAGTTTGAGCGGTGATCTGCGTGTTTTCGCTGAGAAATTCGGTTCACAGGCGATGAAGTTTATCGTGGATACTTTCTATTATATTTTACCGAATCTTAAGCTTTTCAATCTGCGTCATGAAGCGGTCCACGGAATGAATTTTCAGTATTCAGATATTATGGTCACAGTGGGCTACGCGATCGTTTATTGCTCTGTTATTATATATTTCTCCTGTCTTATTTTCCGTAAAAGAGAGTTTGTGTAAAGAAAATATGAAGAGAATTTTTAGAAATACTTTGTTTATAATAGCGGCTGCCCTGCTGCTTGTGGGAGCATCTAAGAGTGTGGAAGGGTTAAGCGGCAAGAATAGCAAAGCCGATATAATGTATCTCCCCTCGAGTGAAGCGGTAAAAATGCTCTCTCTGGGTTACAGAAATATTGTTTCAGATATTTTATGGTTTAAGACGGTGCAGTATTACGGCGGTTACAGGATGGGAAAGAACAGCTTGAGACTGTTCAGGCATCTTGCCGATGTAATAACAGACCTCGACCCCCAGTTTATCTTTGCTTACAAACTAAGCGCTGTCATTATGGCTCAGGACTTAGGGGAGCTAAAGGAAGGGATTGAGATTCTAAGGAAAGGAATTGAGAATAATCCCGAAGAGTGGTGGCTGGCCTTCGAAGCCGGATTTCTCTATTACCTTGACGGGAGTGATTATAAGGAATCTGAACGCTATTTCAGACTTGCCGCGGATATGCCCGGTGCCAACGAACGGGCAATGCGTTTCGCCGCTAGCGCCGCGGCCAGGGGAGGAGATATCGAAACTAGTATAAATATGTGGAGAAGGCTGGCCGATAGTTCCGACGATCCCTTCATGGATAAACTGGCGAAGGGATATATTAAAAAACTTGAAAAGAAACTTTCAAAGGAAGAAAAAGATTGAATACCGATCCCGTAGCGTTAATGTTCATTTTCATAGTCGGTCTCGCGGCCGGCAGTTTTCTTAACGTGGTTATATACAGAGTACCGAGAGGCGGGTCTGTTATTCGCCCTCGGTCTTCGTGCCCTGCCTGCGGGCGCGTATTAAGGTGGTATGAGAATATTCCCCTTTTCAGCTATATATTTCTCAGGGGAAGATGCGCCGGCTGTAAAAACAAAATATCTCCAAGGTATCCGGTTATTGAGCTTTTTGGCGGTATTCTAGCGTTACTCTGTTTTTATTTTTCAGGATTCAGCCTGAATCTTTTATTTATATACCCATTTATAATGTCTCTTATCGCCGTTACATTGATAGACTGGGAGCACAAAATCATACCCGATTCGATCAGCCTGCCGTTTATACTGATTGGCTTTATATGGGCTTATTTAAGTACAAATATCACTTTATCGAGTTCATTGTACGGCGCTTTAGCCGGAGGCGGTTCTCTCTATCTGGTGGGTTTCGCTTATAAAAGTTTTAGAAAGACTGAGGGTATGGGCGGAGGGGACATTAAACTTATGGCCATGATAGGAGCGTTTCTGGGAATAAGACTTGTTTTACCTGTGATACTCGTCGCTTCATTCTTTGGAGCCCTCTATGGCATTTTTCTGATACACAAAGGGGGGACCGGCAGGACAGCTGTTCCTTTTGGATCTTTCCTCGCGCCAGCGGGGATTCTTTGTCTGCTGCTGGGAGATTTTTTTATAAACTGGTACTTTCTGAATTTTTATTAATTTATCATTTTGCACAAAAACCTTGCAATTGTGTAAATCTCTCACGAAGGTTTAAGATATCCTGTTTACTAACCATCTGCAATTCAAACCCTTACGAAGACTTTAATTTCAGACCTTTGGCACATATGTTGCGTGCATTACTTGATTGGAATTTAAACAATGCAGTTAGTCAAAAGATGTAATAAAAAATTCAGTATTGGAAAGCACAGTTTCCTTGTATAAGAAGGATGGTGCGCGAATGATATCTTTACCATTTAGGAAAAAACCGTCAACGATCAGCATTGATGTTGGTTCCAGTTTGATTAAGGTTGTTGAAATAGAACATTCGGACCAGATACCGAGGATAGTCCATTTTGGTATAAGCAAACTCTTACCGGAAGCAATCGTGGAAGATGAAATAATGGACAGGAACCTCGTAGTAGAAACTATAGCGGAATGCGTCGGTAAGTCCGGGATCACAGGGAAGAATGTTGTCTCCGCTGTATCAGGACGAGCGGTCATAGTTAAAAAAATTGTTATGGACAAAATGTCAGCTGAGGATGCCGCGGAAGCGATATTCTGGGAAGCTGAGCAGCACGTTCCTTTCGATATTGACGATGTATGTCTGGATTTTCAAATACTTGATGAAGATATCGGCGCCAATCAGATGGAAGTACTGCTGGTCGCGGCTAAAAAAGATATGGTTACAGATTACGCTGAGCTTATTCGAGACGCGGGGTTAAACCCTAAGATTATAGATGTTGACTCTTTTGCCCTTCAGAACAGTTATGAAGAAAATTACACTTCAAGCGAAGAAGGGGAAGATGAAGTTGTTGGGCTTGTAAATATTGGCAGTGATGTAACCAATATAAATATAATTCAAAACCACAGCCCCCATTTTACCAGAGATATCAGTGTGGGAACCAGCAGTTTTATCGAGGAGCTTCAGAAGGAACAAGGTCTTGACTATGAAGAGGCGTTGCGAGTCGTAAGAGGCGACCTCGGTGATATAGACGAGGAATCCGTAAAGGAAATATTCAGAAAGAAGGCAAAAGAACTCTCTTTGGGAATAGAACGGAGTATTTCATTCCTCAAGGCTGCAGGTGACGCGGATAAAATTGATAAAATTATTCTAAGCGGTGGAGGCGCGAGGCTTCCCTTCTTACAGGAAATACTTTCGGATAAACATGACATTGAATTTTCAATACATAATCCTCTTTCCCAGGTTGATTTTGATGAAGGGATTTTCACTGAATATGGAGAGGATTTGGACGAGATCGCGCCATTACTTACAGTGGGCATTGGTCTCGCCCTGAGAAAGGCGGGGGAATAATGATTAGAATAAATCTGCTGCCACCGGAGGACAGAGATAGAAAACGCAGTTTCGATCTTCCCGATTTATCAACGGTATATATGGTTGGCGCGGTTCTAATTGTCATAGGGAGCGTGCTTGCTTTTAGTTTTTTACAGAGTCACAGGATAGCCAATCTTGAAGAAAAGATAGAAACCGCCCGCATGGAATCTAAAAAGCTTGCTCCACAACTGGCAAAAATAAAGAAAATCACAAAGGAGCGCGGAGAGGTTAATAAAAGACTCCAACTTATTACTTCGCTGGATAAATATCGATTCTTCAGGGTAAGACTGTTGAATGATATCAGTATAAAAATTCCTCGAAACTGTTGGTTGACTGATATAACTGAACTTTCTCCGGGGAAGTATGCTATTGACGGCATCACTTTTAACAACTACAAAGTAGCGGATATGATGACAAATCTGGAGACATCTTCCTTATTTACAAAGGTAGATTTGAGTGTAGTAGAGGAAGGGACGATACACAAAAATAAAGTAATGAAGTTTTCTTTAGTCGGCAACGCAATACCGCAATAACGGAAAGAGGTAGAAGCGATGGATTTAAAAGATCCACAGGTACAAAAAACAATGGTGATAGGAATGTTTCTGGCTATAGTTGCCTATGTTTATTTCTTCACTTCTTTCATGCCTTTCTTATACAAACCGAGGGCGGTGAAGGAAGAATCGCTTAAGAGGGAATATGATAAGGTAAGCACAGAACTTGAAAAGGCCAGAAAAACCGTCGGCAATCTTGGGGCGCTGGAGACAGAATACAACAGATTACACAGGAAATGGGAGGCGGCGCTTAAATTGCTGCCCGAAGAGGATGAAATAGCCGGATTACTGAGAAAGATAACTATGGCGGGAAATCAGGCAGGTGTTAATTTTACCCTTTTCGAACCTAAAGAGAGGATAAGAAAGGACTTTTTTACCGAGAATCCGATAAATATCAGAGTAAAGGGGAGATATCACCAGGTGGGTATATTTTTATCGAAAGTGGCAAATCTCGACCGTATTGTTAATGTATCGGATATGGAAATATCCTCTTATGATAATAAAGATGACGGTGGAATAGGGAAAACCAGGACAATTGAAGCTCAAATGACGGTGACTGCCTATACACTTCTGAAAGGTGGTGAAATTTCGGATGTTAAGAATAAAGACAAATCCTGATAATACCTCAGTGGTATGGGAAAGATTAACGGTTTATTTAATTCTTCTGGGATTAATGCTGCCCCAGGCAGGTTTTGCGGCGGAAAAGAGTAGCGGACAGGATAATCTTAGAACAAAACATTATTATTATCAGGCGTTTAACCACAGAGATCCCTTTCAGAGCCTTATATCCGGCGATTTTGAGGAAGGCAGCTCCGATCTTATTAATATCCAGAAGGTCAGTCTGGTTGGTGTGCTTTCCGGAGGAATGGAAAAATACGCAATGCTCGAAGACAAAAATGGAATTGGACATATATTAAAGGTAGGGGACCCGATAAGGAATGGAAGTATTGTTTCCGTTTCCGAACGCTCTCTGGTAGCGCGAGTAGTATCGTACGGTCAAACTAACAGTGTAACTCTCATCTTAGAGGGAGAGAAGGAAAAAGGAGATTAAGATGCAAAGGTTTCTCAAATTAACATTGATATTATTGGTCCTGGTTGTTGTCCCAATTAATGTTTTAGGGGCGTCTGACACCGCGGGGAAAATTAAGAATCTCCAGATCATGAAAGCAAACGGAGATTTGAGAATTGAGATTGACAAGTCGGGTGATATCGAATTCAAACTTTTCTTTACCGATGACCCGAAAAGGCTTGTAGTCGATTGTGTGGGCGCGAAAAATGAATTGGGTGAATCTACTTATCAAGCCGAATCCCGGTTGATATACAGAGTGAGAACGAGCCAGTTCAAAACGGCTCCCGTGCCTGTAAGCAGACTTGTATTTGACCTGAAAAAAAGTGTCAATCATCGTATTTTCGAAGTTAATAATAAACAGGTTCTGCTTATTTCTGATACTAATGGATCTGATGTCGGCGATATTTCATTAAATGACAGTAAAACAGAAAATACTGTTGATGCTCCGGATCCCGTAAGTGAAGTTCAGGGACTCCCTGAAACAGAAGAAAAGAATATAAAGCCGATGATGGAAGAGAATCTTTCTAAAAAAGCGGTTAATCTGTCAGGCGATTCAGATAAAACAGAAAACAGGAGCGAAGCTGAAAGAAATATCAAAAAAGACGAACAAAAGGTTGATTCTCCCTGGATCGAAGGAAACAGTGATGATACCGCGGATAAACCGGTTTCCGCTATAAGTCGCGTCGCGGAAAATCAAACCGTAATATCGAGTGCAGGCAGTGAAATAGTTGTTGATAATTCAGCCTCGCGGGAAAGATTTGACAATCTTCCCTGGTCAAAATCATATGTCAGGGGAGCTCCGGCTGTCGGATCCGGTATACCTATGGGGTCGAAAAGAATAACTCTGGATGCCCAGGGGGCTGATATTAAAACGGTGCTCCAGACAATTTCAGATTATGCCGATATTAATATCGTTCCGGGTAATGATGTAAAGGGAGATGTCTTTGTTCATATAAAAGATTGTCCCTGGCAGGAAGCTCTCGAAGTTATTCTGAAGGCTCATGGGTACGGCTACAGAGAAGAGTACGGGATGATCAGAGTAGGTGAAAGTAAGCGTCTGCTCCGCGAAGAACTAGACCATCAAAGCGCTAAAAGCAAAGAAAAAAGTCTCCTTCCCCTGAGAACAAGAATTGTTTTTGTAGATAATTCAAACGCGGAGGAAATCGGTGACGCTCTAAAGAATGTAGTAAGCAAGCGGGGTAAAATAGACGTGGATCCTGGAAGCAACACCTTGATCATTAACGATATAGAAGAGAATCTTGATAAAATATCGGCGATAGTAAAAGAACTCGATACTAAACATGTACAAGTTAATATCAACGCTAAACTGGTTGAGATGGATGTTGAAGCGAAACGCGAGCTTGGAATAAAATGGGATTTGCTGAATCTTCATAAATCCGATGTCAACGCTATTGGAAGTGCCGGCCTGGAAGAATCCCTTCCCCTTACAAGTGGAACGCTCAAGATCGGCAGTGTTCAATCGTGGGGACAACTTAATTCAATTCTTGAGATGATGGAAGAGTCAAATAAAGCAAATATAATCTCTAATCCCAGGATTACCACTATGGAGAATAGGGAAGCCACCATACTGGTTGGAAAAGAAATACCTCTAATCGTCGCGGATGAAGCCGGAAACCCTTTAACAGAGCTTACGAAGATTGGAATAATGCTTAAAGTTACTCCGCACGTAAATAAAGACAGAACCATCACTCTTGACCTCCATCCTGAGGTAAGTGAGCTTCAGTCGGAGTCCACTCAGCAGGGCGGCGTGATAATCGCTACTGCTGAAGCTGACACTAGAGTCGAGGTTGCAAACGGAGAAACGGCAATTATCGGCGGATTGATCAAGAAACTTGACACGAATGTAAGAAGAGGCATACCTTTTTTGAAAGATATACCTTATCTGGGCGCCCTTTTTTCATCTTCTTCAAAGTCGAAGAAAAAACAGGAACTTGTGATTTTTGTTACTCCGACGATCGTGGAATAATTTTGCCCCTCCACTTACCGTCGTACCCCCGGAAGTTTTTATAACTTTCGGGGGTTTTTTTATGCGGCGGAGAAAAATGATTTTACTTGCCCGCATCGAGAATCTTATTTATCCTGAAGTGTTTGCGTGCTCTGCTGAATTTGGATTGTTAGGAAAGGCTGAGTTTGAAAGTAATATCCGGAAAGAAGGGTGGAACCAAGCTTAAAGGAGCCAGGGGGAAGGATTTTCGGCCTACCACACAATTAGTAAAGGGTTCTGTTTTTGATCACCTGCAGAATGAAGTAGAGGATTCTGTTGTGCTTGACCTATTCTCGGGCTCAGGCGGCCTCGGCATAGAAGCTTTGAGCCGGGGTGCTGAGAAATCTACTTTTGTGGAGATTAGCGGAAACGCCGTGAAAGCTATAAGATCAAATATTGAAAAATGCCGATTCAGTTCCGATCACGCTGAAGTTATAAGGACCGACTCTGTCCGTTTTCTCAAGAAGGCTGTATCAAAGGGTTACAGGTACGATATCATAATTGCGGATCCTCCATATAAGAGCAGCTATGCCGAGGAGATTTTAAAGATCATAAACGGAGCCGGAAGGAAGATATGCAGGCTTCTTGTAATTGAAAGCAGTGAAGAACTCGAACCTGTCAGCACCCGGCCAATGGAGAAATATAAAGCGAAAAAATTCGGGAATACCTGTATAAATTACTTCAGATATATCGAGAGCTGATTGAATGTTTCTTAAGAATTGCGGAAGGGGAGGTCATGAGTTTAAAAACTGCTCTTTACCCCGGCACTTTTGATCCGATAACAAACGGTCACGTTGACCTTGTTAAGCGGATCGCTCGTGTTTTTGACAAAGTTATTGTTGCCGTGGCAGCGGGTACTCACAAGAACACTCTTTTATCGCTCAAGCAGCGGCATGAAATAGCCAGTAAGAGTTTAGAGGGATGCCGGGGAATCGAATGCGTGACTTTCGAAGGTCTTCTTGTCGATGAATTCAGAAAGAGGAAAGTAGATGTTGTTATCAGGGGTTTGAGGGCGATATCGGATTTTGAGTATGAACTTATGATCGGGCTTATGAACAGAAAGCTCAATCCCGACTTTGAAACTGTGTTTCTCATGCCCAGTGAGAAATATATCTACCTGCACAGCTCCCTTGTAAAAGAAATTTATCGTCTGGGCGGTGAAATTGACAGTCTCGTGCCGGAACCGGTAGCGAAAAGCCTTAGAAAGTGGTTTCCGCGGGATTAGAATAACAGTGATTTGTTTTGAGGAGGAGATTTATGAGTGATGTGATAAGTGAAAGAGCAAAGAATATAGAACCTTCAATTACTCTCAGTTTGAATACAAAAGCTAACAACCTGCGTGAAGCGGGAGAGGATGTTGTGGGGCTGGCGGCCGGCGAGCCGGATTTTGAGACTCCGGATGTTATTAAAGAAGGTGCTTATGAAGCAATAAGAACGGGTAAGACCAGATATACACCGGCCGCGGGGATATCGCAGTTAAGAGAAGCAGTAGCGGATCTATATTCAAAACGGATTGGCCTGCCCTATCGCAGTTCGGAAGTGATGATATCTAACGGAGCAAAGCACTCTATTTTCAACGCTCTTTTTGTTCTGACTAATCCGGGCGATGAGGTTTTAATATTCACGCCCTACTGGGTAAGTTATCCGGAGATGGTAAAACTCGTCGGAGCTAAGCCCAGAATTGTCAAGCTCAGCGCGGAAAATGACTACAAGCTTACCCCGGAGAAACTTGAGTCCGAGATAGCAAAATCAAAACCCAAAGCAATTCTGTATAATTCACCCAATAATCCCGCCGGCGTTGTTTACAGCGCTGATGAGGTTAAAGCTATAGGTGAAATTCTGCTACGTGAGGGGGTTTCTCTTATCAGCGATGAAATATATGAATTTTTGACATATGAGGGGAATAAGCACTATTCTCCGGTTTCTCTGGTCCCTGAACTGAAAGATAGTACTGTTATTATAACGGGTGTTTCTAAGAGTTACGCTATGACCGGCTGGAGGATAGGATTCGCGATGTCCGACAGTGAAGTAATTTTCAGAATGAGCGCGTATCAAGCGCACGCTACCGGATGTCCTAACGCGATCTCCCAGTGGGCGGCGTTAACAGCCGTTAAAGAAGGCGCTGAAGACAGAGATAGGATGCGTAATGAATTCGAGAAGAGGAAAAAGATCTTCTCAGAGAGACTTGGGAGAATCCCTGAGATAAAATATCCTGATCCCGGTGGAGCATTCTATTTTCTGGTAGATGTATCTTCGATGTATGACAGGTGCGGCGTTTCCGGCAGTGGAGAATTCTGTGAGAAACTTCTAAAGGAGAACGGGCTTCTTTTAATTCCGGGTGGACCTTTCGGGTGTGATAATACAATCCGTTTCTCATTCGCGGCGAGTGAAGAAGAATTAAATATCGCTCTTGACCGCTTTGAAGAATTTGTCCGGAATTATACTTGATAATACTGAGAGTTTTGTGCCTTTGTTTTTAAGTATGTCATAAAATGTGACAAGTAATATTATTTCGATTAAATATTTTATATGATTAACCGGTCATAGAAGAATGAGTCGCATAAATCTTCGGTTTGATTCGGCAACATGGATAAGGGTAAGATTTGGAGTTTTAGATGGCGGACCAATTCCCAAGGAGAATAAACGAACTTAAAAATCGTATCGGGGATGTAATCCTGCGTACTGAAAATTACTTCAGAGTTGCCTATGGTTATGATGCTACCGGTATAAGAGGATTTTGCGGTGGAGTTGCTTTTCCGGAATCCGAGCATGACCTGGCTTTAATTGTTAAAAACGCGGCGATGCTCGAAATCCCGCTTATCCCGAGAGGCGCCGGAACTGGGTTCTCCGGAGGTTCAGTCCCCGTTGAAGGCAGTGTTGTCGTTTCGACGGAAAAGATGAGAAGGGTTCTGTCTTATAAACGGGAAATGGATGAAGTAGAGGTTCAAAGCGGGATTGTAAATGGCAAGCTTCAGGAGTACTTAGAGCCCCTTGGTTTTTTTTATCCGCCCGACCCCGCGAGCTACAAGGTTTCTACAATAGGAGGTAATATTGCTGAGAACGCTGGTGGACCGAGGGCGTATAAATACGGTGTAACGCGTCGATATGTGATGTCGCTCAAGTGGATTACTCCAGACGGCAGAATTCTTGAAGGGGAAACGCGCGGCCCGGCTTCTCTTCTTATAGGTTCTGAAGGTACGCTGGGGATTATTTATTCAGCCCGTTTGAAGGTATTTCCGATTCCAAAGATAAGGAAAACATTTTTACTGGGCGGCGGTGGTGACGGAGACGCGATGATCACAGCTTCTAATCTTCTTCGTTCAGGTTTCAGGCCGAGTGTTCTCGAGTTTATTGATTCTAAAACAATGCGGTGCGTTGCTGAATATCTTGGTATTTTGCCGGTAATTGAGGAAAGAGGAGACTTAAGTTATCTCTTTCTCGAGGTTGAAGGAACAGAGATTCAAACCGCCGATCAACAGAGACTTCTTAAGAACTTTTGTAACAGTAAAGGGTTTTCTCTTATAACCGCTGAAAATTATAAAGAGAGGGAACTCCTCTGGGATCTTAGAAGATCGATAAGCGCGAGTCTCGCGAGAAGAGGGATTACAAAGATTAATGAAGATATCGCCCTGCCTTTGGGCAAGCTTTCCGAATCGGTAACGGAGATTCACAAGCTTGCGAGTGAGAAAAAACTGGACTGTTATATCTTCGGACACTGCGGAGATGGAAACCTGCATGTTAATATTATGACTGACAGAAGGAAAAAGATGGAGATGGTTAGAGCCGGCGAGTTTGTTCATGATCTCTTTTCATATGTAATTGCCGCGGGAGGCACCTTAAGTGGTGAGCACGGGATCGGTTCAACGAAACGCCCCTATCTCGATTTGGCGTTCAGCGAGACGGAGCTTCGCCTCCAGAACGCGGTTAAAAATGTAATGGATCCGGGGTCTGGAATGAATCCCGGTAAATATTTTGATAAAATAGTATGTGGAGGCGGCTGAATTGGCTAAGTCATTCATAGACAGAGTTACGATAGAAGTGGAGTCGGGTGACGGAGGTGATGGTTGTGTAAGTTTCCGGAGAGAGAAATATGTTCCTCGCGGCGGACCTGACGGCGGAAATGGAGGAGATGGCGGGGATATTATATTGAGTGTTGATCCGAGCATCAATACTTTAGTTGACCTGAGGTATCGCAGAAGGTTTAAAGCGGGAAACGGCGGGGCGGGATCCGGCGCCCGCAAAGCCGGAAGGAACGGAAAATCAGTTGTAATAAGGGTTCCTAAGGGCACTCTTGTTGAGGACTCTGAAAGCGGCCGTCTGCTGGCTGACCTTAAAGATGACGGCGATGAGATTGTGCTGCTTAAAGGGGGGAGAGGGGGAAGAGGTAACTATACTTTCCGTTCATCCAGAAACAAGACCCCGAGGAGAGCTACAGGCGGAGAACCGGCCAGTAAGAAGACTTTACAGCTGACTATGAAACTGATTGCGGATGTGGGGCTCGTCGGGTTTCCAAACGCTGGAAAATCAACACTGATAAGTTCTGTCAGCGCCGCTCATCCGCGCATTGCTTCATATCCTTTTACTACATTGTATCCCGTGCTCGGTATTGTCAGAATTGATGAGCTCTCGTCTTTCTGTATGGTTGATGTGCCCGGGCTTATTAAGGGAGCGCATGAAGGGAAAGGACTGGGGATACAATTCCTGCAGCATATTGAACGATGCCGCGTTCTTTTATTCGTAATCGATGTTTCAGAAGCTGAGATAGCAGAGGCGTATAATCTGTTGATTGAAGAGCTGGGAGCCTACGATGCCGATCTTTTATCAAAACCCAGGATTGTCGCCTTAAACAAGATCGACACGCTTGAAGAACCCCTTGGTGATGATTTTTCTTCAGTTCTGAATGAAGAAGTATATCCGATATCCGCCCTGACAGGCAAAGGCCTTCCCGTTTTAACCGGCAGGCTGCACGAAATAGTTAATCGGAATTTGACTTAGGCGGTTCCTGGACCGACCCTATAAACAGAGGCAGGCCCCTGCTGTTGTCCGTTATAACCAGAAAGTACGGTCTGTTAAATACAATATGAAAAGGTTCGATCTGTTTATGAGCCGTTGAAGTCAGAGTTACTCCTATTGCCGTTGCCGCGGCGGCTTCGGTTCCCTTTTCGTCCACCTTTAAAAATGTTTTATGAAGCACTTTGCTTATATATACATTTAGTTTGCCGTCGACTCTACACATTCTTGAAAAATCCGCGTCAGACGGAGAGAAAGCTATTCCCATTCCCAGGGCTGAGAGTGAGTTGTTGAGTTTTGACTTGTATTCTATCCTTAGCTTTGGTAATTCAACGGTACCTTCCCGCCTTCTGAAATCAGATCTCCAGCGTTTCCAGGATTCGAGGGAGATATTTTCATGTAAGGTATCAAGGCATGAATTTCTATTTGGCAGAAAGAGAGAAACACTCGTTTTTCCGTCTCCATACGGAATAGTTACCGCCTCGAAATCTTCTGTTTTAAGATATTTGAATCTGTCTTGCCGCTTCATCATATCTACTTTTATTTCTTCTCCGCCTTTAAGGTAGAAGCTTTTGGGTTTCGTTAGTTTCTTGTCGAATTCCTCTGCCCAGCTGCCCTTGAAATATATCGCGTTTACAAGATACGCGATATCGGCGGGGGAGACGCTTTCAATGATATCCTTTATTCTTCCATTTGTTTTCTTTTCTACCCATTCGTTTATGGGTTCGGCGGTAGATAGAGCGAAGAGGTCGGCGAAAAAGTAATTCTCAGTGTCGGTTTTGAAATTTTCATAAAAACGGATTGATTTCTTAAGCCAGATGGAGTTCGCGATCGAAAGCTCTACATCTTTATCTTCTTTGAGTAAATTCGAAATAAGGTTTTTATTGGCGCTCTTGAATGTTTCGCGCTTTATACCTTCGAGGTTAAGAGCTTTCAGTATCGCTTTCTCTGTTTCTCCGTCACTCCCGCCGGTTGTCATCGCTAGGGCCAGAGAGACACTAACTGGTGATATGAATATATTCTCGTCCTTATGAGTATTTATTTCCTTTTTATATAGATCAAACCCGAATTCAGTATAAGCATTAACAATATTTTTATTTATCATCTTTTCAGTGTTCTCCCCCGTAGGTGTCTGAGGCATTAGCGAGTACGCGATGATAAGCAGAAAATGAATAGGAATTACATTTGAAAGTGACATCTTGCACCCCCGAATTAGAATCAGACCAGTAAAAAAAGAAGTTCCCGATACTATTTATTATACACAAAGTTGTAATTTTATCAATGTTATAGTGATAAGATATGAAAAAGAGGATATGAACTTGGTAACAGCCATTAGTTACATTTGCGTTGATAAATATAAAATGCCGGGTAAACTTCTGAATTGTAGGGGAGGACACAATCGATAAATATTAAGGTCTCATTTTGAAGTGAATTTCTTTTTTAAGAAGAACAAACTTATTCAGTGACGACGGTTTTATCTTTTTTATGGACAATCGGTTTTGATTCAGATAAATATATAAAGTATATTGACGGTTGCGCGGAAAAAAACGCGTTCAATTTGGTAGAAATATGCTGACGTTGTGAGATTTGTCAGCGTTTTATTAATGATAGAACGGGAAAACCTGTAAATACTACAGGTCAACGGGGAGGTTAATTTGGCGATTACACTCAGCGGCAACGACTTGACGATTGAAAAAATAGTTAAGATAGCCCGTCATGGTGAAAAGGTAGAACTCTCAGATGAAGCTCTTGAGAGGATCAAGAAATGCCGTGCTATGCTTGAAAGAAAGATAGAAGCCAAAGAAATCATGTATGGTGTTAATACCGGGATTGGCGAATTTTCAGAGGTTGTTTTAGATGACGAACAGGTAAAGGAGTTTCAGAAGTATCTTATCTATAACCACGCTGCGGGAATCGGCGATCCTGCTCCACTTGAGTATGTGAGAGGAGCGATGGCAAGCAGAATAAATGTTCACGCCAATGGCAATTCCGGATGCAGGCCGGTAATAACGCAGACGCTGGTTGAAATGTTGAATAAGAGTGTAACACCATTTATATGTCAAAAAGGTTCTGTAGGCGCGTGCGGCGACCTGGCGCCTATGTCTCAGATTGCTCTTCTTCTGCTTGGCGAGGGGCAGGCCTATTACAAAGGTGAACTTCTCGATGGGAAAGATGCCATGGACAGAGCGGGGATCGAAATTCCGGGATTGAAGGCCAGAGACGGACTCGCGACAATAAACGGTTCCAATGTATTGACCGCTATGAGCGCTATTATGCTGCATGACACCAAGAATTGGCTAAAGCAGGCTGAGATAGCTGCTTCAATGTCTTTAGAGGCTCTTAAGGCAAACATGAAGCCCTACAGCCGGAAGCTTCATGAGGCCAGAGGGTTTGCGGGAGCCGTAAGGAGTGCCGAGTCGATCAGAAAACTTGTCGAAGGCGGAGATCTTGCCAATGAAAAGATAAAATGTAAGGTTCAGGACGCTTATTCGATGCGTTCGGCTCCTCAGGTTATTGGCGCGGCGCATGACGCGATTGAATTCGCTGTTAAGCAGGTTGAAGTGGAGCTTAACGGAGTAGGAGACAATCCGGTTTTTTTCCCCGATGAGGATTTACAGATATCCGGCGCTAATTTTCAGGGATCACCCGTTTCCCTTCCCATGGACATGGTAGGTGTCGCTGTTACTATGGTGAGCGTCATGTCGGAAAGACGGATGAACAGACTTAACCATCCTGCCTTGAGTGTGGGGCTTCCGGCATTTCTAACGGAGGGTGCCGGTATGTTTTCCGGGCTGATGCTCAGCCAGTACACGGCCGATACGCAGATAGTTGAACAGAGGATACTTTCAAGCCCCGCGTCGATTCAATCGATACCCGCGGCAGCCGATCAGGAGGACTTTGTATCTATGGGCATGAATACGGCGATTAAGAATTTCCAGATACTGGATAACGCGTACGGCATTTTGGGAATTGAATTTATGGCGGCGGCCCAGGCGCTCGATTTCCGTGAGTTTAAGTTCGGAAAGGGAGTAACCAAGGCAAAAGAAGTAATAAGAAAGTACATTGATTTCTTGGATGTGGACAGGCCTCTTTATCCTGACCATACAAAGATGAAAGAGCTCGTGCGATCCTGCGAGATACTTGAAGAGGTCGAGAAAGAAGTTGGAAGCCTCGGTTAAACTTTTTTTGTGATTTAGGAAGAGTGAGGCCAAACTTATGGATTTTGTGGATATTTATATTTCATGGATTAGTGATAATTTAGGGATTAGCAAGGCTATACAGTTCAAAATCTTTTCATCAATTGCGCTTATATTCTCAATTTGGATTATTCGTAGTATTACGCTGAGAATCGCAGTTAAGCGGGTGAAAGAAATAAGGGGACGGTATCAATGGCGGAAGATGTCCGCGTATATTTCGGTTTTTATCGCCGTACTGCTCGTAGGCAGGATCTGGATACAGGGGTTGCAGACGGTATTGACATACATTGGTATTATATCCGCCGGTCTTGTTTTGGCGCTTAAAGATCCGATAGTTAATTTCGCCGCCTGGGTATTTATTATATGGCGCCATCCTTTCGAACCCGGAGATCGAATTCAGATCGCGGGATCGACGGGGGATGTTGTTGATATAAGAGTATTTCAGTTTTCTCTTATAGAGGTGGGGAATTGGGTTGACGCGGATCAGTCCACCGGGAGAATTATACACGTACCCAACGGCAAGATTTTTACTGACGCGCTCGCGAATTACAGTGCGGGGCTCGAGTATATCTGGAATGAAATCCCCGTTCTTATTACCTTTGAGAGTGACTGGAAAAAGGCAAAGAAGATCCTCTTAGAAGTAGCCTTAAACCACGCGGAACATTTAGCTAATACAGCCCGCAGCCAGCTTAACAGAATGAAGGGGAAGTTTCTTATTCATTACGAGAAATTAACACCTACCGTATACACATCTGTTAAGGACAGCGGGGTTATGCTTTCAATGCGTTACATGTGCGATCCGCGCGCGAGAAGGGGAACTGAGCAGGAGATCTGGGAAGATATTCTTAACCGTTTTGACGAAAATGAAGATATTAATTTTGCCTATCCTACTCAGAGGATTTACAGTGAGCATTTTGACCGAAAGCCTGGAAAACCACCCTCCCAGGACAAATGACAAAACCCCTTGATGGATAAAAGAATTATAGGTTAAAATGGATATAAGTGCTGCCTTCCGGCAGCACCTTGTAGTGTGGTTCGGGCAGGGATATGATTTTACCCGCCGGTTATTAATGATTCAAAGCTAAAATGTTTAGTCGTTTGAGAAAGCGGAGGTGTGGATGATGTGTTCAAGGGGAGCAAGATTATGGCTAAATCTTCTTTCTGTCGAAGGGGTAACTGTTCCCACATGGATAAGATTAAGAGATAGGATTTCACTGGAGGAAATGTCAGGGATGCTTCGGAAGCGAACCGGAAGAAGAGAACTGGGCGCTCTTATCGGGAAAAGAATCAGCGGTATTAATAGAGAATTTATTGAAGAGCAGCTTTCAGCAGACAAAAGCGGAATGTGCCGGATTATAGCAATATCAGACGGTGAATATCCCGCTCTTTTAAAAGAACTTAAATATCCTCCGCCGCTACTCTTCTGTAAAGGAAATATCAAAAGCCTTGGAAAGAGAAAGGTTTGTATTGTAGGTTCCAGAAGCTGCAGCAGAAGAGGAAGGTTGACGGCAAAAAGTCTGGCAAGGAGTATATCCGCCTCTGGTGTGGTTGTTGTCAGTGGGCTGGCCAGGGGTATCGATACTTCCGCTCATGAAGGGGCCCTTGAAAGAGAAGGTGGCACTGTTGCCGTTCTTGGATGCGGAATCGATATAGCATACCCGAGGGAAAATTCTTCGCTGGCGATAGATATATCACGGAATGGATGTGTTATCACTGAATTTCCCGTGGGAACACCGCCGTTGAAATATAATTTTCCCCGGAGAAACAGGATTCTAAGCGGTATTTCAAAAGGGGTAGTAGTCGTAGAGGCCGGAATCAAAAGTGGAGCGATGCTCACTGCCGGCTGGGCGGCTGAGCAGGGGAGGGAGGTTTTAGCCGTACCGGGTCCGGTCGAATGCAGAGGCAGCAGAGGGCCGCACAAACTAATAAAAGAGGGAGCGGTGCTAGTTGAAAGTGCCGAGGATATACTGGGGGTACTTATGCCCCTGTTCGATTTAAGGGGAGAAGGAAATAGATCAGAGGATGAAAATGTTTCATTGACAAGTAATGAAAGAAGGGTGCTTGACATCCTTGAATTAGAACCCAGGCATGTCGATGAACTCGCGCTGGAAAGTAATATTAAAATAGTGTCGCTTCTGCCTCTCCTTTTGAGGTTGGAGATGAAGGGGCTATGCAGGTCTTTTGGAGCCGGGCTGTACGCGGCGAAAGAGATTCGATCTATTTAGTGGATTCATTGCTGAATATTTGGGGGAAAGTCCCGCTTAGAATAGAGATCAAGCTGGTTTAGCGCGCTTCTCTCAAATAAGTGATTCGCATGTAATTGCCGGTTGCTTTGAGTTGGATAATATTTTATTTTCCGGAAAGGGGATTTTAGCAGAGGATTCAAGTTTGAGTACACGGAATACTAAAAACAGTATTGTTTCTATTACAAAGTGTTCCGGTTACGGAATTGCTGATGTTTATGATTCTGTAAGCAGGAGTATCGAGCATGTCGGCGGCATTGAGCACTTTGTTAAGCCGGGACAAAGGGTGCTTCTCAAACCGAATATGCTCTCCGCGAAGAGACCTGAAAGAGCGATAACTACGCATCCGTCCGTAATAGAAGCTGTGGCAAAGATCGTAACAGATTGCGGCGGGTATCCGGTTATAGGCGACAGTCCGGGAGGGGTGTTGCGCGGAGTAAAGAGAGTATGGGAAAACACCGGTATTGAGGAGATGGCCCGCAGAATCGGAGTAGAACTCGTAAATTTTGAAGCTTCAGGGTCAGTGGAGGTAAAAAGCGGAGATTATCTTTTTTATATAGCGAAACCTGTTATAGATGCCGATGTGATAATAAATATCGCTAAGTTGAAGACACATACACTCACACTCTTAACATGCGCTTTAAAGAATATGTTCGGCACTGTCTGTGGTTTTAGAAAGTCAGAGTTGCACAAGGAGTTTCCGAAACCGAGAGAATTCGCGAGGATGCTGGTTGAGCTATACAGTAAGGTAAGACCCTCTCTCAGTATCGTCGATGCGGTTGTGGCGATGGAGGGTGACGGTCCAAGTTCAGGGAATCCAAAGAAGCTGGGGCTGGTTATAGCCGGTGAAGACGCGGTGGCTATTGACGCCGTAGCCGCGCGAATAATTGGTTTTAAACCCGGCTCGATAGATACAACGAGGATGGCGGATGAGATTAAACTGGGGGTTGGTGATATTGAGAGTATACAGGTAACCGGTGACGGCAAAGAGGTAAGACCCGTATCTTTTGATTTGCCGTCAAACAGAAAACTCAGGATGATTCCCAGGCCTTTGGCCCGTATGATATCACCCTTTGTGTGGTTAAAACTTATAGTTGATCCATCGGTATGTACCGGATGTCGTCTTTGCCAGAGAAGCTGTCCCGTTGAGGCTATATCCTATCAGGACGGAGTGTGCGGAATAAATAATAATAAATGTATTACTTGTATGTGCTGTCATGAGTTGTGTCCGGAAGACGCCATTGAAATCAAGATGAGTCGTCTGGCAAAACTTGTAACTTGATGGGGGGAAATATAGATAACTGGAAGAGAATACGCCACCGCTTAGAGCTGATGGGAGTGTATATTCTTTCCATTCTGCCTTCGCTTCTGCCCCTTAAGGTTTCAGTAAAGTTTGGCGGAATACTCGGCATACTGGCATTCGATATTTTCAGAATAAGAAGATCTGTTACACTGAATAATCTAAAGAAAGCTTTCGGAGACAGAATGAGCAGCCGGGAGCGGCTGAGAACCGGCAGAAGATCCTACATTAACTTCGCGAAATCTATGATCGAGTTCGCTTCTGTTGGGAGGTTGTCTGCTGATGACCTGCGGGAGCTTGTATCCTTCTCCGGTAAGGAATATATGGAAGAAGCGCTCAAAAAGGGTAATGGGGTTATAGCGATTACAGGTCATTTAGGAAGTTGGGAGCTTATGGGAGCGGCGTTTGCCGCTACTGGAATCCCGACAGATTTTCTCGTTGGACAGCAGGGGAACAAATTTGTCGATTCCTACATTAACCGGCTTAGAAGAAAAGCTGGAATAGGGACCATACCCGTTGGTGTTTCAATACGAGGCATCTTTGCTTCGCTGAAGAAGAACAGAGTCGTCGCGATGCTTTCCGACCAGGACGCCAGGAAAGCCGGCATTTTTGTGGATTTCTTCGGGATACCTTCTTCTACATATCCGGGCGCCGCGCAATTCGCGTGTCGCGTGAACTGTCCTATAATCTTTTCTTTTATTGTAAGAAGGAAAGATGAAACTCATCACGCGGTATTTTGCCCTCAAATTCAGATGAATCCGGAAGCGGACAGGGAAGAAGAAATAAAGAGATTAACCGCTCTTCACGTCAAGGCGTTGGAAGAGACCGTCATAAAATATCCGGATCAATATTTCTGGGCCCATAAGAGGTGGAAAACAAAACCGCCCGAAAATAACAGGGTATAATTTGTCCGGGCGCATGCTGTTGATGTATTTTTTTCAGTTCTTCTTGTCTGAACCAAGGTTTGAATTTGCGTGAAATCCAATTGTTTGATTTCCTTTTTTTCCTTTAACCTCGATCTCGCCGAATTTACTCTCGTAATTTCTCACTGTTTGGCTGAGTAATCCTACAAGTGATTTCGCGGATTGAGGAGTCATTACTATTCTGGAATGAACTTTAGCTTTTTTTAATCCCGGAAGCATTCTGGCGAAATCTATAACAAATTCAGCCGGGGTAAAAGAGGTAAGGACAAAATTGGAATATACTCCTTCAGCTTCTTTTTCATCGAGCTGTACGGGGATTTGATGTTGTTTCTTCTTCATGATTATCCTTTCATTGAAAAAATTAACCTGATTCTGCTGTTTGCCAATACTCGCGCGGAAGACGGGCAAATAATCGCATATCGGCTAACATTAAATTATTCACTTTCTTAAGTTAAGGTTAAACAATACAGTTTGATTAGTCAATTGCTATGAGACCAGGACATTCCCCAAAAATCAGGGCAATATTTTAGTAATGGCATAACTATCAAGTAATTACCCAGAATGATAAGTGGAATTGATATTTAGTTTCTATCCGGCTATTGGTACCTAAAAAACCCTCTCGGAAGACGAGCGGGCATGGTTTTCCCATTTCCTTTAGGGAAATGGGAAAGAGCGAGTCTGAGAGCGGGAGACGCTATTTCCTCGCAGGGGAAATAGACGGCGTTTTTGACAATACCAATAGCCGGATATACAAAGGAATGTTAAAAATTGGGGAAAGTCCTGCTATGAAACAAGTGAATGATTACAGCAGGTGGGTTTATTTCTCTGATCATGTTTTTTTGATTTAAAGGGCAGGATTTATCCCGACGAATTTATCTTCTTCTTGATTGAGGAGCAATTTAACGCTATATTTTTTTAAACTTGAAGCGTTAAATGCTCAAGCTGATATCTTTTTTTATCTTCTGGACAAAATGTACCGCCAGAGAGGATGACGATTGAATAAGGACAGATTAGAGGAAATAGGAGAAAAGATAAGAAGCTCATCTGTCGCTGTTATCGGAGATGTAATGCTTGACAGGTACTATTGGGGGCTTGTTGATAGAATAAGCCCTGAGGCGCCTGTCCCTGTAGTAAAAGTTGAAAAAACAGATGTAAGACCCGGCGGGGCGGCAAATGTCGCGTGGAATCTTATCTCGCTCGGTTCTGAATGCTCCCTTGTAGGTATTTTGTGTGAAGGGACCGCTGGCGAGGAACTTGAGAGCCTCATCAGTAAACTTGGTGTTACAACTGATTGTCTTGTCAGAGATAAGTCAAGGGTAACAACTGAAAAGATCAGGATTGTCGCGCACAACCAACAGGTTGTAAGAGCCGATTTTGAATCCGAGGGGGATATAGAAGGAAAAGTTTTAAATGAGATACTTGACGTTGTGGAAGATGTATTGAAAGATGTCGGCGCTGTGGTCATTTCTGATTATGGAAAGGGTGTAGTGACGGAAAAATTGATGGAAAATGTCCGCCGCTTATGCGAGATTAATTCAATACCCATGCTTGTTGATCCAAAGGAGAAACATTTTTCCCTCTACCATGGTTCTTACATTATTACACCTAACAAAAATGAAGCGGGGGCGTTCTATAACAGAAAGATCAAATCCGAGAAGGATCTTCTGGAAGTAGGAGAGTCTCTCCTGGATGACCTCGAGGCGGAAGCCGTACTTATTACGAGGGGCCAAGAGGGGATGACATTGTTTAGAAGAGGGGAAAAGCATCATCATTTTCCAACGATGGCCAGCGGAGTATACGACGTTACGGGCGCGGGAGATACCGTTATTAGTGTTTTAGCCGCGGCACTCGCGGCCGAAGCGGAACTTGATGAAGCGATAGAGTTAGCCAACGCGGCGGCAGGTCTGGTTGTACGTAAGCTCGGCACTGCTGTTGTCGATCTAAAAGAACTTGTTTCTTCCTTTACTTCTTAATATTATGAATGAGTATAAAGAGAGAATTATAAACCCGGATGAACTTTCCGGTTTCAGAAAAGATAAGCTAAGCCGCCGAGTGGTTTTTACAAACGGCTGTTTTGATATCCTTCACCGCGGGCACGTTGAACTGCTTGTTAAAGCGCGGGGTTTTGGTGACTGTCTTGTTGTAGGTATTAACAGTGACCGTTCACTAAAACGTCTGAAAGGGCACCGAAGGCCTCTTACGAAGGAATATGACAGAGCTTTTATCCTCCTTCATCTCGTTTGCGTTGATTATGTAACTGTTTTTGAGGAGGATACACCTGTTGAAGTAATCAGGAAATTGAATCCGAATATACTTGTCAAAGGGGATGAGTATTCCTTAGAGGAGATAGCGGGTGCTGATTTTGTGCTCCGCAATGGTGGAGAAGTAAAGAGGATAAAAATGGTTGAAGGTTATTCAACCAGCAATCTGATAAATAAATTAACGAAGTAGCCGGGATATAATAAGGCTTGAACCGGGGGAGTTTCCCCTATCGATTACCATGGAGGTGGAAGGCAGGTATGGAGAGAAAGAAAGTTTTGATAATGGGCGCCGCTGGAAGGGATTTTCATAATTTCAATACCCTTTTCAGAGGTAATAAATCATATGAAGTAGTGGCTTTTACCGCCACACAAATTCCGGATATTGACGATAGAAAATATCCTTCCGAACTAGCGGGAGAACTTTATCCTGAGGGTATATCCATTTATCCTGAAGAGAAGCTGGGTGAACTTATCAGGGAAAAGAACGTCGAGGAAGTATTCTTTTCATACAGTGATCTTCCAAACCAGTATGTAATGGAAAAAGCGCAGTATGTAAATTCACTCGGCGCTAACTTTACTTTAGCCGGCGCGGAGCCGACTATGATAAAGAGCACCAAACCTGTAATATCAGTATGTGCCGTCCGTACTGGATGCGGAAAGAGCCAGACCACGAGAAAGATTGCCGGGATTTTAACCGATGCCGGCAAGAAGGTCGTAGCTATAAGACACCCCATGCCCTATGGTGACCTTGCCAAACAGAGTGTTCAGCGGTACGGTTCGTTGGAAGATCTGGAAAAACACAATTGCACAATAGAGGAGATGGAAGAGTATGAACCTCACATTGTCAACGGTGTAATTATCTATTCCGGCGTTGATTATGAAGCCATTCTGCGTGAAGCCGAGAAAGAAGCGGATATAATACTATGGGACGGCGGCAATAACGACATACCTTTTTATAAGACAGACCTCAACATAGTTGTTGCCGATCCTCACAGGCCGGGTGATGAAATTGGTTATTATCCGGGATTTACTAATCTCTTGATGGCTGATGTTATTGTTATAAATAAGATTGACACCGCTGATCTTGAAGGTGTGGAAATTGTAAGAGAGAATATAAACATTTACAACCCGGACGCGGTCGTTATTGACGCGGCTTCGCCACTTACAGTTGATGATCCGGCGGCTATAAACGGCAAGAGAGTGCTTTGTGTGGAAGATGGACCGACTTTGACTCACGGCGGAATGAAGTACGGCGCTGGTGTCATGGCAGCTCTTAAATACGGAGCATCGGATCTTGTAGACCCTCGTCCGTACACGACAGGCCGTATGGCTGAAACATTCGAGCTCTATCCTGAGATTGGTGTTTTACTTCCCGCTATGGGTTACAGCGAAGAACAGATAAAGGATCTGGAAACAACTATTTCCAAGGTTGACTGTGATACGGTTGTGATAGGTACGCCGATAGACCTGGGGCGAATAATCGATATCCCGCAGCAGTCGGTGAGAGTGTCATACGATCTGGACGAAATAGGCAGACCTGACCTTAAAGACGTTCTGAAGGATTTTATAAAGTAATATTCTTAAAAACGATATAACACTCTGAATTTTATAAAAATGCAATAGCACAAGATGAAGAGTGATGAAATGGAGGAATATTTTGACTAAGACCTTTTTGATGATAAAACCTGAAGCGGTGGAAAGCGGCAGCCAGGGAGCGATCATTGATCTGCTTATTACGAACCGTTTTGAAATAACAAACTTGAAACAGTTTAAATTCAAAAGGGAAAAGGCGGAGAGTTTTTACGCTGTCCATAAAGATAAGCCTTTTTTTAACGAACTGATTTCTTATATTACTTCAGGAAGTGTTATTGGTATTGAACTTGAAAAAGAGGATAGTATCGAGCTTTTAAGAAAACTTGTTGGAGCGACAGATCCGAAGGAAGCAAATCCCGGTACTATCCGCTATATGTACGGAACAGATCTTCAGGAAAACGCGGTTCACGCTTCAGATTCACCAGAATCGGCGGAAAAAGAGCTTGCTATCGTGTTTGATGAAGATTAATATAAGCTTTTTATGGTTAATGAGTTTCCAAAGATGGAAGTGAATCTCGGGCAGACTGACGGACGTGAGACTTTTTCGTTTGAAGATGTGTTTGAATTACCCGAGTATGAAATTGGTCCGTTGAAATGTGAAATCAGAGTAAAAGCTGATGTCACTTCAATGGGGAGCCGGTATTTGCTTGACGCTGAAGTAGAATGTGACATCCACGGGGAATGCAGCAGGTGCCTCAAAGATTGTGTTACAAAGGTAGTTACCGGATTCGATGTTATATTTCAACGATCATCCGGTGATGAGGCCTCTATCGGCGGTGGTGAAGGTGATTACGTGTTATTAAGCAGTGAGGAGGAATACTGCTGCGACATTTTCCCGAGAGTAAAGGAATCCGTAGTTCTTAATATACCGATGAAGATTTTGTGCGAAGAGGAATGTAAAGGTCTTTGCCCTGTATGCGGAAATGATTTGAATATCGAAGAATGCGGATGCGAAAGGGAACAAACGGATCCCAGGTGGGCAGCTTTGAATAAATTAAAGAATAGCGGAAAGAGATAATTTTTAAGAGTTCGATGAGGAGTGATTAAATGGCAGTACCAAAGAGAAGACTTTCGAAAGCCAGAAAAAGAAAACGAAGGACACACTGGAAGATATCAACTCCTACTGTGTCCAGCTGTTCTCACTGTCACCAACCGAAACCGCCTCATGTAGTATGCCCCAATTGCGGATACTATGGAGGACGTGAAGTTATAAAGCAGGAAGAAAAGAAAAGCTAGAGATAGTTTTTAGTTTTTTCAAGCTTATTATTAACCTCTTAGTAAGTTATGGTAATAATATGGATATTTGTTTAATGGAGAAATAATGAGAATAGCGGTTGATGCTATGGGTGGTGATGATGCTCCCGGTGCTATGATAAAGGGGGCTGTTGAAGCAGTGAAGGCTGCCAGAGGCGAATTTGATGTAGTCCTGGTTGGGAAAAGAAGATTAATTGAAGAAGATATTTCGCGTAACGGTTATGATACCGCTCATATTGAGATTGTGCACGCTTCAGAAATTGTGGGAATGTCTGAAGGCCCGGCGACTGCCATAAGAAGAAAAAAAGACTCTTCGATTACACTTGCCGTAAAAGAGCATAAAGAGGGAAGAGTTGACGCGGTTTTCAGCAACGGGAATACGGGAGCCGTTGTGGCTTCATCGCTGTTATCACTTGGAAGGCTCCGAGGGATAATCCGTCCCGCTATTGCCATTCTTATGCCGACTAGAGGGAAATATACGGTACTGCTCGACGGCGGTGCTAATTCTGACTGTTATCCCCACCATCTCGAACAGTTTGCCTATATGGGATCAATATATTCTGAAACCTTTATGGGTACGGTCAACCCGAAGGTCGGGTTATTGAATATTGGTAAGGAAGAGTCCAAGGGGAATGAACTTGTCAGGGAATCATACACCCTTCTGAAAGATAGTAAATTGAATTTCGTTGGTAATGTTGAGGGGACCGATATATTTGAAGGCACAGTGGATGTAGTAGTTACGGACGGGTTCGTCGGCAATGTAATTCTTAAATTCTCTGAAAGTATCGTAACTTATTTAAGTTCTTTCTTCAAAGATGAAATGAAGAATGCCTTTTTACCCAAATTAGGCGGGTTTCTTATGAAGCCGGCTTTTAGAAATCTTAAGAAAAAACTGGACTACGCGGAATACGGCGCGATGCCTCTTTTGGGAGTTAAAGGAGCGGTTTTTATAGGGCATGGAGGGAGTTCATCCAGGGCGGTCAAGAATGGAATAATAAGTATAAGCAGATTTGTCAGGGATGAAATAAACCGTAAAATTATTATGAGAATGAAGGAGGACCTTGTTTGAGCAGTGATCGAAAGTTAAGGGGAACAAAAATTAAAAGTGTGGGATACCATATTCCCGAGAAAATACTTACTAATGAAGATTTTGAAAAGATTGTAAACACTTCTGATGAATGGATTGTTGAAAGAACCGGTATTCGCGAAAGACATATCGCAAGAGATGATGAAGCGGCCAGTGATATCAGTTATGAAGCTTCTGTAAAGGCGTTAAAGAGGGCCGGTGTCAAGGCTGAGGAGCTTGATCAGATAATAGTCGGTACCGCTACCTCTGATATGATATTTCCTTCAACTGCATGTTTGCTTCAGGATAGGCTCGGAGCTAGAAATGCCGCGACTTATGATTTGACAGCCGCGTGTTCCGGGTTTATTTTCGGTGTAACAATTGCGGACGCCTTCATTTCATCAGGTAAGGCCGATAAGATTCTCGTAGTTGGAGTGGAAATTCTCTCCCGTATAACTGATTATACAGATAGATCGACATGCGTTCTCTTTGGAGACGGCGCGGGGGCCGTGGTCTTAGAATCATGTCCTCCCGGAGAAGGTATTTTGTCAACGTTTATAAAGACGGACGGCAGATATTCTGATCTGCTCTATCTTCCGGGAGGTGGTTCGAGAAGTCCTCTTACCGCTGAAAGTATTGAAAAAGGGGAGCAATATTTAAAGATGAAGGGAAGCGAATTATTTAAATACGCTGTAAAAGCAATGTCTCAGGCGGCTAAGGAAACACTGAGTGCGGCCGGGCTAAGTTCAGACGATGTAGATTTTCTGATACCTCATCAGGCAAATATCAGGATTATAGAGGGTGTTCGAAGGATGTTGAAGTTAAAGAAGCAGCAAGTTGTTATTAATATAGATAGAATGGGTAACACTTCAACAGCCAGTATACCCATAGCGCTGGGAGAACTTGAAGAACAGGATGAAAAAGTTATAAAAAAAGGTGACCTTGTGCTTCTTGCAGCCTTTGGAGGAGGATTGACGTGGGGGGCTGTTTTATTCAGAAGATAATCTTTGTTAGAAGTAACCGATAGAAGGAGCAGTACAGGATGAAGAAAGCAGTAATATTTCCCGGACAGGGCTCACAGTTTGAAGGGATGGGTAAGGACCTTGCCGCGGAGTTTAAGACCGCCGCGAGATTGTATGAAGAGGGTGATGAAACTTTGGGCTTTCCACTGTCCCGTATTTGCTTTGAAGGGGATAAAGCTACTCTTACAGAAACCAGGAACGCGCAGCCGGCGATATTACTTCACAGCATAGCAGTCTGGAACGTTCTTAAGGAAGAGGCTCAAATTGAAGCTGTAATTACAGCGGGACACAGTCTTGGAGAGTATTCAGCCCTTGTAGCCGCAGGTGCTGTCGAAGCCATGGATGCTCTGAAGATAGTGAGGAAACGCGGGGAGCTTATGTATGAAGCCGGATTACGTCAACCCGGCACAATGGCCGCGGTAATCGGCATAGACAGATCCAACGTTAAGAATATATGCAAGGATTCTTCAAGAGATAACTCTATTGTCGTTGTGGCCAATATTAATTGCCCGGGGCAGATAGTTATTTCAGGACATATCGAGGCGGTAGAGAGGGCCATGGAAGTGGCGAAGGAAGAGGGAGCTAAGAAGGTTCTTGAGCTTAATGTCAGCGGGGCTTTTCATTCTCCTCTTGTTTCTTCAGCTGAGAATGAACTCGTATCCTTTATAAAAGATTTTAAAATATGTGACCCTGAAGTGGATGTAATATCTAATGTAGATGGAACTGTTGTAAGAAGCAGAGATGAAATTATAGACGCTCTTTCAAGGCAGCTTACCAGTCCGGTTCTCTGGTCTGATTCTATGGATTTACTTCTGAAGAAGTGGGACGGGGATATTATTGAAGCGGGACCCGGCAGGGTGCTCGCAGGGCTAATGAGGAGGATTGACCGCCGAAGAACAGTAACAAGAGCCGGCACTGTTGAAGAAATAAAAAAGATTGTTGCCTCGGCGAACGATTTTATATAAAGTATTGCTTAATTAACTGAAGATTTTTCGGTTGTCACGTTGTGTATTTGATTGGTTTATGTAAAAAGGGGATAATCTTATAATGGATGTTAAAGGTAAAACCGCGATTGTTACCGGAGCCGGTCAGGGTATAGGGAGGGAAATAGCTCTTACTCTAGCCGGTTCAGGCGTTGATATAGCTGTCGTTGATGTTAACCCTGAAGGTGCGGCGGAAACTGTTTCCCTGGTAGAAGAGAAGGGAGTCGGCGGGCTCGCTCTCGAGTGTGATATTGCGGATTCAGCGAGTGTCGCTGAATGTGTTTCAAGCGTTCTGGAATGGCGCGATCAGGTCCATTTCTTGATAAACAATGCGGGGATTACGCGGGACAACCTTCTTCTTCGCATGAAGGATGAAGAATGGGAAAGTGTTATAAAGGTTAATTTGACCGGCTCGTATAATTTTACCAAGGCGGTTACAAAGCATATGCTTAAGAAAAGGTTTGGCCGCGTAGTTAATATAGCATCGGTTATAGGTCTTATGGGAAACGCGGGTCAAAGTAATTATGCAGCCAGTAAGGCCGGTGTTATAGGGTTTACGAAATCGGTAGCGAGGGAATTAGCTCCTCGCGGCATAACCGCCAACTCGATTGCTCCGGGATTTATCGAGACAGCGATGACGGCGAAGCTTCCCGATGATATAAGGGAAAGCATGCTTAATCAGATACCACTCGGAAGGTTTGGAACGGGAAGTGATGTGGCAGGTATAGTGCTGTTTCTCATCTCCGAGCTTGGAAGTTATATCACAGGTCAGGTTATTAACTGTGATGGTGGAATGGTTATGGCTTAGTGCTTAAAAAAACAGGAGGTAAAAGCTAGATGGCACTTGAAGACAGAGTAAAGAAGGTTATAGAAGAACAACTTTCAGTCAATCAGGATCAGATAAAGGAAGAGGCTTCATTTATCGACGATCTCGGTGCTGATTCTCTCGATACGGTAGAACTGGTTATGGCTCTCGAGGAAGAATTCGGTATGGAGATTCCGGACGAAGAAGCTGAAAAGATAACAAAAGTAGGCGAAGCAATTAATTATGTTAAGGATAACGTAAAGGAGTAGTATTAGCGCTTTCCTCTACGGGAATTTTTAAGTTAGAGGAGAGATAAGATCGATATCCGGGGTTATGGGTATAAAACTTCAGAAGTATTATCAAAGCCCTTTGTAAAGGGGGTTTTTAATGGATAGTACAGGGGGGAATATGTCCGCCAGCAGCAGAAGAGTAGTAGTTACGGGAATGGGGGTTATAAGCCCATGTGGTAAGACTGTGGAAGAAAACTGGGAAAACATCGTCGCCGGCAGGACTGGAATCGATATAATAAAGGCTTTTGACGTAAGTGATTACAGTTCACAGGTGGGCGGCGAAGTAAAAGACTTTGATCCTAACGAGTATATCGAAAGGAAAGACGCGAAGAGGATGGATCGTTCTTCCCAGCTGGCTGTGGCGGCTTCAGCTGAAACTGTCAGTCATCTGGATGTCGACAAGGCCGATGGTGACAATTTCGGGGTGATAATTGGGTCAGGAATAGGTGGGATTAAAACTTTTGAAAAACAGCACGAAAGATATATGAAAGGCGGACCTTCAAGGATCAGTCCTTTCTTTATACCTATGATGATTTCTGATATGGCTTCAGGTCTGGTTTCTATTAGATACGGGTTCAAGGGGCCTAATTACGCCACAGTATCCGCTTGTGCTTCAGGCGGTCACGCTATAGCAACTTCATGGATGGCAATAAAGAGCGGATACTGTGACGCTGTTGTAACCGGCGGGACTGAAGCAACTATTTCTCCCATGGCTCTTGGCGGTTTCTGTCAGATGAAAGCACTTTCAACCCGGAATGATGATCCAAAAACATCCAGCCGTCCATTTGACTTGGATCGTGACGGATTTGTTATGGCCGAAGGAGCGGGGATTATACTTCTCGAGGAGCTTGAACACGCGAAGGCACGAGGAGCTGAGATATTTGCAGAGTTAGCCGGAGTTGGTATGACAGCGGACGCGTATCATATTACTGCTCCCTCTCCAGATGGAGAAGGAGCTCTAAGCTCGATGTGTATGGCCCTCAAGGACGCTGGAATTACACCGGAAGACATTGGATATATAAACGCGCACGGCACATCGACTCAGTATAACGACAGGGCGGAAGCGCAGGCTATATTATCTCTTTTCGGAAGAGATAGTTCTGTAGATGTAAGTTCCACTAAATCCTGCACCGGTCATCTTCTAGGAGGCGCTGCGGGAGTGGAATTTATCATCTCTACAATGGCGCTTGTAAATAATGTTATGCCGCCGACAGCTAATCTTGAAAACATTGATGAAGATTGCCGACTCAACCATTTACTCAAAGCACGTGAGAAAAAATTAAATTATGTGTTGAGTAACTCCTTTGGATTTGGCGGACATAACGTAAGCCTTGTTTTAAAGAAGTTTTGATTGCTGAACTGAAGAGATTTCTTATGAGCGGCTTTATAAATCGTTTAAAGGCCTTTTTCAGAGGGGCTTCTGACGATACCGGTATATATCATCTTGACATTCTAGAAAATAAGATAGATTACCGATTTCACAATAGAGATAATCTCATAGAGGCATTAACCCACAGCTCAGTACTGGGGGAATCCTTAAATGGGAATATGGATACCACATATGAGCGGCTTGAATTTCTTGGAGACGCTGTTCTGGGGCTTGCCACTGCTGATTACCTTATGAAGAGATTTCCCGATGAAAATGAAGGAGAGCTTACAAAAAAGAAGTCACTCCTGGTAAGTAAGAATATTCTGGCAAAGAAAGCGGAGAGAATCAATCTCAAGGAGCATATAATTCTTAGTGATAATGCCTACAGGGACGGGGTCCACGGTAAGGATTCAATACAATCCGACGTTATGGAAGCAATTATCGGAGCAATATATATTGACGGCGGTCTCAAAGCGTCCAGGAATTTTATATCGAATTTTATCTTGGGCACATTACGTGAAGATATTGAACACAGAGATCATATAAACTACAAAAGTGAACTTCAGGAACTCTCACAGCAGAAATACGGCGAATACCCCGACTACAGAGTAAAGTCTACTAGGGGGCCGGAACATGATAAAATGTTTTTTATCGAAGTGAATATTGATGGAAAAATTCGCGGAAGAGGAAGAGGCAAAAATAAAAAAGACGCCCAGCAGATGGCCGCGAAGGAAGCTCTCGCGAACCTTTTAGGAAAGGACTGATTTAGTAGTAGTTTCAGAAAGTCTCAAGTATTTGATTGGATAAATATTCCCCTGAGAAAGCACTCCCCGCTATATAGTTCGAATATCAGACAAAACAGGTGTAGTTTTAGTCAGGAGAGATCTTATTAAAATCTATAAGATGTTGAAAGCGAAGTTTTAGTTATATCTACAGTTTCTGTCAGATATTCCGTTTCCCTCTCAAAACTTCCTATTGAGACAGTTAGGTCGAGCTTTAGAACCTTGTCTATAAGCCCTCCTATGCCGAAGGAATAGAGCTGGCGGTTCTTTATAACGTCGAAGGCTGACCATTCAGATATAATGCTCATTGTTTCGGATGTTTCTTCTATGTAGGACAATTCTTCCATTCCGATAAATCTGGTGGGAATATAGGAATAACCCGCCCGGAGTTTCGCGGGATAGAAGGGGAGAGCAAACTCTGCTCCGAAACTTAAATCGAGTGTTTTCTCCAGGACAGGGTCATTACGGTTAATTTTGTTATATAGTTTTTTGCCGTTATATTTAGTCTGAGTATAGTCACAATATTCAGCGTCCGCGCATAGAAGAAGGTTCTTAAATTGGTATGACACTCCTCCTCTCAGTTTCATAGGAAGCGTATATTCATCTTCGATATAATAGTAATAAGGATCTGTTGTCCACTCTGCGCCGTTTGAATAACTCCAGTCATAGTATTCAACGGCGTCTCCGTCGTAGGATAACCATGCCGGAGTGCTTATCTTTAGTCCGGCTCTAAGTGTCTTGGACAATCTGAACAGCAGACCCATTTCCATACTCAGTCCGTCCAGATTGACAGAAACGTCATCACTGAAAAGATAGGATGAATCACTCGCTGTGTGCTCGAAGGAAATATCTTCTACGAACCCCGAAGATCCGTCCCATACTACGAGATTAGCCCCTGCTGCTATCCTCGGTGAGATATCGACCCCCGCGCCGAAACGGTACTGATATATATTTCCCGTCTGAATGAGTGTGTTCCGGATAGTGCCGTTTAGATCATCCCGGCGGGAATTCTTGAAATATTCAAGGTCTGAATTCGCAACTCGGAAAACACCGAACCCGATAACGAAACTTCCGCGGTAAGTGGGAAAGGGGTATACCGTTGTAAGGTGACTTATCCCGGTGGAAGAATTAGGAAGCAGAGAATTATATCTGTCGTAGTTAGTGGATAGATCTTCTGTGCTGTAATATATACCGAATGATAATTCCTTCTTATTTATTTGAGTCAGACCGGCGGGGTTGTAGATTAGAGCGAATGCGTCGTTACTTACAGCGGTGTAAGCTCCGCCCAGTGATGCCGCTCTTCCTCCCGACTGGTATGTGTTAAGAAGGTCCAGCCTGTCAGCCTGCATCGTCCCGATTATCTGTGAACGGGAAGAAATGGCAGAAAAGAGCATTATTACAGTAAAAATTACTATTTTTCCTTTGTTCAATTTTCACCTCACAGCGAAAAGAAATGGATGGCCGTATGATAAAACTTACCGGCGATTTTTATCACTTGATCTGTCTTCGTTGTCATCTCTGGAATCGCTATTATTTCTTGTTGTGGAACTATCCCGAGCTTTTCTTTCGGACCTCTTGATTCTTTCTGTTCTATTATCCTTTGTTGAACCGCTTTTTGTGTCACTTTTCTCTGTGTCCGTCTCTCTGACTTCCCTGACCGTTGAAGACCCTCCGCGTATATTAGCAGGGTTTGTGATAAAATCATTATCATTAAATTTTATTTCTCTGTCTCCAATTATACTTCTTGTCGGTATATTCTGTCCCTCGGAATTGTCGATTTCACTGTACCACCAAGGTTGAACGTAGTAATCATGCCACATGCGGGGATACGCGAGGGGAGTATGGTAATAACCAAAATAGGCGTTTTGACCATGGCAGTCGGAACAGGAATTATACTGATAGTCTTCCTGTGATTCAGTTTCTACACGGGGATGGTTCAGTATCGTATAGCATCCGGAAGTAAAAAGGATAAGCGCGAGAGCGGAAAGTAAGCTGAGAAAATAGGGGTTTATCTTTTTCATCTTCATGTCTCCATTGATTTAATATAGCGCAAATCATCCCTTTTGTCAACGACTGGGTATACCTGGAGTTTCCCCTCGAAAATAAGGGCAATATTTCAGTAACGGCAAAGTTACAGGGTAATTACCACAGGACATTCCTCTATTGATAAGTGGAATTGATATTAATTTTTATCCGGCTATTGGTATTTCAAAACCCTCTCGGAAGACGAGCGGGCCCCAAGAGCGGGAGACGCTATTTCCTCGCAGGGGAAATAGACGGCGTTTTTGACAATACCAATAGCCGGATATACAAAGGAATGTTAAAAATTGGGAAAACTCCAAAATAAATAATCTTGAAATTTTATTTCCGTGATTGTACACTTCCAGTTGGCGATAAATTAAAAATAATATCAAAAATGAGAGATTTGACAGGGGGAATAGAAACAATTGGATAGTGTAAGAATTTTACCGGCAGATGTTATAGGTAGAGATTTTATTCCGAAAGAGTATCTTCCTAAGGGAAAAGATGAATACTACCATCGTTATAGTCAGGCTTTATGGCCTGAAAAAAGGTGGCGTAATCTGACCTCCGATGAAGTACGCAGGCTTGTGAAGAATAACAATACTTCCGATAATTGGGATGAAATATTCGTAACTGACACATTTGACCCCGGACAGATAAAGAATAATGATTTCTACGGCCGTGTTCGAATAGGAAACGTGAGAAACGTAATTCTCGACCACCATGATTTGAAGGTTCCGGTCGGAATTAAAAACAGCTTGATAATTGCGTGTGATATAGGAGATGACGTCGCGATCCACGATGTATTTTATTTATCACATTTTATTGTTGGTGACCGGACTATTTTGTCAAATATCAATGAAATGCATACTACAAATTACGCGAAATTCGGAAACGGAATTATAAAGGAAGGTGAACGGGAGGAAGTACGCGTATGGCTCGACCTGATGAATGAAACAGGGTGCCGCAGTGTGTTGCCCTTCGAGGGTATAATACCAGCTGACGCCTATATATGGGCAAAATACAGAGATGATACAGCGATGCGGGAAAAGTTGAAAGAGATCACTCAGGAGAGTTTTGATTCAAGCAGAGGATATTACGGTACTATCGGAAGTCAGTGTGTTATCAAGAATTCCCGTATTCTAAAAGATGTCAAGATCGGTTCCTATTGTTATATTAAAGGAATAAACAAACTAAAAAATCTTACTATTAACTCATCGGAAACAGAGAAGACGCAGATAGGCGAAGGGGTAGAGCTGGTAAATGGTATTATCGGTTTCGGCTGTCATGTCTTCTACGGCTGCAAGGCTGTGAGATTCATTCTTGGCGATAATTCCAATCTAAAATACGGAGCCAGGCTTATAAACTCCTTCCTCGGGGATAATTCTACGATTTCATGTTGTGAAGTTCTCAACAATCTGATATTTCCGGCTCATGAGCAGCATCACAACAATTCGTTCCTGATAGCCTCTGTGGTGATGGGCCAGAGTAATATGGCCGCGGGCGCTACGATAGGTTCAAATCACAACAGCCGCGCGAACGACAATGAAATTCAGGCGGGTAGAGGATTCTGGCCGGGATTATGTGTCAGCGTTAAGCATTCGTGCCGTTTTGCTTCCTTTGTTCTCCTTGCTAAAGCCGATTATCCGGCTGAACTCGATATTCCTCTGCCCTTTTCACTAGTTAATAATAATGATGTAAAGGGCAGGCTTGAAGTCTTTCCGGCATTCTGGTGGTTGAATAATATGTATGCTCTGGCCAGAAATTCCTCCAAGTTTAAGAATAGAGACAAACGTGAAAGGAAGATACAGAATATTGAATTCGATCCTTTAGCTCCGGATACAGCGGAAGAAATAATGAAGGCCCGTAGACTGCTGGAGATATCGGTGGCGAAAGCGAGCCTCCGCCAAAAAGGTGAATTAGACGGCAATGAAGACGAAGATAAGCTGGCCGCAGTGGGGCGTAAGCTTCTAAATGGATCTATAGGGGAGACAGACAAACTGGAAGTTCTGGGCGAAAATATGGAAAAGTCAAAAAGGAAGGTCCTGATTTTGAAAGTTCGTGAGGCATACCACGCTTATTATGATATGCTTCATTATTACGCTTTAAAGAATCTGATAGAATATATGGCATCTGATCCTTCATTAAGATTTTCATCGATGGTTGAAGAACTCGAATGTGAGCGCGAAGAGAGATGGTTAAATATAGGAGGGCAGCTTATCGCTGAAGGAGATGTTGACCGCCTGCGTAAAGATATAGTTAAGGGGGAGCTTTCTTCCTGGGAGGATATTCACGGCAGATATGACAAGCTGTGGGAAAAATATCCGTTTGAAAAACAGAAACATGCCTTTGCCACACTTCGAGATATAGGTCGTCCCAATACTAAGCTTACTGAAGATGATTGGCTTGAGGCGCTTGAAAGAGTTGTTGAGATTCAGGAATTTGTTAATGAAGCCGTCTATAAATCCAGAAAGAAGGATTTCGATAATAAGTTCACAAAGAATACATACAGAAATGCTGAGGAGATGAAAGCCGCGATTGGAACGATCGAAGATAACAGTTTTGTAAAACAGGTGCGTAAGGAAACAGAGGATTTTAAGAAGCTGGCAGGTGAAATCAGTCAGAGGGATTCTTAACAGATGATATAACGGCATTTTGTAACGGTTGTTATATTTTAATATATGTAATTTAAGATTCAGTTTCGGGATTTAAAGGCAGATCCCGAGTGGAGTTAAGTTAATATTTTTTTAGAAAGGAGCATTGAATGAATATAGAAGAAGAGAAGTATTCGAAATACGCTTTAGCAAGGGAGATGGTCGATACTGTAAGCGTTGTTGAGAATTTTGATCCGGGCCAGACAAAAGAAGTGGCTGGCAAAATACAAGATATTGACAGACTGCTACTTACAGGTGAAGGTTCAAGTAGAATCTATCCCGCAAAAAATGCAATACGAAAAGGGTTGACAATGGGGCTCGATCTTTCTATATCAACAGACGGTTCACGCCAGTCGGCGCAGTACGATCTGTCTAAATTCGCGGTTTTCTGCGCTTCAAACTCGGGGCGGACCAAGGAGGTTGTTTTACTGGCCAAGAAACTGGCCGATCAGGGCAATGAATTACGTTTTGCTCTTACTGCCAATGAGGGAACACTTCTCGAAGAGGCGTGTAATGAAACCTTTGTTTTAAATTGCGGATGGGAGCAGGCTGTAGCGGCTACTAAGAGTGTAGTCGAACAGGCTCTTTTTTACGAATCGATACTATGGCACATTGCCGGTAATAGTAATTCAGCCGATCTTAAAGAGTTAGCAGGTAAGATCAGAGAAACCCTTTCCATGCCGGTAAAGAGTGATATCGTTGAAAAAGCCGCGAAGGCGCCTACGATTTATTTCGCGGGTTATGATGACGGTGTAGCAGAAGAGCTTACTCTTAAAACGAATGAAATCACCCGGAAAAAATCTGACTTTCTGGAAGGTACCTACGCGGTACACGGTATCGAAGAGGTTATGGACAGTAATGATATTGTGTTTGTAATAGATCCAATCGAAGAGGAAATAGAAAAATTTAAGGAAGTTTTAGTTGAAGGTGTCGGACTGACAGTCGTCGCGATCGCGGATAGAGATACCCCGTTTACAACTATACGTGTTCCTGACGGGGGGAATATGAATCCATACATATTTTTAACCGCCGGATGGAACCTGCTTGTTGAAATAGGGTTAGCGCTGGATATTAATTTAGATAAGCCGGAGCGCGCGCGTAAAGTGGGCAACGAGTTTATTGAATAGTAAATACTTATTTCACTTTAAGATATTCAAAAAAAGGGGTATACTGTATCGGAGCCAAAAAGGTGAAACGTTCATTAGAAGATAGATTCGCTTACCAGAAAACTAATAGGTATTTTGCGCAAATCGCTAATGGATTGGAGAAACTGGAAGCTGAAGAGATAAGCAAGCTCGGCGCCTCTGATGTAAAGACAACCTATCGTGGAATATATTTCACAGCCGATCATGAAACACTATACCGTGTAAACTACACTTCAAGGTTTGCATCACAAGTGCTCGCGCCGATTCTGACATTCGACTGCCACAGCGAGAAATATCTCTATAAAACGGCTAAGTCTTTGCCATGGAAGAGGCTGCTGTCTCTTGACGAGACCTTTGCCGTCAAGGCTAATGTCTCGAAAAGCCGTATACGCCACTCGCAATACGCGGAGCGGCGGCTCAAAGACGCTGTCGTCGATTATTTCCGCGAGATAAGCGGCCGAAGACCCAATGTTGATCCTAAAGATCCGGACTTGTGGCTGAATCTATATATTCACAATAACAAGGCTACTATCAGTGTTGACACTTCAGGCGGCTCGCTTCACAGACGGGGCTATCGGCTCGATTCGGTCAGCGCGCCCATGCAGGAAACAGTAGCTGCCGCGATAATAAAGTTCAGCGGGTGGAGTGGCCAGCGGCGGCTGTATGATCCAATGTGCGGCTCCGGAACACTATTGGCCGAAGCATATATGTACGCTTGCCGTATTCCGGCAGGTTATCTCAGGTGTAAGTTTGGATTTGAGCAGTTGCCCGATTTTGATGAAGAACTCTGGAAGAAGGTTAAACAGGATTATGAAAAACAGATTAAAACGCTTCCGAAGGGACTGATTGCTGGAAGTGATTTGTCTGAAGATGCTGTCAGGGCAGCCGGGAATAATCTAAAGCGGCTTCCCGGGGGGGAAAATGTTGATATAACCCGCAGGCCATTTCAAAAGATAGATTCACTTAAGGAAACTGTTATTATATGTAACCCCCCGTACGGGATACGCTCCAATGATACCGGGGGCGCAAAAGCTCTGCTCGATGAATTTGTCAGTTTCCTGAAGGAACGATGCAGCGGTGCGGTTGCCTACATCTATCTCGGCAGAAAAAAACTTTTTAAAAGTGTTTTCCTCAAGGCATCCTGGGAGAAAGAGATAAACAGCGGCGGACTGAGAGGCTACCTTGCCAAATACGAAATTCGTTAGAAGATCTGGTGTTTTAAAATGATAACAGAGAAATTGTGGCTGGGGGAGTACTTTCAAAGCAGATGATTTCTTTTCTCTTTTTTTTTGATGTGGTAGTATCACGAGGGAAAAAGCGCGGTGTTTATTGAGGGATGATGTAACATGAAAGATAAATTTAGAATAATAACTTCCGGAAGACTCTCGCGGGATTTCCATGAACGGATAAAAGAATATGCTGAAGAGGAAAATATCAGAATAGATTATTTCGAGAGCGTTGATCAGGAAACACTAAATGAGTACAATGCCCTTGCAGCCTTCACCTTGCCCCGAAACCTCAATATCTCTCATATTTTATGGATTCACTCTTTCGGCGCCGGGGCGGACGCCTTTCTTGAGAGGGATGACCTGAATGAAGATATCATAGTATCACGGACTGTGGGAAATATGGGAAGAAAAATGGCTGAGTACTGCCTGTCTCATATTCTTGCCGCTGAGCAGAACTTATATGAGCTTTATAAGCAGCAGAAATCGAGGGTTTGGCAAAAAAAAGTTCCTGAGAAAAAGAATAGAACCGCTGTACTTGGAACGGGAAATATGGGTCGAGAAGTGGCGAGACTTCTTTCAAGATTTGATTTTGAGCTTCTGGGTGTCAATACGGACGGCAGAGAAGTTTCCTGTTTTAAGGAAGTATATTCTGCCGGTGATTTCCTTGGCGAACCTCCGGAGATAGACATTCTGATATCCACATTGCCAGCCGCGGGTAAGAACAAGAATATGCTCAGCGCGAGATTCTTCTCGAATTTTAAGAACCTTCATTTTATAAATGTCGGAAGAGGCGGGCTGGTCGAGGAGAAGACGATTTTAGATTCAATAGAGAAAGGATACATATCCAGAGCGACGTTAGATGTCTTCAGCTCAGAGCCCCTGCCGGCTTCATCGCAGTTATGGATGAATGACAGTGTTTATATTACACCTCATCAGGCGGCTCTTACTGACGCCTATGACATCGAGGTGAGTTTTAAAGATGTTTTTGAATCACTTCACAAAAATAAAAGGAGCGAGCTCTTCGTTGATACTGCAAAAGGTTATTGAATCAGCGTCAGTTTGAAGGGCTCTGGGCCCCTCTGAAAATAAAAATTGCCTGTGAAATTGCAAGAAGTTCCAACCCCTTTATTTCGAGTTCCCCCAATTTTTATAACCTATAAGGTAGTCGATGATTTGTAACAGTATGCGGATGATTGATATTTTCAAAATCGTGGTCAATTCCCCCGGCGAGGGAATTGCCACTCCCACCTCGGGCTCGCTCTTTCTGCCCCTTCGGGTCAGAAATCCTTGCCCGCTCGCCCTCCGGAGGGTTTTGAAAATATCAATCATCCGCACTCATCAGCAATGAAAACCCTATTCCACTTACCAACCCTAATAACTTATTGTATCTCGCAATGTTAGTACAATACTTGCCGGATTTTCGGGGAAACTCCACCCCCTTTATCCTTTGACAGGGTGCTACATTAAATATTAGTATCCTACGGATGAATATAAATCGATCAGAATATCAAATTCAGGTTCTAAAAAGGAGATTGCAATGCGAAGGATAATATCTGTTATTTTTATCTTTTTATTGATACCCGCGGTGTTATTTTCGCGGGATAAGAGTGATTGGGAGGGAGGTGTGCCGGAGGGCTGTACCTCTATTACAGCCGGCAGGAATGCCACGGTGGACGGCTCTGTTATCACTTCACACACCGACGACAGCCACAAAACCCGTTCCTGGATGGATATAAGGCCGGCAGAGAGACACGGCAGGAATGAAAAGGTAACTATGTTCAGGAGAGAGTCGGACGATTCGCTGGCTATGCCGGCATACAAGCATGTTCCAATAGGAAGTATCCCTCAGATTGAAAAGACCTACGGTTATCTCAACACCGCGTATCCGTGCATAAATGAGAAGCAGCTGGCAATCGGTGAATCCACATTCGGCGGCAGAAGCGAGCTGCAGTCCGATGAGTGCCTGATTGACTGTCAGCGGCTGTGCATGCTGATGCTCCAGAGAGCTTCAAGCGCCCGTGAAGCTATAAGGATAGCGGATGAATTAACGAGTAAATACGGCTGGAGTGACGCGGGCGAATGTCTGACTATATCAGACAAGAGAGAAGTATGGCATTTTGAGATAGTAGGACCCGGAAAGGGTAAAATCGGAGCCGTGTGGGCCGCCCAGAGAGTCCCTGACGATCATGTTTCTGTAAATGCCAATGCCAGCCGAATAAGGGAAATTGATCTCGATGATCCAGACCACTTCATGGCGTCTGATAATATCTACAGTGTGGCGGAAGAGAACGGATGGTGGAGTGAGGGGGAAACTTTCGAGTTCTGTTACGCGTATGCCCCCGATAGCAGAAAATCTATCGCCGGACGAAGAAGAGAGTGGAGAGTATTCGACCTGCTTGCTCCTTCACTGAATCTTAGTCCAACATCGGAGAATTACCCCTTTTCGGTAAAACCGGACGAGAAGGTTTCCGTTCAGGATATAATAGCTGTTTTTCAGGATTATTATGAGGGTACGCCCTACGATATGACCCGGAAGATAACGGTAAGAGACAAAGACGGGAAAGAAGTAGTCTCTCCGCTGGCAAATCCCTTTCTGCCCTATGATCAGCTCGAAATAGACGACATTCCCGGAAGCTGGTTTCAGGTGTCGGACGAAGGAGATATAAGATTTCTGGGAGAGAGGACAATCGCGCGGTGGTACACGATGTACGGTACGATTATACAAACAAGAGAGTGGCTGCCCGACGAGATTGGAGGAGTCGTCTGGCTCGCCATGGACAATATAGCGACCTCGGTCTATATTCCCGTTTATTGCGGTGCTGAAGATCTTCCGGAGTCGTATAAAACTCCCGGAAGACCTGATGGATATACCAGAAAATCAGCCTGGTGGGCTTTTAACCGCCTTGGAACCCTCACCGCACAGCGCTGGGGAGATATGCGCCATGACGTTCGAAACTGCTGGGATCCTGTTCAGAAGAAGTTATTTGCCGATCAGGAGGAGTTCGAGAAAAAAGCTCTTATGATTAAGAATAAGAGAAGAAGACGGGAGTTTTTGACGGACTACACACTCCGGCAGGGAAAACGCGTTGTGGAAAAGGCATGGAATCTAGGCGACCTGCTCTGGACAAAGTATGACGAGAAGTTTTAACACGGCACTGAATCTCCGTCGCGGAAGCAGGCGGCGTAAGCCCGTGCGAGAAGAGTTTGATAAAATAAAAGTTGACTGTGAGGAGTGAATATTCTACATAACATGAAAGTAATCTGTTACATGAAAGTAATCTGTTTGTTCAGGGTCGCGCCTTGACCCTGAAAACTTATCTGCACGCAGCTACCTCAATCCCGCGTTGAAGGCGCGGGTGACGGTTTTAAAGCTGCCAGAGGGAGAGGAGAAGTATATGAGGAATAAAATTTTATTCAATTTACTTATAGCCGTTTTCGCTTTGACATTTATCGCGCCGGAAATAAGCGGCGGAGAGTGCGGGAAGAAATGGGGAAAGTATCAATTCAACTTCCACGGTTATTTCAAGTCGGATATTGCCTATGACAACGCCCAAATGCATCCCGGGAATTTTCATCTCTACGTTCCCGAATATAAAGAAGCTGATAACGCCCTTTATTTCAGTACAAGGGAGAGCAGGTTGGGTTTCGATTTTCTCTGGAAAGAGGAACGCGTAAAGACGCAGGCTACCCTGGAGTTCGATTTCTACGGAGGCGGAGCAAGCGCCGAGAATAAAGCAACCCCGATGCTGCGGCACGCCTATTTCAAGATTACAGGTAGGAAATGGTCTATTCTCGCGGGTCAGAGCTGGGATGTCATCTCCCCTCTGGTGCCAAAGACCGTAAATTACAGTGTGGCCTGGGGTGAAGGGAATATTGGTTACAGAAGGCCTCAGGTGAGGTTCTCGACCTGGGCGGATATCAGCGACAGAGCGGAGTTATCGCTCGATCTTGCCGTTACCAGGAATATGGGCGGAGATTTCAGCGTTGGTTACAATGATACTATAAATGTAAACACCGGAGACGGTGTTGACAACGGCGCCGACGCCGCGATACCCGCCCTCCAGGGAAGACTTGGAATAGCCTCGGGATTTTCTGAAGAAGGAAAGCTCTCACTCGGAGTATCAGGTCATTACGGACAGGAGAAATATAACAGAACAGATGAGACAATTACACCGAACAATGTAACAGAAGAAAGTATCGATTCCTGGTCCTTTAACGGTGATTTAGCCTTAAAAATTAACAAACATCTGACCCTGAAGGGTGAATACTTTATCGGGCAAGCGCTTCAGACTTATTTCGGAGGCGTACTTCAGAACACAGACGGCATCTATGAGCCACTTCCCACAACGGGTGGATGGGGGATGCTTTCAGTGAAGCCCTCTTCTAAACTGACGTTTAACACTGGCTATTCTTTCGACGACCCGGACGACACTGAATTTGATGTTCCGATAGGCCCCAGCGAAACATTCCGCGACATGAATTCCCTTATCTTCGCGAACGCGATGTACGGGATAACGGATAATGTTACGGGTATGTTAGAATTTTCTTATCTGAAGACAAAATGGTCCACAAGAGAAAACAGCGGAGGAGTGACTACTACAACAGTCTCTGATGAATATGACAGCTTCCGCGTGCAGTTTGCGCTTAAAGCGGCAATAAAATAGGAAGATCTGCTGTGACGGGAAACAGTTTGAAGGATGGGGGCTCTCATAAGAGACCCCCTTTTTTGTCCGGAGAGAATATTATTTTTGAATTGAATTTGTTGTCATTTAACTTAGACTTGAAACGTATGGTTTAGAAGAGTTGAGAAAATATGAGAATTAGCGGATTTTCTTTTGTAAAAAACGGGATTAAATTATATTACCCGGTTGTTGAATCTATTAAGTCGATTCTCCCTATCTGTGACGAATTTGTTATCGCTGTGGGCAGGGGTGATGATGATGATAATACACGCGAGAGAATCGCGGCAATTGGTGATCCTAAGATAAAAATAATTGATACAGTGTGGGATTTGGAGAAATATCCACGCGGAATGGAGAATGCCCATCAAACAGATATTGCCAAGGAATTCTGCTCGGGAGACTGGTTGTTTTATCTTCAAGCTGACGAAGTGATTCATGAAAAATCCTTGCCCGTCATAAAAGAAAGATGCCTTGAACTGCTAGAGATGGAAGAAGTTGAAGGGTTACTTTTCAAGTACAGGCATTTCTGGGGTGACTATGACCATTATCAATCGGGTCACGGCTGGTATCAGAATGAAATCAGAATAATCCGCAATAGGGAAGATATACATTCGTGGATATCCGCTCAATCATTTCGCCGTATTCCGGAATTCGACGGGGTGAATTACCGTCAAAAAGAGAACACCTATAAGTTAAAAGTGGCGGCCGTTGACGCTTATGTTTACCATTACGGCTGGGTGCGCCCCCCTCATTTAATGGTAAACAAGAAGAAGGCCTTAGATACCGTACACAGGGGAAGTGAGAAAGTAGCTGAAATGTATCAGGATTTCCCGGATGAATTTGATTACGGGCCGCTAAACAGACTGGCTGTATTTGAAGAGTCACACCCCGAAGTGATGACTAAGATGATCGGCAAATTAGACTGGAAAGACAAACTCCAATACAGCGGTAAACCAAACCCTCTTAGAGAACTCCATAAGCATGAGAAGTTTAAATACCGTTTAATTACATTGTTTGAGAAGATTTTTAACGGCGGAAGACAAATAGGCGGGTTTAAGAATTATATTATTAAAAGAGGTGTTTAGTGAACAAAACGATTTGGATGTATTGGGAGAATAACAAAGGATCTGAGAAACCCGCATATCTCGACTTATGTTTAGAAACAATCATTAAACATTCTCCTGATTATAAAATTATTGTTTTAAATGAAAAAACCGTTTATGAATATTTACCAAACCTTAGAAGGGATCTTGATAAGCTTGAAGAAATTGCCCAAAAAGCTGATTATATAAGGGCAAAGATTATCTATAAATATGGGGGGATTTGGTTAGATAGTGATGTTATTTTGTTAAAGAAAATTAACATTGAGCAATATTTGGAAAAGTATGAGTATGTTGGATACGGTATTGAATATGGTAAACCCTCAATTGGATTTTTTGGAGCTGTAAAATATTGTTCTGTTTTAAAAGAATGGATTGAACTTATGGATATGAAGTTAAATGAAAAATTATACCAAAAAAACAAACCAGCATTTAAGCAAAATAAATATAAATATATTTACAAGACCATTGATATTGTAAATCTTTTTAATCTAAAAAAATTGAGAGACTTGAGCAGTAAAATGAAATTGAGATATAACATGAAAGTAGAAAAACTGAATTCAATTAAATGGTCTGAATTTGGCTATTCTATTCTATGGAAATTGTTTGAAGGGTACGAATATCACAATATTGAATTTAATAAATTTGCTCCCATAGTTTGGAATAGTTGGGAAAAATTTTTTATAACTGATATAAATTTGGATTCAATTGTAGAAAAAGACACTGTTGCAGTAATGTTATATAATAAGTTTATGTTCGAACCATTGAAAAATATTGATAGGGAAGAATTATTAAATAAAAATATACTTTTATCTAAAATATTCAAATTAAGTTTAGGTTTAAAATAATGAAAGAGAAAATATCAATACTAATAGCAAATTTTAATAATGGAGTTTATTTAAGAGAATGTCTTAATTCCGTAATAAATCAAACTTCAGATAAATGGGATATAATAATACTTGACGATGCCAGTACGGATAATTCCAGAGAAGTTTATAAAGAGTACGAAAATATTGAAAATATTTCCATTCACTATAATAAACAGAATTTAGGTTATATCGGAACATTAAAAAGATTAATTGAATTATCTGAAAATGATATGGTAGGCATTTTAGATCCTGATGATAAATTAGATCCTACCTGTGTCGAAAAGATAACAGATTATTATTCCAAGCACTCAAAAGCTGGTTTTGTATACACTAATTTCTGGTATTGCGACAAAGATATGAAAATAGAAAAACTCGGTTATTGTAAGAAGATTCCCAAGGGCCGGAGTAATATTGAGTTCGATTATGTAAGTCATTTTAAGACCTTCAGAAAATCTTCTTACCTGAAGACAGAAGGGTATGATGAGAGTATTAAATATGCTGAAGATAAAGATTTATTTTTGAAAATGGAGGAGGTTACACATCTGCACTTTATAAATGAACCTCTTTATTTTTACAGAGTTTTACCGGAATCTCAAGCGCATGGTAAGAAAAGGGCTATTGGCAAAGAAAATTTTGATTTGGCAATAAGAAATGCCCTCAAAAGAAGAGGTGAAAAAGATAATGAAAGTGTAAAATCAAAACTTAAAGATTTATGGAAGAAAATCCGGAAAAAGAAAAAAAAGATCAACATAAACAGGCTGCCCCTTAAGAAGGACGTCGGATTAGAAAATCTGATCAGCGTGAAGAAGATACTGAATAAATTGAATATGCGTTTCTGGCTTACCGATGGAACACTGCTCGGATGCTTCAGAGAAAATGGCTTTATACCGCATGATTTTGATCTGGATATAGGGGCTTTTATAGAAGATTATGATGACAGAATAATAATGGAATTTATAGGTAACGGTTGGGAGCTGCATCATATATTTGGAAAAGTAGAATTGGGATTGGAGCTGTCATTCATTAGAAATGACGTAAGATTAGATATCTTCTTTTTTTATGAAGAAGACGGGAGATACTGGCACGCGGCCTGGCTGGATACTGAGAGAGGAAAAAATCTGATAAAATACTATTATGATAAATTTGAATTAAAGGAGACTGAATTTCTGGGAAATAATTTTTATGTTCCCGATGACACTCTAAAGTATGTCAAAACAAAATACGGCCAGACATGGCGTACTCCAATAAAGAATTGGGATTGGGCTTTCGGGCCTGAAAATTCAGTCAAGACCGGAATATATCTATAAATATGAAACTAAGATTTGAGAATCTCCATGTTCATAATAAATAAGTTAATAAGTAGAAGGATAAATAAAAAAATAAGTAAGGGTTGTAACCGGCAAGCTCTGGCTCTTGATTGCTTTAACAGGGCAAACAGCTTTCTCTACGGCGGAAGAATAAAGAAGGCTCAAGGCTATATGCGGTGTTACAGGAAATTAATAGATTACGACACTTTTCTTAAAATAGATAACAGGAAAGATAAGCTGCCCGAATTGTCTGTAATTATCGTAGCCTATAGAACTAATAAACTTCTTTTAGACTGCATATCTTCTGTTATAAAAAACAGAGAAAAGGTGTATGAAATTATTATAGTTGATAACGGCGGCAATGATGATGTTGAGGATGAACTTAAGAAAATGGAAATACTGTACATTAAAACTCCCCAAAACCTTATTCCTTCCGAAGGAAGAAATATAGGAGTACATTTTGCGAGAGGGAAGATTATTGCCTTTCTCGATGACGACGCCCTGGTTGCTGAAAATTACGTTAAAACTGTAAGTAACGCTTTTAGTACTTACGATATCTGCGGTTTCAGGGGAAGGGTCCTCCCAAAGGGGAAAACTTCCGAGAATAAGAGAATTCAGCATTATGATCTGGGAGGTATTCCAGTTCCATCTATTATAAACATTGAGGGCAATTCGGCTTTTAGAAAATCTGTGTATTTAGAAATGAATGGTATGGATCCTTTATTATTCGGGCACGAGGGATGGGATCTATCCCTTAGAATTGCCGGGAAATACGGGAGCGAATCATTAATTTACTGGCCGGAAACGGTTATTTATCATGACTATTCGGATAATATGAAAAGACGGGATAATAAAAGAGACAGGCATTCAATAATGAGCGATTTTGTTAAGAGGAAAAACAGGAAGGCGGCAAAGTACAGACGGAAGCTGAAGAAGTATATTCAGAATGAACAAACCAGGGTAAAAGGTGAAAGATTATTAAAAAGGAGAATTGGAGAATAGTTTTTGAAGATTGCTTATGTGCATACCGGGCAGTGGCCGTCTAATTCCCCCAGTACTACCTTCGCGACATATAACGCGGTTGGGTTGGCGAATGTGTTTCGTGAATGCCATTTATTCATCAAGAAGAACTTCAACTCAACTATAGAAGAAGTATTAACCGATTATTTTGGAGTTAAGAAGAGTAGTAATCTATTTATTTATCCCTATGAAAATCATTTTCATATAAATTCTAATAGAATTTATTACAGGTATGTTTATAAAACTCTAAGAAAATTGATTGTAGAAAGAACAATCGACGCGGTTATATCCCGAAACGTTTCATTCCTGCCATATCTGGCCGAATTAAAAAAGAATTATAACATCCCCGCTCTATTTGAATCACATGATTATTTTGCCGATTTAAGCAGCAGGGATGATATAAATATAAGTAAAAAAATGAGATATCATAATTATGAAAGAAAGTATATTCCTCGGATCAGCGGAGTAATCTGTTTGCAGCAGATACAAAGGGAACAATATCTAAAGGAGTTTCCCAAGCAGAATATATTCGTCTGCCGTACTGGTATTCATAGGATAAATACTGATGCAAAGAGCGAATTTAATAATAGAAAATATGTGGGGTATATAGGATCATTAGAAAAACATAAAGGGGTTGAGGATATAATAAAAGCAGCATCTATTTCTGATTCTAAGCCGGACATTTTATTAATAGGCGGTAAAAACAGCAGTGAAATCAAGAAATATTACAGAATTGCGGAAAATTTATATAACAGAAAAAAAATCACCATTACCGGCTGGGTAAATAAGGTCGAAATGCGGGAGTATATTGATAGAATAAGGATCGGGGTTGTCCCTCTTATGGATACTTACTTTAACCGGTATTTAACTTCTCCACTTAAGCTGTTTGATTTTTATTCTTACGGTATACCTGTGATTTCCTCGGATTTACCAACCATGAGAGAACTAATTGACGGAGAGGAAACGGGGTTTTTCTACAAAAGCGGCGATATTAAAAAACTATCTGAGAAGATAGATCTTTTATTTGAAAATAAAGAGGTTTACGCGGAAATGCGCTTGAGCGTGCTAAAAAAAGCTGAGCAGTATTTATGGGTGAAGAGGGCTGATAAAATCAAAAAAATATTAAAGGATTTATAATATGTCAGAGAAATTATCTGTTGTGATAATAACAAAGAATGAAGAGAGAAATATCAGACGCTGCCTTGAATCGGTAAGATGGGCGGATGAAATTGTTGTAATAGATTCCGGTTCTACTGATAAGACTTTGTCTATCTGCCGTGAGTACGGATGCAGGGTCGTAGAAACAGAATGGTTAGGGTTTGGAAGAACAAGGCAACTGGCTGTAGAGAAGGCGTCTAACGATTGGATACTATCAATTGATTCTGATGAAGAAGTAAGCTCGGAATTGGCAGAGAGGATCAGAGAAATCCTTTCGGAGAAGATAGACAAATGCGGTTTTAAGTTTAAAAGGATAACATTTTATATAGGAAGGCTAATAAAGCATTCAGGGTGGAATAGAGAATATTGTCTGAGATTGTTCAACAGGAAATACGGCAGCTATAACAGCAGAGATGTTCATGAATATGTTGAGATCAAAGGTGAAACGGGACGGATAGAAGAAGAAATAATGCATTATTCATATCACACAATTTCAGACCATCTTAAAAAGATCGACAAATATACAACACTTGGTGCGAGACAATTATTTAATCAAGGAAAGAAATCCTCAGTATTTAAAGCTATCTTGAGGGCGAAATTCAGGTTCATAAAGATGTATTTTATAAATATGGGTTTCCTTGACGGAAAAGAGGGATTGATATTAGCCTTTAACTCAGCTTTCTACGTCTTTCTGAAGTATATAAAACTGTGGGAGAAACATAATAAATGAAAATCGTACATATTGATACTGAAATGGAATGGAGAGGAGGGCAGAGACAGGCTGCGTATTTACATAAATATCTGCATGAGAACGGATATAGCACAGTTCTTATCTGTCAGCCTGGATCTGAATTTGAAAAATACTGTAAAAGTAACGGCCTACCCCACAAAGCATTAAATATGAGGAGCGAATTCGATATTATCGCGGGATACAAGATTGCCCGGTTTTGCAAGGATATCGGTGGACAGATACTGCATCTTCATTCCGGTCACGCGCTGGCAGTTGGATTATGGGCCGGGATATTTTGCCGAAAAATCAAGTTAATTGCTGTTCGCAGGGTTGATTTTCACATAAAGAAAAACATTTTGAGTCGAATTAAATACCGTAATTATTTATTAGATAAAATCATATGTGTATCTGACAGCGTCAGGAGAGTACTTATTGAAGACGGAATTGATGAAAGGAAACTTGTTACGATTCATTCAGGAATTGATTTAAATAAATTCAACGGCAACAGTAAATATAAGGGGTTGAAAAAAGAGCTCGGGATTCCGGAGAATAATATCTTAGTAGGTACTGTCGCGGCAATTGTAGGGCATAAGGATTATCAGAACTTGATAAATGCCGCCTCGATTGTATTGAAAAAGAACAGGAACGTTACATTCTGTGCTTACGGTACGGGAGTCTTAGAAGAAAAAATGAGAGAATTTGTCAGATATCTCGGGATCGAGAAAAATTTTATTTTTGCCGGATTCAGAAGAGATGTGGAAGATTTTCTTAAGAATTGTGATTTGTTCGTACTGGCATCCAAGAAGGAAGGTCTCGGGACTTCTATTTTAGATGCTCAATCATTTGGGCTACCTGTGATTGCTTGTAGAACCGGAGGGATTCCGGAAGCTGTCACCGACGGGGATAATGGTTTATTGGTTGAACCGCAGAATTCTCAGCAACTTGCAAAGGCAATTATAAAATTATTAGATAACGGAAGTAAGAGAGAGGAACTTGGGCGCAAAGCTTTCGAAACAGTTAGAAATTTTGATATTCGGAAGACTATTAATGGAAACATAGAATTATATCAAGAGCTCATGGATAATTAGCCCGGCTTCTTGCCCTTAAAAATACATACCTTGCATATTATTTCATAGATTGTATACTTATTGACAGTTTTTCTTTCACGCAAGGGAGTTGTGTTACCTATTTTTTAAGTGAATATTATAGATAATTACAATTACGGAAAACCGCTCAGCCTATGTCAGAATAGTCCAATATGAAAAATATAAAGAAATTATTCTACATGATGATCAGATACTGGAAACTGATGATTTCCGGGGTTATAACAACACTTATATTCGCCGCTTTAAGCAGTATAAGCCTGGGGATGACGGTTCCCCTTTTTGATTATGTGTTTGGATTAATGCATAAAGATAATATCTACAACACGTTCGGCGAATTTTACAACAGATTTTATTCTTCAACCGCTCAGTTCTTTTCTCAATCTGGGTTTTCAAATCTCTTCAGTTCAGATCACCTTAAATTGCTGCTTGATAGCTATAAGGATTTACTGTCTTACACGGACCAGATGCTGCTGCTTTTTCTTATCGGCGTAACGATGATAATCCTTATTGTAATTAAGAATTCATTTTATTACGTCAACAGGATTATTTTCGCGACCTTACGCGGCAAAGTGATTTATCAGTTAAGAAACAAACTTTTCAGAAAATATCTTAATCAGTCCCTGACATTTTTCAGGAGTATAACAATAGGGGATTCTCAAGTCAGGTTGACGTCAGATGCAAACATCGTCAGTAATCTTTTTATTCGTTCGTTTTTCGGTTCCCTCAGAGACGTTGCGCTTATAATCGTAAATGTAACTATTGCTATACTTATAAATTACAAACTATTTCTATATACCGCGGTCATTGTGCCTGTAGTAAGTATTCTGATTTCCTTTCTGGGTAAAAAGGTAAAGAAATATTCAAAGAGGATTCAGAAGACATACGGAATACTCTTTTCGAAGATCGAGGAGGTATTTAACGGGTTTAAGATTGTTAAATCGTTTTCAAAAGAGGACTTTGAGTACAAAAGATTCATAACTCATAACCTCAAATTCTACAAGTCATGGCGGAGAGCTCAAGTTTACCAAGCTCTGAGTGTTCCGTTGTCGGAAATCAATGGCACCCTTGTAGGTATCGTCGTGCTTATTATCGGCGGCAAAATGGTACTTGATAATCCCACTGAGTTTACTTTCGGCAGCTTTATGTTTTTTATGCTTGCCGTATTTTCAATACTTCATCCGATTAAGAATATAACCAAGGCTTATATAGAAATAAAAAAAGCTATGGTATCACTGGACAGAATATACGAAGTGCTTGATACAGTTCCCGAGATATCTGAAAGCCCCGATGCTGTTTCGATTTCCGAATTTGAAGATTCTATAAAAATCAGCAACCTGAATTTCAGTTATAATAATGACGGCAAGGTGTTATCAGATATTAACATAGAGATTAAGAAGGGAGAACAGGTAGCCCTTGTGGGAAGCAGCGGTTCGGGAAAGACGACTCTTGTCAATCTGATTGAAAGATTTTATAATCCCGACGAAGGCAGCATCGATATTGATGGGATTAACATAAAGGATATCAAGATAAGCGACCTGCATAATTTATTCGGAACCGTCACTCAGGAGTCTATATTGTTTAACGATACTATCTCTAACAATATCAGTTACGGATCAAATAAGAAAGTCACAGTAGAGGATGTTAAAAAGGCCGCTCGCATTGCTTATGCCGATGAATTTATCGATAAGCTTCCGGCCGGCTATGATACAGTGCTGAGCCCCAAGGGTTCAAATCTCTCCGGGGGGCAAAAACAGAGACTTTGTATTGCCAGAGCTATAGTGGGAGATCCGCCGATTCTGATTTTCGATGAAGCAACCAGCGCCCTGGATTCCGAATCCGAAAAGAACGTACAGAAAGCCATAGGCAGAGCCACGAAGGACAGGACGGTTATAGTAATCGCCCACAGACTTTCCACTATACTGAATTCAGACAGAATAGTTGTTATGGAAGACGGCAGGATACTTGAAATCGGGACTCACGAGGAGCTTCTCGATTCGAGTAGTAAGTATAAATATCTCTACGATCTGCAATTCGACAAATAGTTGGCTGACAGATGAAAACTGTTATAACATACGGAACTTTCGATCTTTTCCACTATGGGCATTTGAGAATTCTAAGAAGGGCAAGAGAATTGGGCGACTATTTGATTGTTGCAGTCTCTACCGATCAGTTTAACCTGATTAAAGGGAAAGAATGCGTATATCCATATGAGCACAGATCTAAAATTGTTGAAGCCATCAGATATGTTGACAAAGTCATACCGGAAGAAAACTGGGAGCAGAAGGTTGATGATATAAAGAAGAATAAAGTGGATATATTCGCGATAGGTGATGATTGGGAAGGGAAATTTGATTATTTGCGGAAGTACTGTGAGGTTAGATATCTTGAAAGGACCGGCGGTATTTCGACTACGAGCATTAGAGATGGGTTAAGAGATCGGTAGCCTCAGGGGAATGACAACTTTATAAGGGCGGGAATCAAATTCAGTAAAGGTCTAAATGCCTGGCTATATTTCAATATACTATGTAGTTATACTTAATACTTAAAGTATTTTATAATGCGTGACTCAGGAGACGATCCACCGCAAAACATACAAACTATTCTGTTTAAACCGAGGGGGTAAGGTGATGATAAAGGTATTATTCGATCTGAAAAAGGAATATTACTTTAATTCACTTTATCCCTTGTACAGAGAGCTGGAGAAGGATCCGAACTATGATCTCTATATACGAATAGGGAAGGATCAGAAAAGATTTTTGTGGATTTTCCTCTTAAGTGAGAAAAAACGAATAGCTTCCCGGCTTGAAAGGGAAGGTTACAAGTTGACGGATGAAACAGATGGATTTGATTTAGTTGTCTGCGGCGACGCCCTAAAGAAGCCCGAAAGATACGGCGAAAGTGTCAAAGTACATCTGGATCACGGTGTTGGAATAAAAACACTGCGCATACGAAATATTGTAAAACAGAAAAACTATAGATATCATGTCTTTCTGGAAGGTCGGTACTGGTATGACTACATTAAGAGTCTTGGTTGGGAGGAAAAGGCCGATTTCTACATAACGGGTATTCCAAAGCTTGATCCCTTCTTCCGGGAAGGGTATTATGACAAGGAAAGTATAAAACGACTTACGGGGTTGGATATTGATAAAAAGGTTGTTCTGTACGCCCCGTCTTATAAACCAAGTTGTATAAAATATATAAGGGACAGTATTACCGATCTCATACCGGAATATAATCTTATTGTAAAACTGCATCCTTACAGCTGGGGAGGTAAATACGCGCCTCATTCCCAGCACAGATTCTATGAAAAGCTCTCGCGGGATAATTCTTCTGTATTCCTGATTGGGAAAGAAGATTACGACATTTATCCCTACATCTTCATATCAGATACATTAATCAGTGATACTTCCAGTGTTATCAATGAATTTCTTGCACTGGGCCGCCATGGAGTTATTTATGAACTTCCCTTTGACAAGTTAAAGCATAGTGACGGGATGCCGGTGCTGTCTATTGATCCTAAAGACTGGCTGGCTGGTGCTTTCCCCCATATGAAAAGTCCTGAAGATCTTCTTCCCTGCGTGAAAGAGGCGTTGAATCCGACTGACCAGATGAAGGTTAAGCTTAAGGAATACAGAAACTACTTTTTTACCGGGCTTGACGGCAGATCAAGTGAGCGGGTTAAGAAAAAGATCGATGAAATAATGAGCCGCGCAGGTTGCAGGTAATAAATAAAAAGGCACGGGCAGCTGAAAATTTCTTTACAAAGATATGTAATTCGAGGATGATTGTTCAGGGTAGTGCGTCATTTATGTAATATCTAATATCTATTGGACTTGGCAGAAGGGGCTCATAATGAAAGACGCAACAGATAAAAAACGGAATCGAGTAGTTGCCCATTTTACGGACGGCAGGTTATTGAAAGGGCACACACATGACTTTACGCCTGTTAAAGATATGTTTCACCTAGTATCTGAGTTAGATGCCGATCTCGGGAAAACTTATGAGATTAAGACCGCCGATCTGAAAGCCCTCTTTTTTGTAAAGATACTTGACGGGAGGAAAGAATACGCTGAAAAGAAGTCGTTCAGCAAGGTTGACAGTTCTAACCTGAGGGGTTTATCAATCATGGTAGAATTCCACGACGGCGAGATACTAAGGGGAAAGAGCCTCGGGTACAATAAAAAGAAAAAGGGGTTTTTCATTGTCCCGGTTGATCCTGTAAGTAACAATGAACGGATTTTTGTTGTAGCCGAAGCTGTGCGTGAGGTTAAGCTGGGAAGCGCCGCTGAAAAATAATCTTAATGTGAACTTTTCGCTGATTAAAATCATAGCTTAGGGATTTTCGGCTTCCTCTAAAGTAGGATTAGATCTCATTTACCAGGTTTCCGGTGATTCTGAAGAGTTCGATCTCGTCTAGCTTTGCCTGGTAGGTAGCGGAGATAACACTTGTTTTAGCTCTCGTGAGATTTAGCTGTGCTTCTCTGAATTGTGTCGATGTAACCTGCCCCAGATCGTATAGTTTGCTTGTGTGCTGAAAATTGATGCGGGCTGATTCGAGATTATTTTTCTCCAGATCCAGAATGGCCCTGCTGTTGCTGTAGGATTTGTAAGCGTTTATAAGTTCTCTATCCATATCGAGACGCGCCTGCTCCTCCAGCATCTTGCGGCTCCTAACTTCTAAGGCCGCGTTCTTAGAATCTATCCGACGCTGGAATCCATTGAATATATTAAAACTCAACGTAGCATATACACCCCAGTTTGAAGTTGGGTCGTTAAAATCCAGGTTCAGGCCTTCGTTGCTGTATTCCTCCCAGCCGTAAGAGGTAGATAGGTCGAGTCTGGGCATAAAGGCGGATCTTGTAACTTTCTGGCCAAAAGCTGCCCGCTTCACCGACTCTGAGGCAATCTGGTAAGAGCTGTTCTGTTTTAGAGCTTTTTCCCTTAACTGACTTAGAGGTTCGAGATTGGCGAATTTCACGTTGGAATCCACTTTATATTTACTGCCTAAATTCCTGTTCAGTAAGCTGTTGAGGTTTCGAGTTGCTTCTTCCCAAGCGAATTCAGAACGGACAACCGTAACGGTGTCAGTATTGTAATTAACCTTTGCGTTTAGGACATCGACAGATCCACCCTGACCGAAATCGCTTCTGCTTTTAACTCTTTCCAGTCTTTCTCTGGAAATATCAAGAAGTTCCCTTGAAACAAGCAGGGTTTCAAAGGCCTCTGCGGCCCCGTAATATGCTTTACTTACATGGATAATAATATTTTCTATCCGCTCACGGGCGTTAAGTTCTCCAAGTCTTTCTTCCGATTTAAGGCGCTTGTAACGGTAGATATTACCAAGGCCGTTAAAAAGAGTGTAGGTGGCACCCAGGCGGGCGCTTGTAGAAGAGGTTTCTGTTTCAATTCCGGAAGGCGGATCGGTTCTATTGTAATTCGCGGAACCCGTAAAGTCCAATTTGGGAAAAAGACCCGCGTTACCGGCATGGGCGTTATTTGAGGCAATTTCGGCGTCATTACGCGCGGCAGCTATCCGCGGATTACGTTCAATGGCGATATATACTGCTTCTTCAAAGGTCAGTACGGCCTCTGAGGCGGCAGTTTGCGAGAAGAAAAGTGCAAGAAATAGAATAGATATAAGGTGTTTCATTTTTCGCATCCTTTTTCATTTGAATGACCGTCATTGTTTTGCCTGCGGAGGAATTCCTCTTCCCTTACGGCAGTTTCAACAAATCTGCCGTTTACTTCTTTTCCGCTAATTGTCTTATAGAGTTTAATCTTGATATCGTTAAAGGTTTTAAGCATGGACGGGAGCATTATCAGGGTTAGAACGGTTCCGAAAAGTAGGCCGTAGGCAACTGAGATAGCCATAGGAGATAGAAACTGTGCCTGGTGGCTCTGTTCAAAGACAAGAGGAGCCAATCCCGCTATAGTAGTGAGAGAAGTCAGCACAACGGGCCGGAAACGCGATATTGCTGCTTCAAATAGGGAGTCATCGAAACTGCGGCCCGCTTTTAATTTCCGGTTAACCGTACTTACAAGTACAAGTGAATCGTTTACCACTATTCCCATAAGTGCTATAGCGCCGAACATAGAGAGTATGCTGACGATATAGCCCTGAATGTAATGCCCCCATAGCACACCGACAATACTGAAGGGAATAAGCAGAAATACTATTACCGCCTGTCCGAATGAATGAAAAGTAACGGCTATTAAAAGGAACATCATTATCAGAATTGCAGGAACGACCCGGGATATCGCGTCCATTGTTTTCTTATTCTCGTAGCTTTCCCCTTCGAAGCTGTAGCGAACCTCGGGATATCTTTCTTTAACTTCCGGCATTACGTTTTCTTTAATATCGGCTAGCAGAGTTGGCACGGAAGCTTTAGTGCTGGTTACATCGGACATGACATTTATGACTCTCTGCCCGTCCGTATGATTTATCGACATTACTCCTCTTTCTATCGAGAAGTCGGCGATTTCGCCGAGGGGGTATGACTGCCCGCCCGGAGCACGGATCCTCATATTCTCGAGGTCGGACATTGAAGAGCGGTCATCACGGCTGTAACGAACCCATATCTTTACCTCATCTATTCCCCTGAGTATGCGCTGGGCCTCACCACCGAAGAATCCACTACGAACCTGGCTTACGACTTCAGATGTTGTAAGTCCGAGAGCGAATGCCTTTTCTTTTAGTTTGACTTTGACTTCCCGCAATCCGGGGGGGTCGTCGTCTGTAACATCCTTAAGCTGCGGCATCTTCTTAAGTTCTTCCTTTAACATCTCGGTCGCGCCCCGGAGCTGCTCGAAGTTATTGCTTTTAAGGGCAACCATTACAGGCATTCCCCAGCGCCTGCTCATGCCGAAGCTGAGTTTCTCTGAGCCTTTGATCTTACCAATTTTCTCTCTGAATTCGTTTGCGGCTCTGAGATTTGTCCAATTCCGCTCTTCGCTGCTTTCAAGGATAGCGTAAACACGGCCCTGGTGCGTACCCGATCCTACTCTCCTGTATACAGACCTTACGAGATTTTCTCCCCTGTGTGACTTTTTGTATTTTTCATCTGTTTCCCATACACCTTTTTCTATGTAGCCCGTTAAACTGTCTGTAACAGCAGCGGGTGTTCCCGCGGGCATCTCCAGGTTTATAGAGACCGAGCGACCCTCTATATACGGAAAGAAGGTCGTCTTTAGAATCCCTCCGCGAATAGCTCCGATCGTTATTATGAATATTGCCAGTACCGTCGCGATTGAGATATAGGGGGATTTAATAGAAGACCGGAGAACGGGCATGTATATCTTATCTCGTACCCAGCCGAGCATCCTGGTTGACTCGCGTTCGAGGCGGCTTTTTTCCCTTACGCACAGAGCTCTCGAATGCGCGATATGAGCAGGTAGAATAAAAGCAGCTTCGATTAGTGAGAGAAGAAGTGTCGCTATAACGACGAAGGCCAGATCACGGCTGTGATCGCCCATTCCGCCCTCGAGAAAAAAGAAAGTCATAAATATCACAACGGTAGTAAGAACAGAAGCGATAACAGAGGGAAGCACTTCAACGGTTCCAATAAGCGCGGCTTGGACGGGTTTTTTGCCTCGTTCGTGGTGCTGATAAATATTTTCAGCTATAACTATTCCGTCGTCAAC